>CAZWIW010000037.1:0-4734 GCA_964634545.1 uncultured Rubrivirga sp.
GGCCCGTCGGTCATCCCCGACGCCGCATCGGGAACAGCCTGCAGGCCCAACTCCACGGGGGTGATCAAGCCACGGTGACGCGGAAGCACCCGCACCGTGTAACCGAAGGGGCCGTTCTCCTCGAGGTCCAGCGTGACGGTGAACTTCCAGCGGTTTTGTTCGTACTGCTCGATGGCCTCCATCGAATCCACGCGCGGATCGCGCAGGCGATCGTCGCTATCCACCCGACCGGAGAGCAATTGCACGCTGACATCGTCGGGAGATAGCTCACCCAAGGAAACGTAGGCACGCACGCCGATCGGTGAACCGGCGGTGAGGACGTCGGACACGCCCTCGGACTCCACGTGATCGACGCGCACTCCCGACCATGCTTCGCGCACTCGGGCTTTCCATGTCGCCAATGCGCGAGCGGGCGCATAAGCGTCGTCGGATATCGCCGCCGACGATTGCGCTGCCGGGTAATACAACCGTGTGACGTAGTCATGAACCATGCGGGTCGCGAGCACCTTCGGCCCCAAGGACTGCAAGGTGTGCCGCACCATCGCGAGCCAGCGATGCGGCAGGCCGTCCTCGCCTCGTTCGTAGAACGTGGGTGCAACCGAGTGGGCGATGAGGTCGTAGAGAGCCGTTGCTTCGAGATCATCCCGGCGGTCGGGATCATCGATGCCGTCGGCGGACGGGATAGCCCAGCCGTTCTCGCCGTCGAACCACTCGTCCCACCAGCCGTCGAGGATGGACAGGTTGAGGGCACCGTTGAGCGCCGCCTTCATCCCCGACGTGCCACTAGCTTCGAGCGGACGGATGGGGTTGTTCAGCCACACATCGCAACCCGGGTACAGCGTTTCGGCCATCTCGATGTCGTAGTCCGGGAGGAACACGATTCGGTGGCGAACATCCTCGCGATCGCTGAACTGGACGAGCTGTTGGATCAAAGCCTTGCCGCCGTCGTCGGCGGGGTGCGCCTTGCCGGCAATCACTAGCTGGATCGGCCGGTCGGGATCAAGGAGCAACTCGCGCAACCGATCTTGGTCGCGCAGCATCAACGTGAGTCGTTTGTAGGACGGCACCCGGCGGGCGAACCCGATGGTCAAGATGCTGGGATCTAGAACGTCGTCGATCCACGTCAACTCAGCGGGAGCGGCACCGCGACCAATCCAGGACTCCCGCAATCGCTCGCGGGTCATGTGCACCAACTGTTCGCGGAGCCGGAACTTCACATCCCAGATCCGGCCGGAGTCCACGTGCGCGATCTCTTCCCACCCTCGGGCTTGCTGGATCAGATCCGATCCCATCGCCTCGTGGGCAATGTCCATCACCTCACGGGCTACCCAGGTGGGTGCGTGCACTCCGTTGGTGATCGAGGTGATGGGGACGTCGTCGGGGTCGAACCCGGACCACAGGCCGGCGAACATTTCCCGCGAAACCTGCCCGTGCAGCAAACTCACGCCGTTCGCCCGACCAGCCAAGCGCAAGCCCATGACGGCCATGTTGAACACCGCGGGGTCACCCCCGGGGTAGTCCTCGGCGCCCAATGCGAGCACATCCTCGACGGGGACCGCCTCCAAGCCGTTGGCGCCACCGAAGTACTGCTCGATCATCGACATCGGAAATCGATCGATGCCGGCGGGAACCGGAGTGTGGGTCGTGAAGACCGTTCCGGCGCGGGAGGCTTCCAACGCCGCACCGAAATCCAGTTCCGGATGCTGCGTGCGCAGTTCGCGAATGCGCTCCAGGCCCAGGAAACCGGCATGCCCCTCGTTCGTGTGGAAGACCTCCGGAGCCGGAGTGCCGGTGATGCGACAGTACGTGCGCAGCGCACGCACACCGCCGATTCCCAACAGCATTTCCTGCTGCAAGCGGTATTCACCGCCGCCGCCGTACAACCGGTCGGTTACTTCACGCTCCTGCGGTGAGTTCTCCTCCACGCCGGAATCGAGCATCAGCAATGGGACCCGCCCGACTCGAGCGATCCAGATCCGTGCTGACAGCACCCGCTCGCCGGGCAACTGAAGGGAAATTCGCGCAGGTGCTCCGGATTCCTCGCGCAGCAGCATGATCGGGGAACCATCGGGGTCGCACACGGGGTACTGCTCGCGCTGCCACCCGTCGCGGGTGAGGCCCTGCCGGAAGTAACCGGATCGGTAAAACAGTCCGATACCGATGATGGGCACGCCCAGATCGCTGGCCGCCTTGAGGTGGTCCCCCGCCAAGATGCCCAGTCCACCGGAATATTGCGGAAGCGCGGATGTCACTCCGTATTCCGGGGAGAAATAGGCGATGCCGGACAACTTGCCGCGGGAGTCATCGGTGCCGGAGTCTGCCGACCACCGCTGGAACCACTGTGGCGTCTGGAGATAGGTATGCAGGTCCGCGAGCAGGTGCGCCACCCAGTCGACGAACCCCGGATCCTGCGCGAGTTCGGCAAGGCGCTCGGCGGATATCTCACCGAGCAGACGAACGGGATCGCGCCCGACCGAATTCCACAGCGATTCATCCATCGCCGCGAAGAGATCCTGCGTGGCCGGGTGCCAGGACCACCGGAGGTTCAGTGCCAACTCCTCGAGCCCAGCCAGGGAGTCCGGCAGCACGGAGCGGACAGTGAATCGTCTTATCGCTTTCACGGCGGCAACCGTAGTGCCCGTAGGTTGCGCCGACGTTTCCAGCGCCACTCCTCCAGCCATCCGCGCGAAGACCCACCGGCAACGAGCCCCCGATGACTACGCTCGAGTCATGGCTCAGCGGTCGACCGGTCCGCACGATGGCCTGACCTCGCGGATCCCCATCGTGGACGTCTGGCCGAGCGTGCAGTGCGGGCTGCGGCCAGCTGCCGCGGCGGTCGGTGAGACCGTGCCCGTGCAGGCAACTGTGTTCCGGGACGGGCATCTGCCGCTCACGGTCGAAGTTCGAACCACAGATCCGGTGGGGCGGCAGGCTTCCGCTGTTCGAATGCAGCCTGATCCATCGGGAGTCGACCGGTGGGCGGGCTCGATCACCGTCGATGAAATCGGCGATTGGACTTTCTCGATCCACGCCTGGTCCGAACCCTGGCGCGCGTGGATGCAGCGAGCACACATCAAGATCGCCGAGGGGATCGATGTGGAGTTCGAGTTGGCCGAGGGCGCCGCCATCATGAGCCGGACACTCAAGCGGCTCCCGCGTGCTGCGACGGACGTTCGCGCCACGCTGAAGGCAGCACTCGCCGCGATGCGAAACAAGCGCCTGCCAGCACCCGTCCGACTCGCTGCCGCTAGTACCGACGACGTCGCATCGGCAATGAACGACTACGGGCAACGAACCGAGGAATCCGTAAGTGGGCCGTGGCCGTTGCGCGTACAGCGACGCCGGGCCCTGTTCGGCGCTTGGTATGAGTTCTTTCCTCGTAGCGAGGGAGCATCGCTCGAGCACGCTCGATCCGGAACGCTGGCAACCGCTGCCGATCGCTTATCGCATATTGCCGAGATGGGCTTCGATGTGGTGTACCTACCGCCCATTCATCCGATCGGCAGCACCCACCGCAAGGGACACAACAACGCACTCCTCGCGCAAGACGGACACCCCGGATCACCGTGGGCTATCGGCAGTAGCGACGGCGGACACGATGCCTTGCACCCGGACTTGGGTACGTGGAAGGACTTCGATGCATTCGTGGCACGCACCGAAGAGCTCGGCATGGAGGTCGCCCTCGATCTCGCTTTGCAAGCATCCCCCGATCACCCGTGGGTTACCGCACACCCGGAATGGTTCGGCAAGCGCCACGATGGCTCGATCGCTTACGCGGAGAATCCGCCCAAGAAGTACCAGGACATCTATCCGCTGTACTTCGAGGAGGATCCCGAGGGTTTGTACTCGGAGATCGAACGCATCGTGCGCGTGTGGATGGATCGCGGTGTCCGCATCTTTCGAGTCGACAACCCGCACACCAAGCCGCTGTGGCTCTGGGATCGGCTGATCTCGTCCATCAATGCCACCGACCCCGATGTTCTCTTCCTCGCCGAAGCCTTCACGAAACCACCGATGATGAAGGCGCTCGCGGAAATCGGCTTCCAGCAGAGCTACACCTACTTCACGTGGCGCAATAGCAAACACGAGATCATCGAGTACCTGAACGAACTGGCGGGTCCTGCTTCGGCCTACATGCGGCCGAACTTCTTCACCAACACTCCCGACATCTTGCATGAGTACCTGCAACATGGCGGCCCGGCGGCCTTTTCCATCCGCGCCACTCTCGCTGCGACCTTGTCACCGACATACGGCATCTACAGCGGCTTCGAGTTGTTCGAGCACGTTGCCGTACGGCCGGGCAGCGAGGAGTACCTGGATTCAGAGAAGTATCAATACCGTCCCCGCGACTGGAAACAAGCGCAGCGCCAAGGGCGGACGCTAGCTCCTTACCTGACGTTGCTGAATCGCATCCGGCGCGAACACCCAGCGTTGCAGGACTTGCGCTCCTTGCGCTTCCATCACACGGACAACGACGCCATCATCGCCTTCAGCAAACACGTTGGCACGGACATCGTCTTGATTGCCTGCCTCGTCGACCCGCATCGCGAACACGAATGCACGATCTGGTGGGACTTGACCGCGTTGGGGATGGATCCGGCCGAACGCTTCATCGCCCACGACGAAATCACGGGCGGCACCTGGACGTGGGGTGCGCAAACCTACGTGCGCCTGCAGCCCTGGGAGAACGTCGCGCACGTCGTCACAGTGAGCCGGCAAGAGAGCCGGCAAGAG
>CAZWIW010000037.1:4834-11346 GCA_964634545.1 uncultured Rubrivirga sp.
GAGCCGGCAAGAGAGCCGGCAAGAGGGCCGGCAGTGAAACCAACCCCCAAGCCGAAGCCGGTGGATCGAGCCGATCTCGATCGGCTTGTCGATGGAGCCCACCACGATCCACACTCGATCTTGGGTGCCCATCTCGGAGATGACCAGATCACCATTCGCACGTTGCGTCCAGGTGCGCGGTCGGTGGCGGTGGTTCTCGCACCGCAGTCCGACGCACCCGAGCGGATCCCGATGGCGCATGAGGCCCGCGGCGTGTGGTGGTGTGTGGTGCCATTGACGTCGATACCGGACTACCGAATCGACGTGCAATACGAAGCAGATCCGATGCTGGTCGATGACCCGTACCGGTTCGCTCCTCTACTCGGCGAACTCGACCTCCACCTACTGGGCGAAGGTCGACACGAACAGTTGTGGGATCACCTCGGTGCACACGTGCGCCGGTTCGATTCGATCCTGGGTCCAGTGGAGGGCACCTCCTTCGCGGTGTGGGCACCGAACGCCATCGGGATTCGGGTGATCGGTGATTTCAATTTCTGGGACGGCACCGCCCATCCGATGCGCTCCCTTGGTGCAACCGGTGTCTGGGAGCTCTTCGTTCCAGGTGTCGGTAACGGAACCCGCTACAAGTTCCAGGTGCTCGGCAAGGACGGACAGTGGCGTGACAAAGCGGACCCGCTCGCTTTCGCTACGGAGATACCGCCGGCCACCGGCTCCATCGTCTTCGAATCCGAGTATCAGTGGGCAGATCGACAATGGCTGGAAGAGCGTGCGGCGCACAATCCGCATCTGGGACCGATGTCGATCTACGAAGTGCACCTTGGTTCCTGGCGCACCGGCCTGGACTACCGCGAACTCGCGGAGCAACTCACCTCCTACGTAACCGACGCCGGTTTCACCCATGTGGAGTTCCTGCCGGTGGCCGAGCATCCCTACGGGCCCTCGTGGGGGTATCAGGTCTCCGGATACTTCGCACCGAGCGCCCGCTTCGGTTCCCCTGATGATTTTCGCTACCTGGTCGACCGACTGCACCAGGCCGGGATCGGCGTCCTCATCGACTGGGTTCCGGCCCACTTCCCCAAGGACGAATGGGCCTTGGCACGTTTCGACGGAACGTGCTTGTACGAACACCCGGATCCACGACGCGGCGAACAGCCCGATTGGGGCACCTATGTTTTCGACTTCGGTCGTCGTGAAGTTCGCAATTTCCTGGTGAGCAACGCGCTGTACTGGCTGGAGGAGTTCCACATCGATGGACTGCGGGTCGACGCGGTCGCCTCGATGCTCTACCTGGACTACTCACGCGAAGCAGGTCAGTGGGCACCGAATCAATACGGAGGCCGGGAGAACCTAGACGCCGTGCAGTTCCTGCAGGAAATGAACGCGACGGTGTACAAGCGGGTTCCCGGCGTGGTGACCATTGCCGAGGAGTCGACAGCCTGGCCCGGGGTAACCACTCCTACCGATGCCGGTGGCTTGGGCTTCGGCTTCAAATGGAACATGGGCTGGATGAACGACTCGCTGGCCTACATGCAGCGTGATCCGATCCACCGGCGCTACCACCACAACGACATGACGTTCTCGCTCATGTACGCCTTCTCCGAACGCTTCATCCTGCCGCTCTCCCATGACGAAGTCGTGCATGGAAAGTCCTCACTGATCGGCAAGATGCCGGGCGATAGGTGGCAGGCCCTCGCCAATCTGCGTGCCTATTTGGCATTCATGTGGGCCCACCCGGGCAAGAAACTGTTGTTCATGGGATCGGAGTTCGCGCAATCCGATGAGTGGTCCAGCGAACGTGGACTGGATTGGTGGCTCTTGCAGTTCGCCGAACACGAGGGCATCTTGAGGACGGTCACGGACCTCAACCGCGCCTATCGGGAGTACCCGGCGTTGTGGCAGCGCGACGGCGAGGTGACCGGTTTCGAATGGATTCGCGCCGACGACGCTGAAAGCAACACCTTCAGTTGGCTACGACGTGACGATGATGGCAAGGCTCTGGTGGCGGTAGTGAACCTCTCGCCGGTCCCGCGATCGGAAGTTCGCCTCGGCCTGCCCTGGGCCGGGCGCTGGCAGGAGGTCCTGAACACCGATTCGACGCACTACGGAGGGTCGGGAATCGGCAACCTCGGTGCAGTGGAAGCGACCGACGAGCCGTGGGATGGCCGACCAGCGTCAGCCGAGATCACGATCCCCCCGCTCGCCGGGTGCTACTTCGCCAGCACGGGATCCGCGCTCGAGAGCGACTAGAACAGGGCGCTTGCCAAGGCGGTACGAGCCGGTGCCACTGCCGGATCGTCACCTGCGAGGGCGAACATCTCCAACAGTCGGGCACGAACCGCTTCGCGATCATCTCCGCTGGTCACCTTGATGGCGGCGATCAGCCGGGTGAAGCAGGCACCCCATTGCCCGGTCAGCGCTTCTGCGTCGGCGGCGGCCAACTGGGCGGCGACATCGGAGGGGTCCCCCGCACTTGCGAGTGCAGCGGCCGGATCCAACGCCTCGCTTCGTTCGTACAGATCCACCATGGCCAGCCCGACCGCGGCATCGGCATCGGCAGGCGATTCATCGAGGATCCGCTGGTAGGCCGACCGTGCTGCCGCCCAATCGCCGGAATCGATCGCCGCGAACGCCGCATCGAAGCGCGGATCCCCCGGTGGCTCGGCCTGGGCATCGTCGGCGGAATCGGCGGCAGGCGCGGCGCCCTCGAGGGAACCGCTGATTCCTTGGCTTTGGGCAACTTCGAGCACCTTGTCCACCGCTTGCCGGATCTGCTGCTCGGGCAAAGCGCCTTGGAACAACGGAGCGACCTGGCCACCGATCACCGCGAAGACCGACGGAATCGACTGCACCTGGAAGGCCGCAGCGATCTGCTGCTCGGCATCGACATCAACCTTCGCGAGGATCCATCGACCCCCGTACTCGGCAGCCAAGCGCTCCAAGATCGGAGACAACTGCTTGCACGGCCCACACCAGGTCGCCCACAGGTCCACGATCACCGGGACGGACATGGATCGGTCCATGACGTCGGCCTGGAAACCCGCCGTCGTGACATCGACGATCAGTCCAGGCGGCGCTCCCGCGAGGGCTGCATCGGCCTTGCGCTGCTGATCCTTACTGGCCGCCAACGCTCCAAGGTCGACGGCACCGGCGAAATTCGGAGTGCTCACGGCCCTATTGTGGCCCATGCCGCGCGCATCACCGAGGCGCGCTCGGCGATCAGTGGGAAGGAGCCGGCATGCACGTCTCCGCCCGCGTGGATTACGGAACCCGGGCCTTACTGGAATTGGCCGCAGCACACGAGGTCGACCCGCAGGCGCTCACCAAGGGCGACGAGTTGGCCACCGCGCAGGACATTCCCGTGAAATTCCTCGAGGGGATCTTGCGGCAACTGCGGCAAGCCGGGATCGTGGTGAGCCAACGCGGGGCCGTTGGTGGGTACCGGCTCGATCGACACCCCACGGAGATCTCTATCGCCGACGTAGTCCGAGCCCTGGACGGACCCTTGGCAGCCGTGCGCGAGTTGCGCCCAGAAGACGTCCGCTACACCGGCTCGGCCACTCACCTTCGGGAAGTCTGGGTGGCTCTGCGCGCTGCGATGCGCGATGTCCTCGAACACACCTCGCTCGACGATGTCCGAGGCGGCCACTTCCCGGACATCGTGCAGGGCTACCTGGATGATCCGGAGGCTTGGCATCGGCGTTAGGCCATGCTCGCTTCAACTACCCGCATGTAACGACCGGATACATACGTCCGTCCTATCGATCCGAGCCTTCGTCAACCAACAGATTCCATAGTTGCTCGGCGGCTCGATGGACATCGAGCCGACCAGCGGCCACCTCTTGGGCGGTTCCATCCACCTGCGCAGTCAGCTGCGTGGAATGCAATGAGGTTCGCAACAAGCCCGTCAAGGTGGCGGTGATCTCCTCACGCGCCCGCAGCAATCGTCGTCGGGCCAATTCACCATGTTCACGGGCCCATTGCTGATGGGCATCGATCGCTTCGGCAACATCGGGGACACCCTGTCCGGTGCTCGCCACCGACGTCACGACGGCCGGTGTCCACTGCTCGTGCCCACCACCTGTTCCTTCACCGGAAAGCGCGATCATCTGCCGCAACTCGCGGGCGGTACTGGCCGCCCCTTCGCGATCGGCCTTGTTGACCACGAAGACATCGCCGATCTCCAAGATGCCCGCCTTGGCCGCTTGGATTCCATCACCCATGCCTGGCGCAAGTAGGACGACCGTCGTATCAGCGGCAGCCGCGATCTCGACCTCCGATTGCCCCACACCTACCGTCTCGATCAAGACGACGTCGAAACCCGCGGCGTCGAACACGCGCAACACCTGTCCGGCCGCCGCCGCCAGTCCACCCAGGTGTCCGCGCGATGCCATGGATCGGATGAAGACGTCCGCATCCTGAGAGTGCGATTGCATCCGGATCCGATCACCGAGTAGGGCGCCACCGGAAAAAGGCGAAGACGGATCGACGGCGAGAACCGCCACCGATCTTTGCTGCTCGCGCAGTGCCGCAATGAGGGCAGCCGTCATCGTCGACTTGCCGACACCGGGCGAACCCGTGAGTCCGATCGTCTGAGCCCGCCGCTGGGCCTGCGGACGAGCGGACAATGCCGCCATCAGTTCCTGCGCCGCGCTCCCGCCGTTCTCGACAATCGTGATGGCCCGCGCGACATCTCGGATGCGGCGCGCAACGACACCATCGATCAACGCCTCCAGCCGAGGGGCGGAAACAGCGGAATCCGTCATGCAGGCAAAACCTCGACCAGCAGCGCATCGCCCTGGCCACCACCGCCACACAGGGCCGCCGCCCCGATACCGCCGCCCCGACGCCGCAACTCATAGATCAAGTGCAGCACCAGCCGCGCCCCGGACATCCCGATCGGATGACCGAGGGCGATCGCGCCACCGTTGACGTTCACCTTGGAGTCATCCACACCAAGCCTGCGCATCGAGGCCACCGCTACCGCGGCGAACGCCTCGTTGATCTCGATGAGATCGAGGTCGGCAACCGAGATGCCTTCCTTGGCGCACGCGGCTTCGATCGCCGCCGCTGGTTGTTCGTGCAACGACGGATCCGGTCCGGCCACCACTCCGTGCGATCCGATCCGGGCAATCGGGGTGCGACCAAGCGCGGCGGCTTCATCGCGGGAGACGATGACAAGGGCGGCCGCGCCATCGGAGATCTGTGAGGCGTTACCCGCCGTGATGGTGCCGTCCTTCGCGAAAGCGGCTCGAAGTCCACCGAGGGATTCGACGGTGGTACTCGCGCGGATGCCTTCGTCCTGCGTGACCACTATCGGGTCGCCCTTGCGCTGCGGGATCGTCACCGCGGCGATCTCCTCGGCGAACAGTCCGCTTTCTTGCGCGGCAGCGGCCCGAGCATGCGAGGCAGCTGCCACGCGGTCTTGTTCATCTCGCGTAAGTCCGTATCGGGAGTTGTAGTTCTCGGTGGCTTCACCCATCGCACACTCATCGAAGGCGCAGGTCAGGCCGTCGAAGGCCAATGCGTCGGTCATGGTCCAGTCCCCGTACTTCACGCCTTCGCGCGAGCCGACCAACAGATGCGGAGCATTGGACATTGATTCCATGCCACCGGCGATGACAGCATCGAACTCTCCAGCTCGGATGACTTGGTCGGCTAGAGCGATGGCATCGATCCCCGACAGGCACACCTTGTTGATCGTCAAAGCCGGCACGTTCATGCCCACGCCACCCTTGATGGCCGCCTGCCGGGCGGCGTTCTGGCCGGTCCCGGCCTGCAGCACCTGGCCCATGATCACGTAGTCCACGTCCTGCGCCGGCAATGCCGACCGCTCGAGTGCCTCCGCGATGGCCACACCACCAAGGTCGGCAGCCGATTGCCCCGCGAGGGCACCTTGGAGGCGACCCATCGGCGTGCGCGCACCACCGAGAACGACTGCTCCGTTTTGCAAGGACATGGACTCCCCTTCCCCTGGAACCGCGCACGCGGCGCGGACGTTGGTGACACCATAGTTGTCATGCAGCCGTGGGTAACCCGCATCGACCACGTTGGAATCGCCGTCGCCGATCTCGACTCCGCCATCGACTTCTACACCCGCGCATTCGGGTTCTCGGTCGCCCACGAGGAAGTCAACGAGGAGCAGGGCGTCCGCGAGGCGATGCTCGAAGTAGGCGATTCCGGTTCCTGGATCCAGTTACTCGCTCCCCTTCGCGATGACTCCCCGATCGGGAAGTTCCTGGACCGCAGCGGCCCGGGCATCCAGCAAATGGCCTACACCGTCACCGACATCGAGGCCGCCAGCGAGCACCTACGAGCGACCGGTATCCGACTGCTCTACGACGAGCCTCGAACTGGCACGGCCGGCTCGCGGATCAACTTCACCCACCCCAAGGACACCGGCGGGGTGCTGATCGAACTGGTGCAACACGCCGAGTAAATCGCCTTCGCGGGGCCCGGTTACCGCAGGTTCGGGCGTTCGTGGCCGACAATCAGGGCGTGCTTCCCCAAGGCCT
>CAZWIW010000037.1:11446-14510 GCA_964634545.1 uncultured Rubrivirga sp.
CCCATCGACCTGCCGTCCGGGTTACCCCCCGCCACCTGGCTCGTCGTTGGCCTCGTAGCGGCCGTCGTCGTCTTGTTCGTCGCCAAGCGGATCCGGCGCTTGGTCCTGCTGGCCACGGTGGCCTCGGTCGGATTGCTCGTCGCCTGGAATGCCGGATTCCTCCCCTCGCTCTCCTGACTTCGGTTGAATGGGGGCATGACCGACCCGTTCGAGAACATCATTACCGCAATCGAATCCTCCGATCCAGGAATCGGGGACCTGCCCATTCCGCCGGAGTACCTCGCCGCCACCTTGCACCGCGACGAGGAGCAGATGTTCGCCGGACGGGAATCCCGCGACAAGGATCCACGCGAATCGATCCACATCGAGCAGGTTCCGGTTCCACAGTTGGCGCCGGGCGAGGCGCTCATCGCAGTGATGGCTTCGAGCATGAACTACAACACGGTGTGGTCGTCGTTGTTCGAACCGGTTTCCGCGTTCGGTCATCTGGATCGATATGCGAAGGCCAACGACGACGCCAAGCGCCACGCACTGGACTATCACGTGATCGGCTCCGACGCCTCAGGCGTTGTCTTGCGCACCGGACCGGGCGTGCACGCCTGGCAACCCGGGGATCGGGTAGTGGCGCACTGCCTGTCGGTGGAGTTGGAATCCCCGCTCGGTCACAACGACACCATGCTCGACCCGCAGCAGCGGATCTGGGGATACGAAACCAACTTCGGGGGCCTGGCCCAGTTGGCCGTGGTGAAAGCCAACCAATTGATGCCCAAGCCCGAACATCTGACGTGGGAGGAAGCAGCTGCCCCCGGCCTGGTGAACTCGACCGCCTACCGCCAACTGGTCTCCAAGAACGGTGGGGCGATGAAACAAGGCGACGTCGTGCTCATCTGGGGTGCTTCCGGCGGACTAGGTTCCTACGCCACCCAACTCGCACTCAACGGTGGTGGGATCCCGGTGTGCGTGGTCTCCAGCCCGCAGAAAGCCGAGATAGTGCGCTCGCTCGGAGCGGACTTGATCATCGACCGCTCCGCCGAGGGCTACCGGTTCTGGAAAGACGAGCACACCCAGGACCCGAAGGAGTGGCAACGCCTGGGCAAGAAGATCCGCGAACTCACCGGCGGAGACGATGTCGACATCGTCTTCGAGCACCCCGGCCGGGAGACGTTCGGCGCCAGCGTGTACGTCGCCAAGAAGGGCGGCACCATCGTCACCTGCGCCTCGACCTCGGGTTTCATGCACGAATACGACAACCGATACCTGTGGAACAACCTCAAGCGCATCGTCGGCACCCACTTCGCGAACTACCGCGAGGCCTACGAGGCCAACCGACTGGTGGCCAAAGGGATGATCCACCCCACGCTGTCGAAGGTGTTGCCACTGGCCGAGGCCGGCCAGGCGGCTTGGGAGGTGCACCGGAACATGCACCAGGGCAAGGTCGGCGTGCTGTGCCTAGCCCCAGCCGAAGGGATGGGCGTCACCGACCACGCGATGCGCGAGAAGGTGGCGAACCGACTTAACCTGTTTCGCAATTCCGGATAACCCCCTGTCCACCTTCGCTCGCTTAGCATGAACCGGTGACCTCCCCGGCTGCTCCGACCTCCGTCGATGAGCGGATGCCCTGGCGGCTGGACAAGGGTCGAGCCGCCGGGGAAATGGGCTACCTCCCGGGCCTGGACGGGCTGCGGGCCATCGCCATCATCGGCGTGCTGCTCTACCACGCGGGGCTGGACTGGGTGCCCGGCGGATTCCTCGGAGTGGATGTCTTCTTCGTCCTGAGCGGCTTCTTGATCACCTCGTTGATCCTGGAGGAATACGACCGCTCCGGTCGAGTGGACTTTCGTCGGTTCTACCTCGGCCGTGCCCGACGCTTACTCCCGGCCGTGGTGCTGCTCTTGGTGGTGGTCGGTGCCGCCGTGTTGCTCTTCTACCGCGATGCGCTCAGCGCATTCCGAGAAGACGCCCTCGCCACGATCTTGTACCTGAACAACTGGTGGTACATCGCCCTCGATCAGTCCTATTTCGAATCGATGGGCCGACCACCGCTGCTCAAGCACCTGTGGTCGCTCGCGGTCGAGGAACAGTTCTACTTGATCTGGCCGGCCATCGCACTGTTCTTGGTCCGCCGAGGTGGACGACCGCTGGTGCGCCGGGTGGCGATCGTCATAGCCGTGCTGTCCACGGCATGGATGGCGTTCTTGGCGATCCGCGGCGGCTACCCGGTCGATGCCGATCCGTCACGCGCCTACTTCGGCACCGACTCGCACAGCATGGGGCTCTTGGTGGGAGCAGCACTGGCCACCGTCTGGCGCCCCGGACGACTGAACCCATCGTTGCCGAGTGCTCCCCGCACGATCGTCACCGGCATCGGCGTCGCGATGCTGGCGGTCATCTTCGGCTTCTACTTCCTGGTCGGGGAATTCACCCCGTGGCTGTACCGCGGGGGTTTCTTGGCGCTGGCCGCCTTCACCGCCGTACTCATCGCGGCCGTCACGCATCCGGCCTCACCGCTGGGGCCACTCCTGGGCGTGGGTGTGCTGCGTTACCTCGGGCGTCGTTCCTACGGCATCTACCTGTGGCACTGGCCGGTGTTCATGGTGACCCGGCCGGGTATCGACGTTCCCTGGAGTGAGCCGGTCGCCTTCGTGGCGCGAATGGCGATCACCTTGGCGATCGCCGAGGCGAGCTACCGGCTGGTGGAGATGCCGATCCGGCGCGGCGGGCTCGGGCGCACCTGGAAGGGGCTGCGCTCCGGTGCGATCACCGGCATCCGGGCGATCGCCGCAGTGGCAACGGCATTCATCGCGACGATCGCGGCCACCGCAGTGGCCGTCGCCTTGGTACTCACCCCCGGCGATGGTCGGGATGCGGTGGCCCCGGATGTGGCCGAGGCAATGGGTATCGCCGACGGCGGACCACTCGAAGTGGTCATCGACGACACGGTCGACGACGAGCCACCCGACGGCGGTGGAATCGATAGTGCGGCCGATGGGGATTCCAGCGATACCAATTCCGAAGTCCAAGAAGTCGTCGAACCGACGATCGAGGAGATCCGCGCGGAGAACGG
>CAZWIW010000038.1:0-13185 GCA_964634545.1 uncultured Rubrivirga sp.
GCAGGTGCCGCGGCTGCGGCTGCCGACGGATCGGCTTCGAGCTTGGTCTGCAAAGCGCCGACGGCGCGGGCCGCCTTGGCAAGTGGTGCGGCGAAGAGCGCTGCCGCCTGGCCTTGCTTCGCCTTCATCATTCCGGCGAGCTTGGCCAGCAGAACCTCGCGGGACTCCAGGTTCGCGATCTTGTCGAAGTCCTCGGCGGTGAGGATCGCGCCGTCCATGTAGCCGCCCTTGACGACCAATGCCGGGTTGTCCTTCGCGAAGTCGCGAATGCCTTTGGCCGCATCGACCGCGTCGCCTTCGACGAATGCGATCGCGCTGGGGCCAACGAGCAGATCGTCGATGCCTTCGATGCCGGCATCGGCGGCCGCTCGCTTGGTCAGCGTGTTCTTCACGACCGAGAACGTGACGGTGCCACCGAGCGAACGACGCAACTCCTTGAGTTGAGCAACGCTCAAGCCTCGGTAGTCGGTCAGCACAGCGGCCGAAGACGTCCGGAAGCGGTCGGCGATCTCGGCGACGGTCGCCACCTTGTCTTCCCGAGCCATGGGATCTCCCTCCTGTTGCGGACCGAACAACTGGCCCAGCTCCGTGGAGGGGTGCGACGCGCGCAGTGGAGGGCAGGAGAACCTGCGAATCTCACCTGCGCGGGCCGCCCGCCTTCGCGGGGCCTTCGACTCGATCCGTGGATCGAGCGACCAGCGGTCTTCGGTCGGCGAAAGAGTACGGCACTCATCAGCTGCTGGTGAAACCGGGTGCCACGGACGGTGGCAGTCCCACGACGAAGGGCCGGTCCGTGCGGACCGGCCCTTCGTTGGGTAGTGCTAGTTGGCGGTAGCCAACGGCTGCTTGAGCAGCGGCGGAGCGAACAAGCGATCGCGGTTCACACCGGGTATCCGGTAACCGATGCGCTTGGCGGCCGCCACCTGCTTCTTGGTATCCGCGTCGATCAGACCGGACAGCGCCCCAACGGCTCCGACCAGTTGATCGGTGGTGAAGGAGCAGTGGCCCACACCCGAACCTCCCGAGGCCAGGGCACTGAGGGTCGCGCTCGGGCCCCTGGCGCCGGGCTCGAACTTCGTGTACTCCTGATCCAGCGGATCGGTGAAGTACTCCACCGCCTTCAACATGCCCTTGTCGTCGGCGCGTTGCGCCTTCTTGGTGTCGACCATGCTCTCAAAGAACTCGTACTGGTTGCCCGCTGGCGTGATCGGATCGTACGTAGTGGTGATGAACACAGCCGGCTTGTTGTAGGTGCCCTTGGCAGCCGGCAACCCGTTCACGATCGCGACCGCGGCCGGGTTGGCCGGGAAGCGAGCCGTTTCGCTGCCGACGCTGGCGTCCATCTTGTTCAACATGGCATCGAGCACGCCCGGGCCTGCAGCCGTGAACGTTCCCTCGAACTCCGCGCGCTGCTCGGGGCTCAGCAACTTGCTGTAGACCACGGGCACGTTGTTGTTGAAGTTGGCGTTGTCGGTCGGGGCGAAGCCACCGATCGTGCGCACGCGTTGCTCCAACTCCTGGCGCCCCATGATGCCCAGAGCGGCTGCTGCAGCGACGTTCTGCAACATCGCAGCCGCAGAGTTCTGTCCCGCCGAAACCGGCGAGTAACCGCCGGCAAGCGCCGCACCGAGTCCGAGTTCTCCGACGGCCGGGTTCACGCTGACGCCATCGTAGGTGCCGGACTTGGTAGGCAAGCCAGCCATCAGACCGGCAAGCAGGTTCGCCTGCCCGATCGGGAAGCCAGCAGCGGACACCGTTGCCTCACCGGAGGCAACTGCGCTGATGGTGCCGAAGACCTTCGCGAGGTCCCCAACCGCCTGGGCGTATCCGGCCTGGCCGGGGGCGTAGTTCGCCACCGTCAGCGTCGGGTCGATGAGCTGCTGCCAGGTGTACAGCACCGTCATGGCGGAACTGAACGCCTGCAACGGGCCTTCCATCGCGCCGCACAGCGGAAGTGATCCGGCGATCTTGCCGGGGTTTGCCTCGACGAGGGTCTGGGTGATCAGACCGCCCATGGAATCGCCCCAAGCGATGATCTCGTCCACCCCACTGATCGCCCCAGAGTTGATGTGCTGGATCAGGTTCTGGCCAGCTTCCACTCCTTCGGCAACCGCCCAGCCTTGATTGGCGTAGCCCGCTCCAGCAAGGGCGTAGCCCTGGCCGAGCAGGTTCGCCGCGGCCGAAGCCGACGGAGCCACCTGGGCGATCCCGTTAGCTTCGTAGGCCGGCCCGATACCCGGGACCGTGGTCTCGGAGTAGTACGGAGCCCGGTCCAAGCCCAGTGCCGTCGCAATCTGCGCCGGAACCGGTTGGGCGATGCGATAGCCGTGCGAGTACAACAGCACTGTGCCGTTGAACTTCGGCGGCATGGTGATCTGGAACGTCGAGTCACCAAGGGAGCCGGTGAGCGCGCCCGTGCAGGTCTCCCCCAGGCCGCAGGCATCGGCGGCGTTAGCCGCCGGTGCCACGGTCGGGACGGCCACGAGGGCTAGTCCCAGGGAGGCAACCGCCGCTACAGCGCGGCGAGGCAATTTGATCTTCACGTTGATCCTCTTTTCCTCTCCGCCGTTTACGGCAGCAGTTTCCGGGTCGGGTTCGGCTGACGGAAGGTCGCCCTCTTCGCCTTACCGGACGCCGAGCTCGTCGCGGTCATGATGTAGTTCGTGATCCGCTCCGCCTCGATGTCGGAGTTGTAGCGGGCCATGTAGAAGCCAGTCAGACCCTGGTGGGACGAACCGGTGATGCGGAAGGGCACCTCTGCTGCCGACCGGAAGCTCCGGGATTCGGTCTCAAGCGCCTCGACGAGTCCCTCACGAGTGAGGTTCCGTCCAGCCGCATCGAGGGCCTGGGCCAGCACGTACGCGGTGTTGATGCCGTAGTAGGTGTAGAAGTTCCACGGCAGATCAGCGCGATCAGCGATGACCTTCATCTGGCGCACGTACGCGTTGCGGGTGTCCTGGATGGGTGTGATCCAGCTCGGGGTGTAGACCCCGGCCAGGACGCGCTTGCTGCCAACCACTCCGCCGATCACGTCAGGATCGGATCCGACCGAGGTCACCATCCACGTGGGGCTGAAGCCAGCCTTGGCGGCCTCACCGAGCAGCGACGCTGTCGCGGAGGTCACTCCGAAGAAGACCACGAGTTCGCAGCCAGCGGACTTCAGGGTCGAGACCTGCGAGGACAAGCCGGCCAGTTGCTGACCGGAGAAGTACGACACCTCTTCGGCGAACTCCATGCCGGCCGCCTTGAAGCCCTTCTTGGAGTCATCACCGAACTCGCCGTCCTGGTACATCAGGCAGCGCTTCTTGCTGTCCAACGAACTGGTCCGGTCGATGTAGTAGGCCATCGCCTTCGCTTCCACGATGTACGACGGGAAGTACGGGAAGGTCATCGGGTAGCGGCGCGGGTTGTCGAAGCTCGCTCCACCGGTGTTGACGAAAACGTCCGGGATGCCACGACGGTTGAGATCTCGCACCACGGCTGAGTGGGTCGGGGTGCCGAGCGCCCCGTACATCGCGAAGATGCGATCGCGGTTGATCAGCTGGTTGGTGCCGATCTTGGTCTTGGCGGGGTTGTACTGGTCGTCGTAGATGCGCAGATCGATTTCTCGTCCATTGACCCCGCCGTTGGCGTTCAGGTACTCGAAGTAGGCCTCCGCTGCCGGAGCGATGAACTCATAGCCCAAAGACGCCGGTCCGGTCAGGGGGGTTGTCATGCCGATCGTGATCTTGTTGCTGGTAACGCCGGGGTCTGCTGCGGAAGCCGGTGCGACTCCTCCGGCGAAACCGAGCGCTGCGACTGCCCCGATAGCAACCGCCCGCTTAGCGAAGGCCTTAACCACGTGGATCCCTCCCAAAGTGCCTCGGGTAGCCCGATGCCGCGGCGCGACATGTCCAACGGGTTAACCCAGAGTTTTCGTGAGGCTAGTCACATCTGCCCCAATGGGCAATGAGTTTCCACAAATCGACGAAACCGTTACCGGCGTGCGACCCGCTTCACGACTTCCTGCACGCCGCCCACGAGTCCCCCGGGTGCTGCCAGGACTACCAGGACGACCGCTAGGCCGTAGACGAAATTGGGGGCGTTGTTGGTGACCTGGTCCTCCCAGCCTCGGTCCGAAGCCAGACTCAAGACGAACTCCGGCAGCCACACGAGGATGACGGCGCCGATCATGGCCCCGATGAGCGAATTGCGGCCACCGAGCACGATGCCGACGAGCAGGGACAAGGACAGCCCCAGGGCGAAGGCACCCGGGCCGACATAACTGAGGATTTGAGCGAAAACCGCCCCGGCGAGCGCGGCGAACAAACTGCTGACCACGAACGCCGAGATCTTCGAGCCCGAGGGCGAAATACCCGAGACTGCCGCCGCTACCGGGTCGTCTCGCACTGCCTGCCAAACCCGGCCTTGGCGACCGCGGACCAGGTTCAAGGCGATGAAGCCGACGATGCATGCGACGGAAACGGCGACCGAGGCCTGCCACTGCTCGATGATGAAGCCGGAGTCCACACCGGCCAGATCCAGCTCGGATCCAACCCCCGGATCGTCGATGAACTCATCCTCAGCGACCGCATCATCTCCACCAGCGTCGACACCAGCATCGAAGCCCTCATCCGTGGAGAAGTCCTCTTCGGTGAGGAAATCGTCCTCGGAAAGGAAATCGTCTTCGGTGAGCATGTCGTCATCGGACACGAAGTCATCCTCGGAAAGGAAGTCATCCTCGGTGAGAAAGTCATCCTCCGAGAGCATGTCCTCCTCACCGAGAGGTTCGTCAATCGGCGCATCCTCGAAGAACTCATCGGGCAGTTCCTCGTAGATCGGCTCGTCCTCAGTGAAGCCTTCACCGGAACCGTCGTCGATGAATTCCTCATCGAAGCCGTCGTCAACGGATGCATACCCACCCGCCGGGTAGGGCACCTGCAGCATGAGTCCGTTCTCCCCGCCAAGGAGTTCGGGGAACCGGTTGGCAATCGCTGGGACGCCAACCGCGATACCCAAGGTGAGGCCGGCGAGATAAGGACCCCGTAAGCGAGCAGCGACACCACCGATCAGCAGGCCGAAGACCACGCCACCGATACCCGCGAAGGCCATGGACCACAGGGCGTTCCACGGGAGCCCGAGGATGGGGACCGTCTGCCAATTCAGTGAGGTGAGGGCGAATACATAGCCGCCGACAGCCATCAATGCGCCGTTGCCCAACGACACCTGACCGGAGAGGCCGACGAGGATCGTCATGCCGAACATCGCGGTGGCGTACATCGCGGCCGTTGCGAGGTAGTAGCTCATCAACGGATCCACCACCTGGTTGAACCACGTGAGGATCCCGAAGATCACCAGCGCGATGAGCGCGTGCGTGACGAGCCGGGAGCCTGGCGCGCGCTCGGTGAGATCCCTGATCTTGGACATCGACTAGACCGCCCGGGCCTTGTGGTGACTGAAGACACCTTCGGGCTTGAACAGCAGGTTCAACACGAGCAGCACCAGCGCGACAACCGGTGCATTGCCGGAGTCGGTGTAACCGGAGACCAACGAGATGACCAAGCCGGTACCGATGCCGAACGCGACCGCCCCAACCAGACTGTCCAAGCCACCGATAACTGCGGCGGTGAACGCGAACACCAAGAAGATGTCGAAGCTCGTTGGCGAAAGTGTGGACAGCGGAGCTACAAGCACGCCCGCGATCGCACCGACCAAACCGGCGATGGCCCAACCGAGAATCAGCATTCGATTCACTCGGACGCCCGAAAGCCTCGCCACTTCGGGGTTGAAGGCCGACGCCCGCATGGCCAGTCCCACGGATGTCCGGGTGAAGACAACGGTCATGGTCAAGACGAGAACGAGCAGCAGGACGACAACCAACAGGTCGTAGGGAGAAAAGGGCCAAGTGCGTCCGAAGACTTCGTAGCCGGAGTTACTGATCGGCGGTGGGAACGCCTTCTGATCTCCTCCCCAAATCATGCCGGCCAGAGCCTGCAGCGCGATGAGGACACCGAAGGTCGCGATGATCGCACCGGAGGTGTCGAGTCGCTTGACCGGGCGAATCACCAAGAAGTACACGATCACACCGACGATCAGGCCGGACGCCATGGCCGCAACCAGTGCAAGTAGCCAGGAACCTGTTGCATCGCGAACAGTTAGAGCGATGAACGTCGTGATCATCGCCTGACCGAGTTGGGCGAAGTTGACGACGCGTGTCGAGCGCCAGACCAGCACGAGGGCCAGTGCCATCAAAGCGATGATCGCGCCCGTTGACACACCACCGAGGAAGTAATCGATGAAGTTCGTCATGCGATGTCCTTCCGATCAGTAGCCGAGGTATGCATGGCGCAACTCCTCGTCGTTGGCGATGTCCTGAGCCGGTCCGGACTTCACGATCTGCCCGAGGTTCAACACGATTCCGGTCCGGGCGACGCGCAGCGCGGTCGCAGCGTTCTGCTCGACTAACAGCACCGCCATACCTGAGTCCTTCGCCATCTGGCTGACGAGTTCCAGGATCTGGGTCACGATCAAGGGCGCTAGACCGAGCGACGGCTCATCGAGTAGCAGTACCTGCGGTCCGCACATCAGCGCCCGACCGATGGCAAGTTGCTGGCGTTCGCCTCCGCTCAGGGTGTCCGCGCCGAGGCTACGTCGTTCGCTGAGAACCGGGAAGAGCGCATAGACGCGGGTGAGCGAGGTGCCGCGCTGGGTATGCGAGCGCCACATGCCACCGAGTTTGAGGTTCTCCTCGACGGTCAGATCGGGAATCGTCGAGCGCCCTTCGGGAACGAGGGCGATTCCCATTCGGGCTACGTCTTCGGGCTTGCGACCAGTGATGTCCTCGTCCTCGAACAGCACCCGGCCACCTTGCGGTTTCACCAAACCGGCCAGGCTGCGCATCAAGGTGGACTTCCCGGCACCGTTGGCGCCGATAACGGCGGTGACCCGGCCGGGCGGCACCTCGAGGGAGACATCGTTCAACGCCTGAACGGCGCCGTAGCTCACACTCAAACCCTCGACCCGGAGCATCAGGCGCTCATCTCATCGTCGTCTTCGCCGAGATAGGCGGCAAGCACGGCTGGATCGTTACGAACTTCGTCCGGGCTACCGGCCGCGATCACCTTGCCGGCATCGAGCACCCAGATGAGATCGCACACCTCCATCACGAGTTCCATGTGGTGCTCGACCAGCAGCACTGTGCGATGGGGAATCCAACTGCGGATCAACCGACCGAGTTCTTGCATGTCACCGGCACCGATACCGCCGGCAGGTTCGTCGAGCAACAGCACCTTGGGGTCGCTGACGAGCGCGCGGGCTAGGGCCACGCGCTTTTGCACGGGGTAGGGCATTTCACCGGGAAGTCGATCGGCTTCTTCCAAGACCCCGAGTTCTTCCATCACCGCATCGGACTTCTCCCGAACGCGGCGCTGTTCGACATCGACCCACGGCAACGCCAGGGCATCGGCGACGATCCCGGACTTCACGTGCGAGGACGCACCGAGCATGACGTTCTCGCGGGCCGTCAAGGACGGAAACAGGCCAACGCCCTGCAACGTTCGCGAGATCCCCAGCGACGTCAGATGGTGAGTGCGAATGTGCTTGAGGCGGTTGCCCTCGAACTTGACCTTCCCCGAATCGGGCTTGACGAACCCGGTCATCACGTTGAAGACCGTGGTCTTCCCGGCGCCATTCGGCCCGATGAGGCCGGTCACCGTCCCCTCGGGAATCCCGATCGAGACGTCGTCGAGGATCTGCAGGCCACCGAAGGCGACGCTGACGCCGACGGTTTCAAGCAGTGGGTGGGTAAGCGGAAGGTGATACTTCACCCGACCCCTCCCATGCTCGATAGGCGTCCCGCGGGGGCGCCATTGGTTCGGGACAGTGTGGACGGCGGGTGAACCCCGGTCAACCGGAATGCGAAAAGCCCCGGAACCGTGGTCCCGGGGCTTTCACGTGGTGGCTAGAGGTCGTCGTCAGCTGTTCGCTGTGGGTCGACGGGGATGCCAGGGCCCATCGTGGAAGAAAGGGTGGTCTTCTTGATGTAGCGGCCCTTGGCGGAGGACGGCTTGAGTCGGTTGATCTCGTCGACAACCGCGGTGAAGTTCTCCTCGAGCTGGTCGGCGCTGAAGGAAGCCTTCCCGATCGGGAACTGCAGGTTCGCGTGCTTGTCGAGCCGGAACTCGATCTTGCCGCCCTTGATGTCCCCGACTGCCTTGGCGACGTCCATGGTGACCGTGCCGGTCTTGGGGTTGGGCATCAAGCCGCGCGGACCGAGCACCTTGCCCAGCGTTCCGACCTTGCCCATCATGTCCGGCGTTGCGACCACGGCATCGAAGTCCGTCCAGCCGCCCTTGACCTTGTCCAGCATGTCATCGGCGCCGACGTAATCGGCCCCGGCCTCACGGGCTTCGTCGGCCTTCTCTCCACCGGCGAAGACCAACACACGCGCGGTCTTGCCGGTGCCGTGCGGGAGGTTCACCGTGCCGCGGACCATCTGGTCGGCCTTGCGGGGATCGACACCTAACCGCATCGAGACATCGAGCGTGGGGTCGAACTTGGTGGACACCGTGTCCTTGATGATGGCGATGGCGCCGCCGGGGCTGTAGATCTTGTCGGCTTCGATCTTTTCCATCGCTTGGTTGTAGGCCTTGCTGCGCTTCATAGCTGCTCTCCTTGGTTGGCAGGTGTGGTTGACGAGCCGCGCTCGGCTCTCCCACGCTGGTTATTCGGTTGTGTTGCAGTGGTGCTCTGTCGAACTACGCGCTGACGGTGATACCCATCTGACGGGCGGTGCCCTCGATGATCTTCATCGCGGCATCTACGTCGTTGGCATTGAGGTCGGGCATCTTCGTCTCGGCGATCTCGCGCACCTGGTCCTTGGTGATGGAACCGGCCTTCACGGTGTGCGGGGTGCCCGAGCCCTTCGGGATGCCAGCTGCCTTCAAGATCAACTTCGCCGCCGGCGGCGTCTTCAAGATGAAGTCGAAGGAGCGGTCTTCATACACGGTGATCTCGACCGGAATGACCGAGCCGCGCTTGTCTTCCGTTGCGGCGTTGTACGCCTTGCAGAAGTCCATGATGTTCACGCCGTGCTGGCCGAGGGCCGGTCCGACGGGCGGTGCGGGGTTGGCTTGGCCGGCCTCGATCTGCAGTTTGATCAAGCCAGCGACCTTCTTCTTGGGTGCCATCTTCTTCTTCCTCTTGGGTGCTTAGTTCTTGTGGATCTGGTTGAACGCCAACTCGACGGGTGTCTCGCGGCCGAAGATCTCGACGAGGCCGGTGACCTTCTGGGCTTCGATGTTGATCTCGGAAATCGTTGCGTGCAGCGTGGCGAAGGGGCCATCGACCACGGTGACCGAATCGCCGACCGAGAAGTCGATCTCGACCGGCGCAACCGCGGCTGCCGCTTGGTCGGACATGCTCGCCGGTCCGGAAGCCGCAGCGGGCTTCTTCTCCGGGGCCGGGGCGAGGATCGCGATGACTTCCTCGAGGGACAGCGGCGAGGGGGTATGCCCGTGGCCGACGAAACCGGTCACGCCGGGTGTGTGCCGAACGACGCCCCAGGAATCATCCGTCAGGTCCATGCGGACGAGCACGTATCCGGGGAACTTGTTGCGGTTGACCTGCTTGCGCACGCCACTTTTGATCTCGGTGACCTCTTCCATCGGCACCTCGACCTGGAAGATGTAGTCCTCCATGTTCAAGGTGGTGGCACGGGCCTCGAGGTTGCCCTTGACCTTGTTCTCGTAGCCCGAGTAGGAGTGCACGACGTACCAGTCGCCCGGTGCGATGCGCATCTCCTGGCGGAAGGCCTCGACCGGGTCGAGTTCTTCGGCTGCTTCGTCCTCGATCTCCTCGGCCTCGGCAACCACCTCGGCCTCGGCTGCCTCTTCCTCGTCGGCAGCGGCATCGACGATCGCCTGTGCCTCATCGACCACCTCGGCCTCGGCTTGCGCTTCGGCTTCGTCGATCAAGACATCGTCGGCGGTCGGCTCAGGCTCGGTGAACTCTTGCTGGGCCTGGGCATCGCCAACCGGCTCCGGGGTTGAATTCGGGGCCGATTGCGGCTCGGGCTGCGCTGCGGGCTCGCCGACCGAGAACGGGTCGGTGGCGGGCTGGTCCTGCTCGGACACGTGGGTGCTCTCCTCGATCGTGTGCGGTGGATATGTGCGTGGCTTGTTGTGGTCGGTACTCGCCGGTGGGCGCGATCATCGGCTCGTCAGCCGAAGATGAACAGCACTCCCTCGGTGAAGACGTAGTCGTAGGCGGCGATGATCCCGGCCATCACCAAAACGAAAAACAAAACGACGGTGGTGTAAGCGATCAGTTCCTTGCGGGTTGGCCAGATGACCTTGCGCAACTCCGCGATGACCTGCCGAATGAACAAAGCAAGGCGCCCGAACGGCCCGCGATCGGGCGCAGCAGACCCACCACTGGGTTGCTGACGCTCGTCCACGTCTGCCATGGCACGCACCTTCCGTTCGTTCTTCGACTGTTCGGTCGGGAACCGATCAGCAGGGCCGAAGGGACTTGAACCCCCAACCGCCGGTTTTGGAGACCGGTGCTCTACCAATTGAGCTACAGCCCTCGGGCGGGCCACGAACACCTACCTGTCCATCTCCCTGTGGGCAGGCTGACGCCGACGTACCGCGTGGAAGAGTGTACGGGCGGGGCCCAACCGCCGTGTACCCCGGCCCCGCGGGCACCTCGTGTGCTGGTTGGATGAGCCCGTGACCCTTCCTGCTTCTCGAGTCTCGCGCCGGATCGGCGCCATCAGCGAATCGGCCACCTTGGCGGTGGACGCCAAGGCCAAGGCCCTCGTGGCGGCCGGCCGCCCGGTGATCGGGTTCGGCGCCGGGGAGCCGGACTTCCCCACCCCCGAGTACATCGTCGAAGCCGCCCGGCAGGCGTGCGGGGAGGCAAAGTGGCACCGCTACACCCCCGCCGGGGGCCTACCCGCTCTCAAGGAAGCCATCGCGGCCAAGACGCTGCGCGATTCCGGCTGGCAGATCGGCGCCGACCAGGTGCTGGTGACCAACGGTGGGAAGCAGGCGCTCTACAACGCCTTTGCCGCACTCCTAGATCCCGGCGACGAAGCCATCCTCCCCGCGCCCTACTGGACCACCTACCCCGAATCCATCTCCCTGGCCGGCGGCGTGCCGGTGATCGTCCCCACCGATGAGACCACCGGGTACCGAGCATCGGTGGAGCAACTCGAAGCCGCCCGCACCGACAAGACCAAGATGCTGGTCTTCGTCTCCCCTTCCAACCCGACCGGCGCCGTGTACTCCCCCGCCGAGGTCGAGGCCATCGGCCGTTGGGCACTCGAGCACGGTTTGTGGGTCGTCACCGACGAGATCTACGAGCACCTCGTCTACGGCGACGCGCAGTTCTCCTCGATGCCCGTGCTGGTTCCCGAACTCGCCGATCAGTGTGTCGTCGTCAACGGGGTCGCGAAGACCTACGCGATGACCGGCTGGCGGGTGGGCTGGATGGCCGGGCCGAAAGATGTGGTCAAGGCTGCGGCCAACCTGCAATCGCACGCCACCTCCAATGTCGCGAACGTTTCGCAGATCGCTGCACTCGCCGCGGTAAGCGGGAACCTCGATGCCGTCGAGGAGATGAAGGTCGCCTTCGATCGACGCCGGCTGCTGATCGTCGACATGCTCAGTGCCATACCCGGAATCGAATGTCCGATGCCCGAGGGCGCCTTCTACGCATACCCCTCGGTCAAAGGTGTGCTGGGCAAGCAGATACGTGGGCAGCAGCCGAGCAGTTCAACTGAATTGGCGGCACTGATCCTCGACGAAGCCGAAGTGGCCGTGGTTCCGGGCGAGGCGTTCGGCACTCCGGGGTACCTACGGCTGTCCTACGCCACTTCCGACGACAACATCACCGAGGGGATCTCCCGGATAGCCGCGCTGCTAGCCGAGGCGAGTTAGAGCTCAAGGCCCACTAACCGCGGCTCGGGCGTGAGTTCGATCCCGTAGCGGTCGAGCACACGATCACGTATTGCGCGGGCCAACTCGACCACCTGCGCACTCGTCGCAGCGCCGGTGTTGCAGATTGCCAAGGTGTGCTTGGTCGACACCCGGGCGCCGGATCCGGGCAATTGGAACCCGCGGTCGATGCCGCAGGATTCGATCAGCCACGCGGAACTGACCTTGGTGCCATCCACCGACGGGTACGACGGACATTGCGCTGGCAGCGCGGCGGCCTGATCGGCACCGATGATCGGATTGACGAAGAAGGAACCAACGCTCCACGTGTCGTGATCGGCTGCATCGAGGACCATGCCCTTCGCGCGGCGTAAGTCCAGCACCGCATGGCGAACATCGATTCCCTCCGCAGCATCGCCCACGTCCACCCCGAGGGCATCCGCCAACTGCTGATACCCGACCACCACCTCACCGGTGTACGGCAGCGTGAACGTCACCTCGAGAACCAAGTAACGGTCCAACTCGGCTTTGAACGCACTGGACCGATAACCGAATCCGCAATCCGCACCTGGGATGTCTCGAACGGTGCGCTCACGCCGATCCCACACGCGCACCGAGTCGATCACCTGCGAGACCTCGGTTCCGTACGCACCCACGTTCTGGATCGGGGTCGCACCCACGAGACCGGGGATGCCACTCAACGGCGCGAGGCAACCGCTCCCGAACTGCAGCGTGCGCTGCACGAAGGCGTCCCAGTCTTCACCGGCCGCTACAACGGCATGCACGAAACCTTCGCGCTCCTGAAGCTCCATACCCGTACAGGCAACTTGCACGACGGTTCCGGCGAAGTGCTCGTCGTTGCACACGATGTTGGAACCACCGCCGACCACCAGGACCGGTGCGCCGATGTCGTCGCACTCGACGATCGCTTCGATGCAGGCTTCCTCGGTCCGCGCCACGATCCACGCATCCACGATTCCACCGATTCGCATGGTGGTGTGATCGCCGAAAGATGTGGACTCGACGCCGACCGGAAGGCTCACGCCATCAGCCTATTGGCGCATCAGCGCGGTGCGAGGATCTCCGTGCGGCCGCGGAAGCGCTGCAGGATGCGGTCATACGTCTTCTTGGACTGCTTGTCCCGATAGGCAGGTTCGGAATCGTGGTAGCCGTGATGCCGGTCTTGGCGCAGCGGGAGATCACCGCCCGGGACAACGATCCGACCGCCGGCCTCGCGCAGCAGCAGGCACCACTCCATGTCGGCATT
>CAZWIW010000038.1:13285-14441 GCA_964634545.1 uncultured Rubrivirga sp.
ACTTTCCAGCCCGCTGCATCGATGGCATCGCGCAATTCATCGGCTCGCGCGAAGTCCTTGTCGGCACGCGCCTGCGCACGCTCATGGGCGAGCGCTTCGACTTCCGAGTGCTCCACTTAGTCCACCTTGATCGCAGCGGTTGCTTTCCCCAACACCGTGACGTCTTGGCAGGTTGCCCGCAGCGCGATATTCGCGACACCGTCCGCGACACTGCTCACCGTGCCCGAAACGATCACTTCAGCGCCTTGGGAATCATCGGGGACCACCACGGGCCGAGTGAACCGGCAACCGTAGGACAGCAACCTGCTCGGATCATCGAGCCAGTCGGTGACAACTTCGATCGCCAGACCCATCGTCAGCATGCCGTGGGCGATGACGTCCGGGAGCCCGACATCCTTGGCGACGCGCTCGTTCCAGTGGATGACGTTGAAGTCCCCGGATGCGCCGGCGTACCGCACGAGATCGGCACGGGTGAGCGTGAAAGTCCTTGCTGGCAGTTCCATACCCTCGACGATTTCCATCACGCACCACCGTCGTCGGTTCCACGCGCCACGAGCACCGAGTAGCTGGTCACCACGTGCTCCCCGGCCACGGTGGCGATATCTGCCCGAGTCGTGAGCATGTCGTTACCGGCCGCTGAGCGAATGGCATCGATGGTCACCGAGCACACCAGTTCATCCCCGGCAACGATCGGGCGCGAGTACTCAAAGCGTTGATCCCCGTGCACTACCCGGGTGTAGTCGAGCCCGAGCTCCGGATCCATCACCACGGCCTCGGCCGCGGCCATCGACAGCCGGATCGCATACGTAGGTGGAGCCACCAGATCGGCGTATCCGCGCGCACGAGCTACCTCGACATCGAAGTGAACAGGGTCATTCGACTGCAACGCCCGCGCGAACTCGCGGATCTTCTCCCGGCCGACGAGGTACGCCGGGGCGGGTGGATAGGTACGGCCGACGAAATCGGGGTTCAGGGCCATAACCGAGAAGCGGCTAGCGCGTTTCCTTGTGCAAGGTGTGCTTGTTGCAGCGGGCGCAGAACTTCTTCACCTCGAGGCGATCGGGGTCGTTACGCCGATTCTTCTTAGTGATGTAGTTGCGTTCCTTGCAGTCCTCGCACGCCATGGTGATCTTCGGACGAACGTCCGTGGCCTTGG
>CAZWIW010000039.1:0-1911 GCA_964634545.1 uncultured Rubrivirga sp.
GTCGCTAGGGCCGGGGGTAGGGAATCGTCGAGTTCCACGGTCTGCGGCCACGGGCTCGTCCCGGCCAAGCGGAAGGTGCGCACCATGCGCTGATCGCGCAGTTGGGTGCAGGCACGCACCGCATCGTTGAGAAAACGGCGCGATAGTTGCACCCGCCGACCTGATGAGGCGAGTTCGTCGATGAGCTCGGCTCCCCCGGGTGCTTCACGCACCTGTTCGATTTCCTCCTCATCGAGTGTGGCTTCGAGGGCTTGGCTGAGGGCGGATTCAGCCTCGGCCCGGATGCGCCGGTGCTCGGCATCACGGTGATCGCCATCGCCATCGGCCGCGGTGCGAGCGGCATGCGCCGCTTCGGCCACCACGATCGCACCGGCGGGATCCAACACTCCGCTGGTAGCCAACTCAAGCGCGACAGAGGATCGACGCAGGAGATGGGCATCGAGAGCCAATTCAGCGGTGTCGATTCGCTTATGCAGGGCGTCGAGCCGACCGGCGGTCATCGAAAGATAAAGGCCGAACAATCCGATGAGAACGACGACGAGGATCAACCACCACCAACTCACTGCGCACCCCCTTGCTTGCGACCGAGCCCGAAGGCTGCTCGATGGGCGAATCTGCCGAGCGCTTGGCCCCGCAGATCCTCGGTCACCTTGTCGCCCGGCACCCGCACACTGTCGTAGACATCAAGCACTTCGTCCACCACGGTGTCCCAGTCGTATTGCTCGGCGCGGGCGTATCCGCGGTCGGCCAGGGCCCGGCGCGCAGCATCGTCGGCCAGGACGGACAACACGGCATCGGCAAGGGATCGCGGATCATTGGTGGTGAACAGGCGTCCGGCTTTGCCGTTCTCCAAGACCTGTTGGAAGGCCGGGATATCCGAGGCGACCACGCAGGCGCCGGCGGCCATGGCTTCGACCAGCACGATGCCGAAAGATTCACCGCCGGTGTGTGGGGCGACATACACCTGCACCTCGCGCAGCAGTTCCTGCTTGCGTTGATCGCTGACCGTGCCGATGAAGGTGATCGCCCGGTCGATGTGTTCGGGGATTTCCTTGCGAATGTCCTCATCGTCTCCGGGACCGGCGACGATCACCGTGAGATCTGGCACTTGGTCGAGGATCATCGGTAAGGCCTCGATCAGCACGGACAAGCCCTTGCGGGGTTCCTTGATCCGGCCGAGGAACAGAAGTTCGCGCCGGCGCTGACGATCGTGCGCATCCGGAGTGAAGTCCTTGACCCGCACACCGTTGGGGATGAGCACGGCATCGCCGCCCACGTGGCCAGTGAGCGTGCGCCGGGCTTCCTCGCTGACGGCGATGCTGCCGCGTAGCTTCTCCATGGCGGTTTGCGCGATGTAGTAGCCGGCAGTGAGCACCCGCGAGCGATCGTGCGAGGAGTGCCAGGTGGCAACGAGCGGACCGCGGGCCGACCAGCAGGTGAGCAGCGACAGACTCGGTGCGAGGGGTTCGTGGATGTGCACGATGTCGAAGTCGCCCTCACGGATCCACGCACGCACTCGCCTAGTTGCCTTCACACCGAAGCTCAAGCGGGCGACCGAGCCGTTGTAAGGGACGGCAACCGGCCGGCCACCGTCGGTCACCCACTCGGGGAGGTCGTCTTCTTCCTCGACGGGCGCCAGGACGTTCACTTCGTGCCCACGGGAACGCAAGGTGATCGCGAGGTCGGAAACATGCGAGCGCACGCCGCCGGGAACATCCCAGGCGTAAGGGCAGACCAGTCCAACACGCATGCTCATGCCGGAACCTGCCGATGTCGCTCATCCAAGTCGGCTACCCAGACCTTCTGCAGCATGTGCCAATCAGCGCTGTGTTCGCGGATTCCCGCTTCCCAACCCTTTGCGAGTTGCTGGGTGATCCCACGTATCCGATCAGCGCGCTCACCTTCGGTAGG
>CAZWIW010000039.1:2011-14261 GCA_964634545.1 uncultured Rubrivirga sp.
TTGCGAGTTGCTGGGTGATCCCACGTATCCGATCAGCGCGCTCACCTTCGGTAGGCATCTCGATGCGGTCGTGCACGTAACCGCGGCATACCTCGCCGTCGAACCACATAGTCACCGGATGGAGCGGCACATCGGTCATCATCGCCAACACAGCCGGTCCAGCCGGGAAAGAGGCCGGCTCCCCGAAGAAATCCACATGCACGCCGTTGCGGCTGATGTCTCGATCGCCGAGCAGGGCAACGAGTTTGCCGTCGCGTAGCCGGCGGGTGAGTTGGCGCAACACGTCGCTTTCACCAGTGCCCAGGATGTCCATCCCGAGTTCACGGCGGTAGTCCAGGAATTTCTCGAACAACTTCTCCGGCTTGAGCCGCTCAGCCACCGAGGTGACGGATCCGTACGTGGTGGCAGCCCAGGCTCCGGCGTGATCCCAGTTGGCCATGTGCCCGGGGATCATCAGCACGCCACCATGCTCAAGCGCGTCGTCGAGGAACTCCCGACGCTCCAGAATGAACGTCTCCGCGATCCGTTCTTTCGGCCAGGAGGGCAACCGGAACGCCTCGCACCAGTAACGCAAGTAACTGCGCATTCCCGCGCGGCTGAGTTCGCGGATCTCGTCCTGGCTCGCCTCCGGATGCACGCGGCGCAGGTTGCTCTGCAACTGCACCACTCCCCCGGCGTCCCGACGCCACAGTGTGTCGGCCATCTGCCGGAACACCGCGTTGGCCGCAGGTTCCGGCAATGTGCGGGTGACTTTCCAGCCGACGTCGTACAACCACGCGGTGAGCGATTGGCTCGCCGATGCGCGGACAGATGCCACGCCCTCAGGCACCGCTGCCGCTCCCCTTCAATTGGCGTCGAACCTCGACCATCCGCTGGATGACGGTGATGACGCCAGCCACCCCCACGATCCACAGCACCACCGGCAGCACGTAAGGAACCCCGAAGCCGGTGAGCAGAATGCCGATGCCGGCGAGGATCAACCGCTCGGCGCGTTCGGCGATGCCGACGTTCGCCGTGGCACCGACCGCTTCGGCTCGCGCTTTCGCGTACGACGTCACTTGACCGGTGACCAACGCGAGCAGCCCACCACCAACGATCCAATAGTTCTGCTGGGTTGCTCCCCACCACACCAACGCACCGAACACCGCACCATCGGTGACCCGATCGAGCGTGGCATCGAGGAAGTTTCCCCACGGACCACTCGAGCCGGTGAGCCGGGCCATCGTCCCGTCGATGAGGTCACTGAGCGCGAAGAGCGTGATCAACACGATCGCCCAGATGAATTCCCCGCGCGGGATCAAGATCAACGCACTGGCCGATGCCCCGATCGTCCCTACAAGGGTGACCACATCGGGGCTTACCTTCAACTTCACCAGCAGCTTCGCCGGCGGGTCGATGACAACAGCGGCAACCTTGCGGGCAGCGGGGTTGTTCAGCACGGTCAGACGTTTTCGTCGTCGGCGAGACCCACGCCGTCTATCCACGCTTGGGCCAGCAACTGGCGAGTGTCCTCGAGTAACTGCGGGATCACCTTGGTCTGGCCGATGATCGGCATAAAGTTCGTGTCACCGCCCCAACGGGGAACGATGTGCTGGTGGAGGTGGCCGGCGATGCCGGCACCGGACAGTGAGCCTTGGTTCATTCCGACGTTGAAGCCCTGCGCCGTTGCGACTTTGCGCAAGATGCGCATCGTGCGCTGGGTGAACTCCCCGAGTTCGACCATCTCCGCGTGATCGATCTCCGGATACTCAGCGATATGCCGGTAGGGGCAGATCATCACGTGCCCGGAGTTGTATGGGTACAGATTCAACACCCCGTACACATGCTCACCGCGGGCGAAGACCAGACCCTCTTCCTCGGGTAGATCCGGGGCGATGCAAAACGGGCAATCCGCACCGGCCTCGGTGGTCTTCGGCTTCTTACCGCCGCGCAGGTAGACCATGCGGTGCGGTGTGTAGATGCGCTCCCAGTCGTCGGACATCTCAGACCTGCACCCGCTCATCGATTGCCTGCGTGATCTCGTCGATCGCCTCGTCGATAGGAACGCCGTTCTTCTGCGTCCCATCGCGGTAACGGAAGGACACCGCGCCGGCGGCCACGTCTTCATCGCCAGCGATCAGCATGTAGGGCACCTTCGCGCGTTGGGCGCTGCGGATCTTCTTTTGCATGCGGTCATCGGAGGTATCCACCTCGACACGCACGCCCTTGTCACGAAGCTTGTCCGCGACCTGCTGCAGGTACGCCACATGCTCATCGGTGATCGGGATGCCGACCACCTGAACAGGTGCCAGCCACGGTGGGAAAGCACCCGCGTAGTGCTCGAGTAGCACCGCGAAGAAGCGTTCGATGGACCCGAACAGCGCGCGGTGGATCATGATCGGGCGCTGCTTGGTGCCATCTGCGCCCTGGTATTCCAAGTCGAAGCGTTGCGGCAATTGGAAGTCGACCTGGATGGTGCTCATCTGCCAGGTGCGCCCGATGGCGTCCTTGGCTTGCACCGAGATCTTCGGTCCGTAGAACGCCGCACCGCCTTCGTCCAGCACCAGCTCCAGGTGCTGCTTTTCTGCAGCCACCCGTAGTGCCTCTGTCGCCTCGGCCCATTCCTCCTCGGTGCCCACGGACTTCTCCGGGTTGCGGGTGGATAGCTCCAGGTAGAAGTCATCGAGGCCGTAATCGCGCAACAGATCCAGCACGAAGGTCAGCAGCCGGTCGAGTTCCTCCGGCATCTGCTCCGTGGTGCAGTAGATGTGCGCGTCGTCTTGGGTGAAGCCGCGGGCGCGGGTCAGCCCTTGCACCACACCGGACTTCTCGTAGCGGTAGACGGTCCCGAACTCGAACAACCGCAGCGGCAATTCCCGGTAGGAACGCCCACGCGCGCTGAAGATCAAGTTGTGCATCGGGCAGTTCATCGGCTTCAGGTAGTAGTCCGCACCCTGCCTGCGCACATTTCCGTCGGCGTCGTATTCGGCATCAAGGTGCATCGCCGGATACATGCCCTCGGAGTACCAATCCAGGTGACCGGATTGCTCGAACAGCTGCGCTTTGGTGATGTGCGGGGAGTTGACGAATTCGTAGCCGCCTTCTTCGTGGCGCTTGCGCGAGTAGTCCTCCATCACCCGGCGCACCACCCCGCCCTTGGGGTGGAAGACCGCTAGGCCCGAGCCGATCTCGGTTGGGAAGGAGAACAGATCCAATTCGGCCCCGAGGCGCCGGTGATCGCGTTTTTCTGCTTCCTCTAGGAACGTCAGGTAGGCCTTGAGTTCATCCTTCGACGGCCAAGCTGTGCCGTAGAGACGTTGCAGGGACTCGTTCGCCTGGTCACCAAGCCAGTACGACGCCGACGAACGCATAACCTTCACGGCGTTCGGCGGTATGTACCGGGTGTTAGGCACATGCGGGCCGCGGCACAGATCGCTCCAGCACACTTCCCCGGACTTCGCATCGACGTTGTCGTAGATGGTGAGCTCCGCGCCACCGACTTCCATGACCTCCGCGCCGCCGTCACTGCCGATGAGACGCAACTTGAACGGCTCTTCGGCCAACTCCGCGACGGCCTCGGGCTCTGAGACCACGCGCCGGCGGAACTCCTGACCGGACTTCAGGATCGAGATCATCTCCTTCTCGATGGCCTTCAGGTCATCGGGCGTGAAAGGTTCAGCGACGGAGAACTCGTAGTAGAAGCCGTCCTTGATGGGCGGGCCGATGCCGAGCTTGGCCTCCGGGAACAGCTTCTGGACGGCCTGGGCGGCCACATGGGCGCTGGAATGCCGCAGGATCGCCAGACCTTCATCGCTCTCGACGCTGATCGGCTCGATTTCATCGCCTTCGCTGACCGGGGTCGCAAGATCCCTGATCTCGCCGTTGATCCGCGCCGCAACGACGCTCCGGTCCGCACCGAGCACATCCAAGGCTGTCTGGGACACCCCATACTCCTCAGGCCTGTGTGCGGACGGTCGCTTTCTGGGTGGGCGATACTGGGTTCGAACCAGTGACCTCTCGCGTGTGAAGCGAGCGCTCTACCACTGAGCCAATCGCCCGAAGCCCCGCGATGCTACCGCAGACCCCCACCCGCCCCCTCGTTGACCAACGTTCGGATTTCCCTGCCCATTCGGGCGTGTAGCCGCTAGATCAAGCACCCAACCGGACTAGCGTGGCATCGCCCACCTTCGGGGCCTTCCTGAGGAGAGATACATGAGATTGGTAAAGAGTTGGCGCGGTCCACGCGCCACCATCGCCGCGGCGAGCGGCATGGCTATCGCCGCCGCGACGCTGACCGTCGCGCCCACGGCGAATGCCGCTGTCAGCGGCTTCGTTAACGGACCCGTCGGGGTAACGCAGTCTGTGACAGTCACCAACATCCAGCCGACCGGCCTCGGCGAGGAGTTCTGCACGATGGTGCCCACGATCAACGGGGTGGCCCAGTCCTCAGTCGATGGGCCAATCACCCAAACCGGTAGCAGCAGTCAAGCGACCTTTCAATGGACGCCACTGACCACTGGTGCGGCGACCTTCACGCTGAGTAACTGCGACGGACTAGGTAACCCCGGTGCCGTGACGATCTCCCCGGTCGCGACCACCACCACGATCAGCGCGCCCAACAGCGCAAAGGTGGGCACCGCCACCAAGATCACCGTCACCGTTCAGTCCAATAGCCCAAGTAGCTACCAGCCGACCGGAACAGTCGTGGTCAAGGACGCCACCGGGGCCACCCTGCAGACCATGGGCCTAACGCCAGGGCCAGGATCGGGACAGTCCTACGCCTACTACTGGTGGACACCGACCACCACCGGTCAGTACATCGTGCAGGCGACCTACCAGCCGGCGAGCGCGATGGCCGGCGGTTCGACTTCCGCGCAAGACATCATTCAGGCGACCGATAGCGGCGGCACGATCTCGCTGAAGGCCCCTCCGACGATGACCCAAGGTGTACCAGTCACCTTGACGGCAACCCTCGCACCCGCGAGCACCCAAGGCACTGTGGGCTTCACGCTGAACGGCGCCCCGATCAGCGCGGCCATCCCGATCGTCAACGGTGTTGCCACCTTCCAGTGGACGCCGAATGTCGCCGGGCAGGTCACCCTGGGTGCCAGTTACACCACTAACGCCGGGGGCTCAGGTTCCACGAACGATGTGGTGACCATCTCCGGTGCACCGGCGCAAACCGATCAGATCACCTTGGTCCAGCCCGGCTGGGGACCGTGGGCACCCAATGGCACCTACACCTTGGGTAACGGCTCGAACTTCACCTTCCAGGCCAGCACCTTGTCGGGTGCGGCGGTGACGTTGAGTGAGACCGGACCGTGCCAGGTGGCGGGTTTGACCATCAACGTGCCGACCGGTTCGGGCGTGTGCAACCTGCAGGCGAGTTCGCCCGGTGGGAACGGGTACGCCCCGGTCACCTACGGCTACACCGTCAACCTGATTCCGGGCGTCCAGACGGCCGATGTCTCCGCTCCGCCGTCAGGTCGTTTCAAGGTCGGCCGTGTGCTGGTTCTTGAGAGCCCGGGACAGGCAGACACCAACGCCGGACAGAACATCCGGTGGAAGATCCTGAAGAAGGGCGGCGGCCGCAAGCACTGCAAGTTGCTCTACCCCGATAACGGATCGGTGACTGTCCGCATCAAGAGCAAGGGTGAGTGCACCGTGGTCGGAACGGCACCTGCAGTTGCCGGCCAATGGCAGAAGTTCCGCACCGTGCGTAAGTACCGCGGACGCTAAATCCATCTATGCGAAGGCCCCCGCTTCGGCGGGGGCCTTCGTCGTTTCCAACCAGGGCCGTTCCGACGCACGCCGTTACGGGTCGATGTCCTGGGCGATCCGCCGCACGTATTGCGCGGCAACCTGCCGCGTCACGGAACCGGCGCCATCCCAAGTGCGCTCACCGAGGTGCACCACCGGATGCACATCGCGGGTACTCGAGGTCAGGAACACCTCATCGGCGGAATGCAGATCCTCGAGTGCCAAATCCTTCTCGATCGCCAGGCCCCACTCCACGAGCAACTCGCGGGTGACACCGGCCAGGCAGCCGCTTGTCAGCGGAGGTGTCATGACCGTCTCACCGTGCACGACGAACACGTTCGTGCCGGTTCCCTCGCAGAGTTGACCGACCGTGTTCACGAACAAGCCCTCGGAGTAGCCACGGTCGTGCGCCCACGCCAAGGCCGCGACATTCTCCGCGTACGAGGTGCTCTTGGCTCCGGTGATCGCCGAGCGTTCGTTGCGCACCCAGGGCACCAAGATCGCACTCGTGGTCGCTGGCCACGGCTGCATCGCGCTTACGGCGATGACGACGGTGGCTGATGCGTCGCCTCGGTCGCTGGCTAGCGGTCCAGCACCACCGGTAACGGTGATCCGTAGGCGACCTAGCCGCGCGCTGTCACTGTCGCTGCCGAGCACGGCAGCAATGCCGTCGGTGATCTCGCCTAGGTCAGGGGCGTGCAATCCCAATACTTCGCAAGAACGCTGCAAGCGCCGCAGGTGGCGGGTCACCGCCAGCGGCTCGCCTTCCATCACCTTGATCGTCTCGAAGATCCCATCGCCAACCGTGAGTCCATGATCGAAGACCGACACGCGTGCCTCGTGCCGATCGACGAGCGAGCCCTCACCATCGATGCTCAGCCATACGCCCATCAGGAGCCGGCCCACGTTGCCGACGACGCCCGCACTGGCACAGGTGCGGCCGCGACCTGACACAACCGGCGGGCCTTCAGCTCGGTTTCCTGCCACTCGCCGTACGGATCAGATCCCCAGGTGATTCCAGCACCGGTACCGAAGGACAACGTGTTCCCGCGGATCCAGAAAGTGCGGATCGCCACCGCTAATTCCGCTGCATTGCGATCCGCATCGATCCAGCCCACCGCGCCGCAGTAGACGTCGCGAGGTGCGGTTTCGATCGCATCGATGATCTGTAGCGCCGAATGCTTCGGAGCCCCGGTCACCGACCCGGGTGGGAACGTTGCATCGAAGATGTCCTGCCAGCCCACCTCGCGCCGCAGTCGGCACTCGACATCGGAGACCAAGTGCACCAGGCCCGGGTGCTCCTCGACCCGCAGCAGGTCCGGGACACGCACCGAGCCCGTTTGCGCAACACGTGACAGGTCATTGCGCACGAGATCCACGATCATCACGTTCTCTGCCAGGTCCTTTTCCAGCAGAAGTGCCGGTGAGGGTGCGGTGCCTTTGATCGGGCCGCTGCTCAACATGTCGCCATCACGGCGCAAGAACAACTCCGGCGAGGCGCACGCCACGTGCACATCGACCTCGGGCACGCTGATGACGGATTGGTACGGGGCTGGATTGCCGTGGCCGAGCGCCAGGTGCAGGGCCACGATGTCCTCGCCGGCTGCGATCTGCGTGGACAACACCCGGCACAGGTTCGCCTGGTACACCTCGCCGCGGCCGATGTGCTCCTGGATTCGGCGCACCCCGCGGATGTAGCCCTCCTCGTCGAGTGAGGACTGCCAGTTGTCGATCGGGGCCCCACTCCAGGGCCCGATTGGTTCATCCGGCGGATTGACCGACCACTGGGTGAAGCGCACCAAGACCGGATCGCCCGAGTAGGGCACCACCACCGCCCAGCGCCCACCCGAGCGCAACTCATCCAGGTCGGAGGTGATGACATCGGGCTCCCAGGCCCACATGCCACCCACCTGGGCGACGGCGGAGCTGCGCATTGGCTCATCCTGCCCGCCATCGGTCGATTCCGCCTAGGCCCCGACACTTCCGGCATTCGTGTCGGCTAAGGTTGGGCCCTCCCGAAAGGGAATGCGGACGTAGCGCAGCTGGTAGCGCATCACCTTGCCAAGGTGAGGGTCGCGGGTTCGAATCCCGTCGTCCGCTCGAGGGGTGGGTCCGGTTCCGGCCCGATTCACCGCTTGGTGGAGTGGCCGAGAGGCGAGGCAACGGACTGCAAATCCGTGTACACGGGTTCGAATCCCGTCTCCACCTCGAACAACACAACAGCATTAGCCGAGGGCGATTGGCGCAGGGGCTAGCGCGCTTCCTTGACACGGAAGAGGTCACTGGTTCGATTCCAGTATCGCCCACCATCAGGAGTGGCCCCGGTGTGGAATCCACCGGGATAGCGCGGCTTGCTAGCCCTCCTTGTGCGCTGCGACCCAGGTAGCCGATCGACCGAAGAACAACGAGATGAATCCCGCGAGCACGATTCCCAGCAGGCCGATCGTGATGACGCGGTCGCCCGTGGTGCTCAGCGCCGTGCCATCGTCCGATGAGCCGCCTTGCAGCACGTAGCCGACGAACCCGATCGCGAAGAAGATCGTTCCCGTCAGGCGCACACCTGCGAGGTACTGCCCTCGGTAGAGCAGGAAGCCGAACATGAACACGATGACGGTCATGATTCCGAAGACGTCCGCTGACAACGCAAGATGGTCGAGGACGGAACTGACGTCGCCACCCATGAAGCCTTGATCGGCAAGCGCTTCGACATTCGCGTAATTCGACACTGCGAGGATTTCCTCCAGCGCGCCTTTGAAGAGATGCAGCGCTGTGATGAAGCACATTGTTGCTAGTGCGACGAGCTGCCAGGGACGAGTTTGCATGGGTGGTCCTTCCGGTGACGTTATGGAGGCTCCAGAACTTTTGCGACCATGGCAGACGCGAATCAGGCCGTCCATCATGCTGAACCGTTGCTCGCGTGAGTATGAGTAAAAACCGAACAGCGGAGTTAGCGGCGCCTCTCAGGGAAGGCCAGATGTCCATCGATGGCCGGGGCGTACGCTCGCTGCAGCAATCTCCCCTGCCGAGAGGACGTCGATGTCCGCGCCTACTGACAGCTCTGCCACCGCGAATTCCATCGTTCTGTACGGCGCCGAGTGGTGCCCGGATTGCCGGCGCAGCAAGGCGTTCCTACGCGACCAGCGCATCGAGTACACCTATGTCGATCTCGAGGCCCGCCCCGATGAAGTAGCCGCCGTCCTGGAGTACAACGGCGGCAAGCAGATCATCCCCACCATTGTCTTTCCCGACGGCTCGCACTTGGCCGAACCGAGTAATGAGGAACTTGCCGAAAAGCTCGGCCTGACCAGGGAAGCAGCAACGAACACCTACGACGTTGTCATCGTGGGTGGCGGCCCCACCGGGCTAACCACCGCCATCTACGCCGCACGTGAAGACCTTTCCACTCTTGTGGTCGAGAGGTCCGCCCTCGGCGGGCAGGCAGGCATCACCGAACGCCTCGACAACTACCCGGGCTTTCCCGATGGCATCGAAGGCGCTGAACTCGCCGACCGCATCGCCCGTCAGGCCGCACGCTACGGCGTGGAGTTGCTATCGGCGGTGGCCGTGGAGCGCATCGAGCCACGCGACGGTGCCGCACGGGTGGTGCTGTCCACCGGCCAGGAGGTAAGCGCGGGTGCCGTCGTCGTTGCGACCGGTTCGCAGTATCGGCGAACGAACGCCCCTGGCGAGAGCGACCTCATCGGCGCGGGAGTTCACTTCTGCGCCACCTGCGATGGCCCCTTCTACAAGGGAGCCACTGATGTGACGGTGCTGGGTGGCGGCAACTCCGGACTCGAAGAAGGCCTTTTCCTCACCAAGTTCGCCGAGCATGTGACGGTGATCGAACGCGGCGACAAGCCTGCGGCCTCCAAGATCCTGCAAACCAAAGTGGCTGAGCACGCTGCGATGGATCTACGCCTCGGCACTGCACTAGTGCGCTTCAATGCCGGCGAAGACGGCCGACTCACGTCGGTCACGCTCGCCGGACCCGACGGCGTCGAGTACGAGCACGAAACGGCCGCGGTATTCGTCTTCATTGGGCTTGACCCCAACACCGGCTGGCTCGACGGACTCCTCGACCTCGACGAACGCGGCTTCATCGCCACGGATCGCACGATGGCGACCTCCGTGCCCGGCGTTTTCGCCGCCGGTGATGTCCGCTCCGGCTCGACCAAGCAACTCGCTTCGGCGGTTGGTGAAGGCGCAGCCGTCAGCCTGCAACTGCGCTACTACCTCGAGCAGCGCAGCAACTGACCTAGGTGAGGTGCACCAGCATCTTGCCGGTGTTCTCACCGCTAAACAGCCGCCGCAACGCCTCCGGGGCGGCGGCCAAACCGTCGAGCACGTCGACCTTGTAGTGGATCTGTCCACTCATCACCCAGGTGGCCAGTTGCGCGATCGCCTCGCCAGCGCGCGGCAGGAAGTCCAAGATGATGAAGCCTTCCATCCGACCGCGCTTGGAGATCAGCACCGACAGATTCCGCGGGCCCGCAGGTGGGACGGCATCGTTGTATTGACTAATCGCCCCGCACATGACCACGCGCCCGTGCAGGGCGAGGTTGGCCAGCGCCGCTTCCAGGATCTCTCCCCCGACGTTGTCGAAGAACACATCGATCCCGTTCGGGCATGCAGCATGCAGCGCGGCGCCCACGTTCTCGGTGCGGTAGTTGATGGCTGCGTCGAAGCCGAGTTCTTCGGTCAACCACCGGCACTTTTCCTCGCTGCCGGCGATTCCCACCACGCGGCAGCCTTGCAGTTTGGCGATCTGGCCGACCACCGATCCGGTAGCACCCGCAGCACCGGAGATGACGACGGTCTCCCCTTCCTTGGGGCGGCCGATCTCCATCAGCCCGAAGTAGGCGGTGAGTCCGGTGATACCGAACACGCTCAACGCGGCCGTGGGGTCGACGCCTTCGGGCACGACCTGATCGCGCGGGCCCATCACCGCGAACTCCTGCCAGCCGGGTGTACCGAACAGCACGGTGCCCACGGGGATGTCGTCGTTGTTGGACTCGATCACCGTGCCCAGTCCAGCGCTGCGAATCGGTGCGCCGATCTCGATGGCCGGCAGGTACGTATCCATCGCCATCCACATCCGGATGGTCGGGTCGATGGAGAGGTAATCCACGCGAACGAGGACCTCCCCGTCCCCCGGTTCGGGGACGGCGGACTCAGCGGCAACGAAGCAGTCTGCATCCACGGGGCCATCGGGGCGTTTGGCGAGAAGGATCTGGTGATTGACGGATGTCATCGCACAACGCTAGCGGGTTGACGTGGAGAAGGTTCGGCGATTGCTGACCTTCCCCGCGTCAACGACTTGATTACTTCTAGCGGATGCGCACCCGATCACGGACCTCACCGGAGGTGTAAGGCGAACCCGCAGCCGGGATGAAGGTGGCGGTGACCGTGGTGCGGCCCTTACGCCACTTCCGTGGTGTCTTCCAGCGGTACTCGGCCAATCCCTCGTCGATGGTGACGGTCCTCGTCTTGGTTCGCTTGCCTTTACGGAACTCGAAGGTGACGGTGCCCTGCACGTCGGTAACGGAGAAGACCACCTCGTACCACTTGCGCTTGTTGCGCTTCTGCTTCGCGGGCGCATCCAACTCCATGACCGCGCCGTTGCCGATGTTGGCGATTGCCCCGGTTGCCGGCACTGGTGCAGGCGGCGTGGGTGCAGGTGCCGCACCGGCAGCAGCGAGTGCGCTGTAGGCAGGCTGGGAAGCACCGTTGAGATTGGAGGCACGAACGCCGGCTCGGATGTATTTGCCGACGTCAGTAGTCGCCACGGTGTAGCTCTGCCCGGTTGCACCGGGAACGTCAGCGCACGAGGTCGCATCGGAGGTAGCGCAGGACTGCCACTGGTAGCTGTAGCTCGTCGGACGGTAGTTCCACGAGCCGTTGGTGGTGGTCACGGCGGTTCCGGCCGCAAGACCCGTGGTCGGATCGAGCGTGGGTGCGGCGGTCGACGTCGGGACTACACCAGTCAGGATCCGATTCACTCCATCCCCGACGGTGGCCCAGACGTTGCCGTCTTGCGCCTGCAGAGACCGCCGAAGCACACCCCCGGTGCCATAGGTCGCAACCACTGCCCCAGCCGTGGTGACGTGGGAGACGGTGCTGTTGAAGCTCGCGACCCACATAGTGCCGTCGATGCCCGTACCGATGTTGAACGGACTCGGCATGGCGCCATCGACGATCTGCGCGAAACTCGAATCGTTGACCAACCGCGTGAGGGTCGACGTGCCGTTCCGGGTCACGGGAATGAACCAGATCTGATCGTTGATCAGTTGAATATCGTTAGAGGACACCGAGTTCGGAGGGCCGGCGATCGTTCCCACGGTCCCGTTCATCTGCACGATTCCCAGATTCCCGGCTACCGCCGAGGCCATGTACATCCGGTTGCTGCCCTCGGGGCCCGGGGTGATGAACGAGTAGATGTCGGTGCCCGTGGAGTAGGTGGTCACCGCTCCCGTCGGGGTGACCTTGCCCACCTGGTTGGCGTCGGGAATGG
>CAZWIW010000040.1:0-14233 GCA_964634545.1 uncultured Rubrivirga sp.
GAACCGTAGAACGCTCCGTGGCCTCAAGCACGTCGACCAGATCATCGACCACGAACTCGTGCTCGGGCTTCATCAAGACGCTGCGCAAGATGCGCACCCTGTCGAGGTCACCTGTCACCTCGATTCCCCGGCGCGCGAGGTCCGCTCGCTTCATCGAGTAGGTGGCCAGGTGCCACTGCTCATCGCGAGTCCGGTTCGCCAGCTCATGAAAGACCCGTGCACTCTTTGCGTCCATGGCTTCGGCGGAATCGGTACGCGTGCAGTAACCGACGATGTCGAGTTCGGGTTCTTGCAGCGCCTGCCAGCTAGGTGAATCCTGCAAGCGTGCGTGCATGCGGCGCGCAGCTCGGATACTCGGGCGCAGGACGCGCCCAAGACCCTCGGCGGTGAGCGGGAAAATCCGCGTGGTCAGCCACAAGGCACCTGCTGCCGCACCGGCGCGCGAGCACTCCAAGGAGATCTCCCCCAGGTGCAGTTCGTCGCTGGAGAAGTAGGTGTACGGCGAATCGTGCCGATAATGCCGACCCACCTGGGGATCGGCGAAGAGCACCGCACCACAGCCGTACGGCTGAAGGCCGTGCTTGTGCGGATCGACCACCACCGAGTCGGCCTGCGCGATCGCGCGGAAGTGTTCGCTGGGAACTCCGTCGCTGGAATCATCGGCGATGAGCGTGAAGAAGCCTCCGTAGGCGGCATCGACATGCACCCGGATACCCGCATCGCGGGCGATCGCCGTGATGTGCGCGAGCGGATCGATCGCACCGAGACCCGTGGTACCCACCGTGGCCACGATCGTTCCGACGTCATTCGATTCGATCACCCGCAGGAGATCGTCGACATCCATCCGGCCACGGGCGTCCACGTCCACCAGCACTGCCTCGATACCGAGGACTTCGCACATCCGCTCGTGCGTGTAGTGGGCGTCGCGGCTGACCGCGATCGCCTTACCCGGGCGCTCATGGCGGGCCACCCACAACGCCTCGAGGTTGGCGATGGTGCCGCTGGAGGTGAGATGCCCCAGGTGATCGGCGAGACCGAACATCACCGCCAGGTCAGCCACCACTTCTTTCTCCATGGCCGCCGTCGCCGGGCCGCCGTCGAGCGCGTGGTTGTTCGGGTTGATGAGCATCGCCGCGAGGTAGCCAACCGTCGCGACCGGATGCGGGGGCTTGAGCATCTGCCCGGCGTAGTGCGGATGGAAGAACGGGTACTGCTCGCCAGGAGCGGTCAACCTGGTCAGGTACTCCTCGAGGGCGGTCTGCCATTCCTGGACCGGAATATCCGCACTCGGATGCGCTCGATATGCGCCGAAGGCGCCCTGCCACGAGCGGATCGCCTCCAGGGCTCGTGCCACATCGACGGTGAAATCCTCGTCGGGTTCGGGCACGCATCGCAGCCTATGCTCTTGCCGCATGAGCGACCGCGTCTATTCCGGGCCTCGATTGGAAACCGGTCGGCGCGGTGGAGGGTGGTTGCGCTTCATCCCCTGGCTGTTCGCTGGTGTCACGATCGTCAGCCAAATCGTGTGGGTACTCGTTTCCGCCGAGAACCGGGTCATCGTCACGGCCGTGTCAGTGACCGCCTTCTTCCTCGCCTCGGCCTCGCACGCCTACCTGAACCGTGGTTTAGCGTGGACCGCCGGTTATCTCGCGATCTCGCTGAGTTACGGCTGGTTGATCGAGGTATTGGGAACCACAACGCAGTTTCCCTTCGGCGATTACATCTATACGCAGGCTCTCGGACCGAAGGTGCTCGGCGTGCCGATCCTCATTCCCATGGCATGGGCGATGATCGCCTACCCCATGCTGCTGGCCGTCCAGCGCCTGTCCACTACCAGTTTGGGTGTGGCGCTCATCGGCGGCTGGTTCCTGATGACCTGGGACTTCTTCCTCGACCCACAGATGGTCGGCGAGGGTTACTGGACGTGGAACTCGATCGGCTGGGAACTACCCGGCATCGACGGCATCCCCCTGCAGAACTTCCTGGGTTGGTGGCTCGGTGGGATCGTGCTGATGTTCGCACTGGATCGCCTACCCCGGAAGTCAGCTTCCGACACCGTCCCGAACACATTGCTGCTGTGGACCTACGCGTCGAACATCCTGGCAGCAGCAGTGTTCTTCTCTCGCCCGGGTGTCGCCATCTGGGGCGCTCTCGGAATGGGCGTCGTCGTTATTCCCTGGGCATGGAAATTGTGGAGCCAGCCGCAGTGGTGAGGAGACTGCTGCCTTGGCTGGCTCTCGGGGCAACCGCCTTGACGGTGCATACGGCCTGGAACCTGCGGCGGTTGCGCAGTCCATCGGCCGACGAGACAGATGTCACCGAGCAGGTGGCAGTTCTCATCCCGGCTCGCGATGAAGAACAGCACATCGGATCGACTATCGCGAGCGTGCAATCCCAACGTCGGGTAACAGACCTGTCGATTCACGTTCTCGACGACGGTTCCACCGACCACACCGCAGCGATCGCCGAATCCTTAGCCGAGCATGATTCCCGCATTCACGTGCACCGCCAGCCCGATGAACCCCCTCCCCCCGGCTGGCTCGGGAAGAACTACGCCTGCGCTCGCCTCGCGGACGTCGCCGAAATCACCGTTGCCGACATCTTGGTATTCGTCGATGCAGATGTTCGCCTCGAACCGCTGGCGCTGGCGTCGTTGATCCGCGAACTGCGCTCCGGCGGCTTCGCACTCGTTGCCCCCTACCCCCGGCAGGAATCCGTGGGCTGGCTCGAACGTCTGGTGCAACCGCTCTTGGTGTGGTCGTGGGCCACGACCGTTCCGCTGGCGGTTGCCGAGCGGCAACAGTGGGCGTCGATGTCCGTGGCCAATGGTCAGTTGATGGTCTTCGATGCTCCCGCCTACCGCAGCATCGGCGGCCACGCGGCCGTGCGCGGAGAAGTCATCGAAGACGTCGAGTTGATGCGCGCGGTTCGGTTGGCAGGTCTGCGGGCTGTGACGCTCGACGGTTCACGATTGGCGACCTGTCGCATGTACGAATCGCCGCAGGACCTCATCGATGGCTACACCAAGTCCGCATGGAAGGCCTTCGGAGGCCTCGCCGGATCCCTCGTGATCAACTCCGGCCTCGTGGCCGTGTACGTGGTTCCCGCCCTTGCCGCGGTTCTGGGTCGCGGCTCAACCCGTGCCTGGGGGTTCGCCGGATACGCAGCCGGCGTGGGCGGGCGGTTCCTGGTGGCACGCCGCACCGGCGAACGCACCTTCCCCGACACTCTCACCCACCCGGCTTCGATCATGGTCTTCGTCGCCATAAACACGATGTCGTGGTGGCGTCATCTGACCGGAACCGCGCAATGGAAGGGCCGGCAACTTTCGTCATGAGCCAGGTGATCGTCATCGGGGCCGGCGCCGCCGGTTTGGCCACCGCAGCGCGGTTGGCCGTGAAGGGTCATGCGGTCACGGTCTTCGAACAAGCCCCGAACGTTGGCGGCAAACTTGCGACCTACCGCCGCGACGGCTTCGCTTTCGACACCGGTCCCAGCCTGTTCACCTTGCCGGCCGTCTATCGCGATCTGTTCTTGAAGACCGGCGCTGCATTGGAAGAAGAGGTGGATCTCCAGCCGGTGGAACCGGCGTTCGGTTACCGATTCGCAGATGGGTCCGCCGTGACGATGCCGGGTGTCAATCCGGCCAGGTGCGCCAATGCGCTCGGGGACGCTTTCGGTGGACGCAGCGCCCAGGATTGGCTCGCGCTGATGGATCGCGCTGGACGGATGTGGCGCTTGACCCGCGGGCCGTTCCTGCAATCGCCGCTACAAGGCTGGCGCTCGCTACTGCCGCTGGCAAAGCCCACCGACGTACGCACCATCGCCCCGTGGTCGAGTTTGCGGGGACTTGGTGAGTCCCTCTTGTCCGATCCACGTGCGGTGACCTTGCTGGATCGCTACGCCACCTACACCGGCTCTGATCCCCGCAAGGCACCAGCCGTGCTCGCGACAGTTCCCTACGTCGAGCAGGAATTCGGCGCCTGGCACCTCGGCGGTGGCGTGGGAACGCTCGCCGATGCCCTGCATCGTCGTTGTCTCGATCTCGGGGTAGACGTCCGCACCAACGTGGACATCACGCGCATCACAACAGACGAGCGCGGAGTTACCGGAGTTATCGCCGACGACACCTTCCACCGCGCCGACATCGTGGTTGCGAATGCAGATGCCGGCACCGTCTACACCGAATTGCTCGATGATCCTCGAGCCAAGGAGCCCGCCAAGTCCATCCGGCGCAGCGATGCGAGCCTGGCCGGCTTCGTGCTGCTGCTCGCGGTGCGCGGGCGCACTTCGGGCCTGCTCCACCACAACGTGTGGTTCCCCGAGGACTACGACGCTGAGTTCGATGCCATCTTCGGCCGTGATCCGCACCCGGTCGACGATCCGGCCATCTACGTCTGTGCGCCGGATGATCCGCAGATGCGTCCGGATGCTGACCACGAATCGTGGTTCGTCCTCGTGAATGCTCCCAGGCACGATCCCGGCCGCGGAGTCGACTGGGATGCACCTGGGCTGGCCGAGAACTACGCCCAAACGATCCTGAACCGCCTCGCTGCGCGGGGCATGGATATCCGGGATCGGATCGTGTGGCAGGAGATCCGAACGCCCGCCGATCTACAACGCGGCGCCCGGGCGCCGGGCGGTTCGATCTACGGCACCTCGAGCAACGGTGCGCGAGCAGCCTTCGCGCGTCCGGCCAACAGATCCCCTATCCCCGGACTCTTCCTCGTGGGTGGCAGCACGCACCCCGGTGGTGGATTGCCCCTCGTGGGTATGGGCGCAGAGATCGCGGCGGAGGCGATCGGAAGAACCTAATCGGCCTGATCTACCTGATCGCTACGCTGCTCCGATGCGATCGGAAGGCAGCGAGCAGCCCGCCGACCTACTGCAGGAATTGCTCAAGCGGCCGTTGGATGCCGCCGATCTGCGCCCGCGGGTGCAAGCCAGCATCGATCGGGTCCTCGCCGACCAAGGCGCCTTACTCGCCTCGGTAAGCAAGGACATGGAACCCCTCGTTGCTGCTTTGCGGGATCTGCTCTCCGGTGGCAAGCGACTGCGTCCGGCCTTCGCCTACTGGGGCTGGCGCGGGGCGGCGCCGGCAGCCGAGCGCGATTCTTGGGACTCCGCGGTCGTCCAAGCCGTGACCGGCCTGGAGTTCCTGCAAGCCTGCGCCCTTATCCATGACGACGTCATGGACGGTTCGGACACCCGCCGCGGACTGCCGGCCGCACATCGTCGCTTCGCCGGCCTGCACCGAGGCGAGCAATGGCTTGGCTCACCGGAGTCCTTCGGTATCGGTGCCGCCATCTTGCTCGGCGACCTTTGTCTGTCCTGGGCCGATGAGGTCCTCCTCACCGCCGACCTCCCCCGCGATGCCCTCATGCGCGCCAAGACGATCTACGACGAAATGCGTTCGGAGTTGATGGCCGGTCAGTACCTCGACTTGCTGGAACAGGCCTGCGGTGGCGGTTCGGTGGATCGGGCACTGCAGGTTGTTCGCTACAAATCCGCGAAGTACACGATCGAGCGCCCGCTGCACATCGGCGCCGCCTTGGCTGATGCACCGGAAAGTGTCTTCGATGCCTACAGCGGCTACGGCCTACCCCTGGGCGAGGCTTTCCAACTGCGCGACGACGTACTCGGGGTCTTCGGCGATCCTGAGCAAACCGGCAAACCCGCTGGAGACGACCTTCGCGAGGGAAAGCGCACTGTCTTGATCGCGATCGCCGCCGACCGCGCAGACGAGACCCAAGGTGGCCACCTGCGCGCCCTACTCGGCGACCCTGGACTCGATGCCACGGGAGTTGCCACGCTGCGCGCGATCATCGAGGACACCGGGGCGCTTGCGCACACCGAGTCGATGATCGATGAACTCTTGCAGCGGTCTTTGGCTGCCTTGACCGACGCGGGCATCGATGATGAGGCCCGCCAGGTGCTGACCGGGTTGGCCTACGCCGCAACGCGCCGATCGGTGTGAAACACGGCAGACTGAGGTGTCACCCGGCACCAGGACAAGGAGAACGATGACCCTGCTCGACCAGGCCACGCGCTGGCTGCCCCGCAGCACCCCGCGGACCGTCAGCGGACCGAGCGATGAGGTCGTGATCGTCGGGGCGGGCCTAGCCGGACTATCCGCGGCTATGCGTCTTGCGGGCGCCGGCCGCTCGGTGACGGTTCTCGAACGTGAGGACATCCCCGGTGGGCGCGCTGGGCAGTTGTCGATCGAGGGTCCAGGCGGTACGTACCGGATGGACACCGGACCCACAGTGCTCACCATGCCGGACTTGATCGCCGATGCTTTCGACTCCCTCGGCGAGAACATGGACGACTGGTTGGAGTTGTCACCGATTTCACCTCTGTACCGCTCGTTCTATCCGGACGGCTCGGTTTTGGATGTCCATGCCGATGTCGACGAGATGGCCGAGGAGATCAGCAATGTGATCGGACCGGAAGAGGCAGCCGGCTACCGCCGCTACGTCGATTTCGTGTCAGATCTCTACCGCTACGAGATGAAGGACTTCATCGACCGCAACATCGACTCCCCCTTCGACCTCCTCACCCCCGATCTTGCGAAGTTGGCAGCCATCGGTGGCTTCCGCAAGCTCGCACCGAAGGTGCGGGAGTTCTTGAAGGATCCGCGTACCGAACGGGTGTACTCCTTCCAGGCGATGTATGCAGGACTGTCTCCCTACGACGCCCTCGCCATCTACGCCGTCATCGCCTACATGGACTCCGTAGCAGGAGTGTTCTTCCCCAAGGGTGGAATGCACGCGGTGCCGCAAGCGATGGCGGCGGCGGCCGAGAAGCACGGGGTCACGTTCCGCTACGGAGTAACCGTGGAATCGGTGGAGACCTACGCCGATCGCGCCACGGCGGTCATCACTTCCGATGGCGAACGCATCACCGCCGACGCCTTCGTCCTGAACCCCGATCTGCCCGTTGCCTACCGCGATCTCCTCGGTCGCGAGCCGTGGAGCATTCGCCGACTGGACTACTCACCCTCGTGCTACCTGCTGCTCGCCGGCTCGGCGCAGACGTACTCGAAGATCGCCCACCACAACATCCATTTCGGGCAATCGTGGAAGGGGGTATTCGAAGATCTCATCGATCGCAAGCAGTTGATGAGCGACCCGAGTCTGCTGGTCACCAACCCAACCCACTCCGATCCGGACCTAGCGCCCCCCGGCAAGCAGACCTACTACGTGCTGTTCCCCACCCCGAACCTCGATGCCCCGATCGACTGGTCACTGACGAAGGACCGGTACCGGGACGAAGTCATCCGCACCCTGGAAGAACGCGGCTACGTCGGCTTCGGAGATTCGATCGAAGTCGAGCACATCACCACCCCCCAGGACTGGGCCGATCAGGGCATGGAACGCGGAGCACCATTCGCTTCGGCACACTCCTTCCTGCAAACCGGCCCCTTCCGCCCCGGCAATCTGTGGGGTCAGAACGTCGTGTTCACCGGATCGGGTACCCAGCCGGGGGTGGGCGTACCCATGGTGCTGGTCTCTGGAAGGTTGGCGGCCGAACGGATCACCGGACCGGATCCGGCGTATCGCTCGCGTGCTCGCCGATAATCACCCCAGATGAGCGAGCGAGACCTGCGGGCGGCCGGGATCACCGATCCCGAACTTCGCGCTTCCTACGAACGCTGCCGCGAACTCAACGCAGCACACGGCAAGACCTACTACCTCGCGACGTTGCTCCTTCCTCCGGGCAAACGGCCCTACGTTCATGCCCTCTACGGTTTCGCGCGCTACGCCGATGAGATCGTCGACGATCTCTCCTCGACCCTGACCGATCAAGAGAAGTCCGATTGGCTCGGCTCGTGGGGCGAAGCCTTCTTGTCCGATGTCCGGCGGGGGTACTCCGATGATCCGGTTTGCCGCGCGGTCGTCGATACCGTGCGCCGTTGGGAGATCCCGATCGAACACTTCGAGGCGTTCTTGCACTCGATGCGGATGGACTTGACGGTCGCCGAGTACCAGACCTACGAGGATCTGTATGAGTACGTTTATGGATCCGCAGCGGTCATCGGCTTGCAGATGGTGCCCATCTTGGAGCCAACCGACCCGGCCGCTTACGAGTACGCCATGAAACTGGGGGTCTCCTTCCAGTTGGCGAACTTCGTACGGGATGTCTCCGAGGATCTCGACCGCGGGCGGGTCTATCTGCCGATGGCCGAACTTGAACGCTTCGGTGTCACGCGGGACGTTCTCGAACAACGCAACACCACACCCGAAGTCAAGGCCGCGTTACGCCATCAGATCGAGCGCGTGAAGCGCCTGGAGCGCGAATCACGACCTGGCATCGACATGCTGCACCCGTCCTCACGCGACTGCATCGATGCCGCCCGGGTCCTGTATTGCGGGATCGCCGACGAAGTAGTGCACATCGATTACGAGGTGTTCCGCAAGCGGGCCACGGTTCCCATGCGCCAACGCTTGTGGGTTGCGCTACCCGCCTGGCGGAGGGCGGTGCGGGCCCGCCGCAAGTACGGCCCCGGGCAGGTGCGCGGTATCAATCCGACGTACGTGTCCTAGACCGCCAGATGGGCGGCCCGGCTATCGGTCGGCGCGAAATCCCCAGCCGGCCGAAGAACACCCATAACGAAAGACTGAACAAGATCAGCGCGAATCCGAAGAGCAGATCCTCCACGGGCGCGAAGGCGATGCGTCCGTCGCCGAACATCGCAGGTGGCCCTGTTTCCGGGGAAGCGGAACCGATGATGGCGTCGCCGTCGTACTGCACGATGCCGAAGCCGGTGAACATGCCGTTCGTGATCAACTGGAAGAACACGATGATCGCGTAGGAGACCCAAAACGCCTTGCGCGTCACCAACCGGGTCCGCAGCACGAACAGGTCCACGAGCACCATAAGCGGCACCGCCAACAGCGCTATCTGCGTGTACGTCATGGCTGGTTCACCTGCTCGAGCACTTCTTCATCGGTGCCATCGCCCACCGGCCAGCCGCGGACGCTGCGCACCGCCTCCAGGGTCAAGATCGAGGCAATCGGGATGACCAGGAAGAACAGCAGTTCATCGAGCGGGATATCGCCGGGTAGGTAGACACCCAAGATGCGGTCAGTATCGAACCACCAGTGGCCTTCGTGGATGGCGTAGGCATCCCACAGCAAGAACGGCCAGATCACCACGGCCAGGACAAGCAGCAGACGCGGCAAACGAGCGAAGACATGGGTGCGAAGGACCACTTCCAGCCATAACGAGCCGACGAGGACAAAAACCAGGACACCGGCATAGGCAAGATTCGCGGGAAGCCCGAGCATGATCCAATACTCGCCCATGGCCACTGTGATCCAACTGCTCGGGGGTGAGTGCACCGGGAAGAGCGCACTAGCCATCGATCTGGCACGTGAAATGGGCGCTGAGGTGGTTCCCGAGGAGCTGCGCGCTTTCGTCGATCAGCATGGTCGCGCACCAGTGGCACACGAGCAACGCGCGATCATGGATCGCCAAGCTGCCGCCCTAGCCGACGCCCGCGGCCGCAGTGCACGAGAGTCCGTCATCGTGTGCGATCCGAGTCCCTTGATGACCGCCGTCTACAGCGTCCAATACTTCGAAGACCACTCCCTCCTACAACCAGCTATCGAGGGCACGGTCGATACCGACCTCTTCGTGTGGTGCCAACCTGATATCCCCTGGACACCGGATGGCCTACACCGCGATGGCCCCCGAATGCGAGATCGAACGCACGAGATCCTGGAAAGCCAGGTGATTCCCGAGCTCGCAGTTCACAGCGTGCTGCAGGTCCGCGGAAACGCCCGTGAACGCCTCGATTCGGTACGTGGCTCCCTACGCCGGTAGAGGGCGTGGCTACCGATTTGCTCTCACGAGCCGACCTACACTCGCGAAGATGGAGACGAGTGCGCGTAATGGCCTCGTCGGTTCGATAGTCGGCAATCGCTACGAAGTCCGCGCATTACTCGCCCGCGGCGGCATGGCCACCGTCTACGAGGCCCTAGACCTGCGCTTGGACCGGGTTGTCGCGCTGAAGGTGATGCACCCACACCTAGCAGCCGATCCAGGATTCGTCGCACGCTTCGAACGCGAAGCCAAGTCAGCCGCCCGCCTTTCCCACCCGCACGTGGTCGGCGTCTACGACCAAGGTGAAGCCAACGGCTTGGTCTACCTCGCGATGGAGTACATCCCCGGGCGCACGCTGAGGGACGTCATCGAGCAGTACGGCCCGCTCACCACCGAACAGGCGCTCGTCCTTCTCGAGCCGGTCCTCGAAGCACTCACCGCTGCCCACGCCGCTGGTCTGGTCCATCGCGACATCAAGCCCGAGAACGTCCTCATCTCCCACGATGGCCGTGTGAAGGTTGCCGACTTCGGCTTGGCCCGCGCGGTTACTACGTCCGACACGAATGCGACCGCGGGCGTACTCATCGGAACCGTCGCCTATCTGTCACCGGAACAGGTGGAACGCGGCGAAGCCGACGAGCGCAGCGATATCTACGCGGCCGGCATTTGCCTGTTCGAGATGATCACCGGCTCGGTGCCGCACGGCGGTGACAGTCCGCTATCGGTGGCCTACCAACACGTCAACGCTGACGTTCCAGCGCCCTCGAGCGTGTTACCCCAGATTCCCTCCCACGCCGATGCCATCACCATGACCGCCACCCGGCGCGATCCCGCTCGGCGGTACCGCAGCACCCAGGACTTTCTCGCCGATATCCGCCGTGCCCGCGCCGCACTTCCCGCACCCACACCTTTCATCGATACCCCGGCCATGAACGACACCCTGGTGGTCGGCACCCGTTCGCCAGGCGAGGACCAGCACACGTATTCCGGCTACGACGACGACACGTACCGCGAGCACGATTACGACGAGCACGATTACGACGAACCAGCGCGCCGACGCCCGCTGCTGCGCACCCTCGTCGCCCTCGTGGTCGCGATCGCGGTCGGCGCGGCAGGATTCGCCGGCTGGTGGCTGGCCGCCGGCCCGGGCACCTACTCCCCTACTCCCGATGTCATCGGGCAGTCCTTCGACCAGGCGGAGGGAACACTGTCGGCCGAGGGTTTGGCCCTGCTGGCAGCGGCCGAGGCCTACAGCGAGGAGATCCCCGCGGGGTCGATCCTGACCACCGATCCGTCGCCGGGTGATGGCGTCGCGCCAGGCGGCACCGTGCAAGCGACCGTCTCGCTGGGCCCAGAGCGCTACGCGGTTCCCGACGTCCGCGGCAGCGATCCAGCTGGGGCAACGCAGGCCATCATCGATGCCGGGTTGGCCACCGGTGGTCGGGTCGAGGCCTTCGACGATGCGGTGCCCGCCGGTCAGGTGGCGCGCACCGACCCGCCGATCGGGGACAACCTGCCCCCCGATACCCCGGTCGACCTCGTGGTCTCCAAGGGTCCAGAACCGGTCGAACTCGAAGACATCACCGGACGCAAGGAAGGTGTGGCCACCCGACGGCTCGAAGAGGCCGGGGTGCAAGTGGAATCGACCAAGGAGTTCTCCGAGTCGGTAGCGCAAGGGCGCGTTGTATCGATGACCCCCGAGGGCGGCACCGTGGTCGACGCGGGAAGCACCGTGGAGATCATCGTCTCCAAGGGACCACCGCCGGTCGAGGTGCCCGATCTCATCGACATGCGGCGCAAAGCGGCAGTGGCCGAACTCGAACGGGTTGGCTTGAAAGCAGAGATCGACGATGGTGAGTTCACCCGGCTGAACCGCGTGTTCGATCAATCCCCATCCCCCGGTGAGATGGTGCCGCGCGGCACGACGATCGTCCTACGCATCGTCTAGTTGCGTCAGTGGGCTAACCGACGTAACCGTCGCAACTGGCTGACCACATACGGGCGCGCCCGCCGGGCACCTCCGTCCTTCGTGACGCGTTCTTGGAAGGACTCGAACGTGCGCACGAGCACGCTGACCTGGGGATCCCAGCCGCGCCGACGGCATTCCTCGACCCATTCGGCCGGCGTGCGGTGCCCACGTTCACCGTTACAGCGGCGGCATGCAGCCACTTCGTTCTCCAGCCAGCTCGGGCCGCCCTTGATCTTGGGTACCAAGTGTTCGGTGGTGGCGGCAACGAGATCGGTGTCGATGTCTCGTCGGCACCACACGCAGTGGGAGCCATCGCGCGCCAGGATGGCTTGGAGTCGAGCCGGCCGATCCAATGCCACGGCAGATCAGCGCTTGAGCAGCATGTCCGCCACGAGGAACGCAAGCTCCAGGCTCTGCTGGCGATTCAACCGTGGATCGCAGGCGGTCTCGTAGCGCTGATGCAGATCGGTTTCTAGAACACCCCCGGTTCCACCTACGCATTCGGTGACGTCGTCGCCGGTGAGTTCGATGTGGATACCGCCGGGGAACGTGCCCAAGCGCCGGTGTACTTCGAAGTAGCCCTCGACTTCTTCGATGACATCGTCGAAAAGTCGGGTCTTGTGTCCGCTGGCCGCCTCGCGGGTGTTTCCGTGCATCGGATCGCACACCCACACAACCGGGATACCGCTGGCATCGACCTTCTGCACGATGCCGGGGAGGGCCTCGCGCACCTGACCGGCCCCCATCCGGGTGATCAGCGATAGCCGTCCAGGAATCCGCTCGGGGTTCAAGCGCTCGGCTGCTTCGACAACCTCATCTGGTGACGCGGTCGGACCCACCTTCATGCCGATCGGGTTGTTGATGCGCGAGGCGAAGTGCAGGTGCGCACCATCGAGTTGTCGGGTGCGTTCACCGATCCATAGGAAGTGGCCCGAGACGTCGTAGGGCTTGCCGGTACGGGAGTCGATTCTGGTCAAGGCACGCTCGTAGTCCATCGACAGAGCTTCGTGGGCGGCGTAGAACTCGACCCGTTCGAACTCGACCGGGTCGGTTCCGCAGGCTTGCATGAACGCCAACGCACGATCGATGTGTCGAGCGAGTTCTTCGTAACGCTGACCTGCAGTGGAGTCGCGCACGAAGTCCTGGTTCCAGGCGTGCACCTGCCGCAGGTCCGCGTAACCGCCCTGGGTGAAGGCACGGACGAGATTCAGCGCCGAACTCGAGGCGTGGTACGCCTGCAGAAGTCGCGCCGGATCAGGGCGGCGGGATTCGGGCTCGAAAGCCAGTGCGTTAACCGCATCCCCGAGGTAGCTGGTCAATTCCACGCCGTCGCGCACCTCGATGGTCTTGCTACGCGGCTTGAAGTACTGCCCGGCTAGTCGCCCCATCTTCACCACGGGAAGCGACGCCGCGTACGTGAGCACCACCGACATCTGCAAGACGGTCTTCAAGCGAGCGCGGATCGACTCGGCGGTATTTGCTTCGAAGGTCTCCGCGCAATCGCCGCCGGTCAGCACGAATGCCTCACCCCGGGAGGCTTGGGCCAACCGGTCGGTCAACAGATCGCACTCCCCAGCGAAGACCAGCGGCGGCAGCGCACGCAACTGATCGGTAGCGCGCTGCAGTTCCGCGGGGTCGGGCCACGGCGGCTGCTGGGCCGCCGGGAGGTCCGGCCAGGTGAGTTCGTCCACGGGGAAAGGGTAGGGCGGTCTTAGCCGAAGAAGGCCATCGCCTCTTCGTAGCGCTCCATCGGGACCGTCTTGAGGGTTCCGGTGGCTGCCTGCAGCGGCACCCGCACGATGTCGGTTCCCTGCAGGGCCACCATGGTTCCCCAGGCCTGATCCTTGACGGCATCGATGGCGTTGAGCCCGAAGCGGGTGGCCAGAACCCGGTCGAACGGAGTCGGCGAGCCGCCGCGCTGGATATGCCCGAGCACCGTGGTGCGGGCCTCCTTGCCGGTGCGCTCCTCTATTTGGCCGGCGAGCCACTCGCCGATACCGGAGAGCTTGACGTGGCCGAATGCATCCAACGACGCATCCTTCGTCACGAGGTCGCCATCGGTAGGTAGCGCGCCCTCGGCAACGCAGATGATCGGCGCGTAGTGCGAGCGGAAACGGGATTCGACCCACTCGATCACCTGGTCGAGATCGAAGGGAACCTCCGGAATCAAGATCACATTGGCGCCACCGGCCATCCCGGAATGCAGCGCGATCCAACCGGCATGCCGGCCCATGACCTCGCAGATCAAGATGCGGTGGTGCGATTCAGCGGTTGTATGCAGTCGATCGATCGCCTCGGTGGCCACGGTCACGGCGGTGTCGAAGCCGAAGGTGTAGTCGGTGGCACTGAGATCGTTGTCGATGGTCTTGGGCACCCCGACCGCGGGGATGCCCGCTTCGGTCAGCGCCGTTGCCACCCCCAGGGTGTCCTCCCCAC
>CAZWIW010000041.1:0-14173 GCA_964634545.1 uncultured Rubrivirga sp.
ACGAAGGGCCCGGGCAGCTTGCCCGGGCCCTTCGCTTTCTCCCCGCTTCGGCGTCGGTTGTGGCCGGCCCGCTTCCGCGTGTCGCGTGCACAAGTGACGCCGGAACGGGGAAGGGAGAAGGGTTAGGCGCTGGCGAGGACCCGACCAGCAATCGCCGCGAAGGCCCGCTCGCGCACCGGAGTTGGTGCTGTGGGGTCGGTGAAGACCTCGAGGGCGGCCGGGGCCAACCCACGGGTTCGGGCGGCGTCCACGAAGGTCCAGGCGCGGGGATCGTCGTCGTTGAACATCCCATCCTCGATTGCCATGGCCAGGGCGTCGTAGTCGGACTGCAGGTGAAGGCTGGTCGCGTGCATCGTGGCTCCTTTCATTGATGACGACGCTAGGGCCTTTGAGGTATAAAGAAAAACAATCATTTCCTGTCGTGTTGATCGTATAATTCAATGATGTCCCTGCAGCAGGCGTCGTTTCGCCAACTCGCCGCCCTGGTGGCCGTCGCGGGCGAAGGATCCTTCGGCGCCGCGGCCGACGAACTCGGCTATAGCCAAGCCAGCGTCAGCCAACAGGTGGCTGCCCTCGAACGGCTCCTGGGCACACCCCTGTTCGATCGCCCCGGTGGTCCCAAACCAGTCACCTTGACCCCGGCCGGCCGGGTGCTATTGCCGCAGGCCGAGCACATCCTCGAGCACATCGCGTCGGCCCAACGAGATGTTGACGAGACCCTCGCTGGGGCCACCGGCCGAGTCTCGGTCGGAACATTCCAAAGCGTGTCGGTGCATTTGCTGCCGCGGGCGGTGCGGGCGCTGCGGGAGGTATCCCCCGGCATCACCGTGGCCCTCTATGAAGGGCCGAGTTCCGAAGGCCTGATCGACGACCTTCTCGATGATGAACTCGACGTCACGTTCATCGAGGGCAGCTACCGCGATCCACGGGTGCAGGTAACCGAATTAGGGCGCGACCCCTACCTACTCCTGCTCGCCAAGGACAGCCCGCTGCTTACCTATGTCAAGCGAGGAGCATTTCCCATCGTGCAATTGGACGGCGTTGCGCTTATCGGCCAACCGCCGCTCACCTACCAAGACGATGTGGATGTGATCTTGCGCAGCCATGGCGTTACGCCGCGCTACTTGTTCCGAACGGTCGACAACGGCGCCGTTCAAGCGATGGTGCGCAGTGGGGTCGCACCGGCGATCATGCCGCGCTTGGCGGTAGACATGAACGACGACAACGTCATCGCCTTACCACTTTCCCCCCAGGTGGAACCACGAAAGGTCTCGATCGCGATCCGGTCCGGGGATGCCGTGTTACCCGCGGCCCGGGCGTTCGTCGACGCAGCCGTCGACGCCGCCCGCGAGGTCCTCTAACCCCCATCTCTCCCCGTTGCGGCGTCACTTGTGCGCGCGACACGCCGCAGCGTGCCGGCCACAACCGACGCCGCAACGGGGAAGGGAAGGAAGAGGGGTTAGAGGTTGATGTCGGCCATGACGTGCTTGATGCGGGTGTAGTCCTCCAGGCTGTACATCGACAAGTCCTTGCCATAGCCGGAGTGCTTGAACCCGCCGTGCGGCATCTCCGCGACGATCGGGATGTGCGTGTTGATCCACACCGTGCCGAAGTTCAGGCCCTTGGCCATCCGCATGGCCCGTCCGAAGTCCTTGGTCCACACGCTCGAGGCCAAGCCGTAGTTCACGCCGTTAGCCCAACGCAACGCTTCGGCTTCGTCGGTGAAACGCTGGATCGTGACGACGGGCCCGAAGATCTCGTTTTGGATCATTTCGTCGTCTTGCTGCAGGCCAGCGACCACGGTGGGCTCGACGAAGAAGCCCCTGTCCCCCTGGCGAACCCCGCCGGTCACCACCTCAGCGTGCTTGGGAGCACGCTCCAAGAAGCCGAGCACCCGATCGAGTTGGTTGGCGTTGTTGACCGGCGGCACGAACGCATCCCCACCGGGCCCATCTTCGAAGGTGGTCTGCATGCCCTTGGCCTGCTCGGCCATGGCCGCGACGAAATCGTCGTAGATCTTCGGCGCAACGATCATCCGAGTGGCGGCGGTGCAGTCCTGTCCAGCATTGAAGTAGCCGGCGACCGCCAACGCCTCCGCGGCGGCCTCGAGGTCGGCGTCCTCGAACACCACGACCGGGGCCTTGCCGCCGAGTTCGAGGTGGACTCGCTTGAGATCCTTCGCCGCTGATTCGGCGACCTGCATACCGGCGCGAACGGAACCGGTGATGGCCACCATTTGCGGGGTGGGGTGCTCGACCAGCGCGCGTCCGCTGTCGCGATCTCCGCAGACCACGTTGAACACACCGGGGGGAAGCGCATCGGCTTCGGCAATGATCTCAGCCATCCGCACGGTGGTTGCCGGAGTTGTGTCGCTGGGCTTGAGCACGATGGTGTTGCCGGCAGCGATCGCGGGAGCGAACTTCCACACCGCCATCATCATCGGGTAGTTCCATGGAGTGACCTGCCCGATAACCCCGATGGGTTCGCGCCGGATAATCGAGGTGAAGCCGGACATGTACTCACCCGATGCACGTCCTTCCAAGACCCGAGCTGCACCGGCGAAGAATCGAATCTGGTCGATCATCGGCGGAAGTTCCTCGGCCGCGGTGACCGCGATCGGCTTACCGGTGTTCTGAGACTCCAGCTCCACGAGTTCCTCACCATGGGCCTCGAGTGCATCGGCGATCTTCAGCAACGCCATCTGCCGTTCGGCCGGCGTGGTGTTGCTCCACGTCTCGAAGGCCCGGTCGGCGGCCGCGTAGGCGGCGTCGATGTCGGCCTTTCCGGAGACCGGCGCGGTGGCGAACACCTGACCGGTAGTGGGGTCGACCAGATCGCTGGTCGCGCCATCCAGCGCATCCACGCTGGCGCCGTCGATGAAGTTGCGGACGTTCACGAGAGGGCCTCCTCGAGTCGGGATACCCACGCTAGAGGAAAAATGATCGTTTCGATAGGGCGAGTCCAACTTTGCTGCGAAATTAGGAGTCAAAAGCCATATTGACCACTGATTCGCTTGCTATCGGGGCTTGGTTGCGTCACAGTGTCGATATGGCCGACACCCCGACCAAGGCCCCGGTCCTCGACGACGTCTCCAAGGCGATCATCGAGCAACTCCAACAAGACGGCCGGCGCTCCTACGGCTCCATCGGCAAGGCCGTGGGGCTATCCGAGGCGGCGGTGCGCCAGCGCGTGCAACGGCTCCTCGATGGTGGCGTCATGCAGATCGTGGCGGTCACCGATCCGCTGCAGGTGGGCTTCCCGCGTGAGGCGATGCTCGGAATCACCGTCTCCGGGGACATCGAGAAAGTCGCGCAGGAGCTGGAGTCCCTCGCGGAAGTCAACTACCTGGTGATCTGTGCCGGCGGTTTCGACATCTTGGCCGAAGTGCTCGCAGAAGACGACGACCACCTGCTCGACGTCATAAATGCCAAAGTCCGCTCAATCCCCGGCGTCCTACGCGCCGAGGCGTTCGTCTATCTCACCCTCCGCAAACAGATCTACACCTGGGGAACACGATGACCACCACACCGCAATTCGTCACCGAATCCGGCTACGACTCCCTCGCCGAGTCCGCCCGGGAGCACCTATGGATGCACTTCACCCGCCACTCGGTGTACTACTCCGGTGGGCATGTGCCGGTGATCGTCAAGGGCGAGGGGCCCTACATCTGGGATGACCAGGGCAACAAGTACTTCGATGGCTTGTCCGGATTGTTCGTGGTGCAGTTGGGACACGGTCGCAAGGAGTTGGCGGCTGCCGCGGCGAAACAAGCCGAGGAACTCGCGTTCTTCCCCATCTGGTCCTACGCCCACCCGGGAGCGATCCAACTCGCCGAGCGGTTGGCTAACTACGCCCCCGGCGATCTCAACCGGGTCTTCTTCACCTCCGGCGGCGGTGAAGCTGTCGAGACCGCGTGGAAACTGGCCAAGCAGTACTTCAAGATGACCGGCAAGCCCACGAAGTACAAGGTGATCAGCCGATCGATCGCCTATCACGGCACTCCCCAAGGGGCCTTGAGTATCACCGGCATCCCCCCGGCCAAAGTTCCCTTCGAACCACTGGTGCCTGGTGGCGTGAAGGTTCCCAACACCAACTTCTATCGCGCACCCGAGGAATACCGCACCGATGAGAAAGCCTTCGGGCTGTGGGCGGCGAACCGTATCGCCGAAGCGATCGAGTTCGAGGGGCCAGACAGCGTTGCTGCGGTGTTCGTCGAACCGGTGCAGAACTCCGGCGGTTGCTTCCCACCTCCCCCTGGATACCTGGAACGGGTTCGGGAAATCTGCGATGAGTACGACGTCTTGATGGTCGCCGACGAAACCATCACCGCCTTCGGCCGAATCGGCGACATGTTCGCCATCAACCGCTTCGGAGTAACACCGGACATCATCACCTGCGCCAAGGGAATGACCAGTGGCTACTCCCCCATGGGCGCGATGATCGCCAGTGATCGCCTCTTCGAACCCTTCAAGACCGGAACCAATGCCTTCCTGCACGGCTACACCTGGGGCGGGCACCCGGTCGGTGCGGCAGTGGCGTTGGCCAACTTGGACATCTTCGAACGCGAGGGCATCAACGCCCACGTGCAGGAGAACGAGGGCAAGTTCCGGCAAACGCTCGAGCGCCTGCTCGACCTTCCGATAGTGGGCGATGTACGCGGCGCAGGTTACTTCTACGGCATCGAACTGGTGAAGGACAAGCAGACCCGGGAGACCTTCAACGAAGACGAGGCTGAGCGACTCTTGCGAGGCTTCTTGTCCAAGGCACTGTTCGACAACGGGCTCTATTGCCGGGCCGATGATCGCGGGGATCCAGTGGTGCAGTTGGCTCCGCCGCTGATCATCGGACAACCGGAATTCGATGAGATCGAGGGCAAGTTGCGTACCGTGCTCACGGAGGCTTGGTCGATCCTGTGAGCGAACGGACTCGAATCCGTCGATTGCCGGAGAAGTCGGTGACCGATCGTGCTGCTCTGGATGCCATCTTGGATGCGGGACTAGTGGCTCATGTCGGTGTGGTCGACCAAACGGTGCCCTTCGTTCTACCCATGGGCTACGCACGACGCGAGGACCAGGTGATCGTGCACGGATCCAGCGGCTCTCGGCTGATGCGGGCGCTCGCCGACGGATCGCCGTGCTGCATCACCGTCACCTTGCTCGATGGGCTGGTGTACGCACGCAGCGCTTTCGAATCGAGCATGAACTACCGGTGCGCCATGGTGCTGGGAACTGCTGATCGGCTCACCGGCGACGACGAACTCGACGCTTTACGGGTCCTGAGCGACCACCTGCTGCCCGGTCGTTGGTCTGACATCCGCCCACCCAGTGCCAAGGAACGGGCCGCAACTCTCACAGTCGCCTTGCCGATCGAGGAATGGTCGGTCAAGGTCAGTGTCGGAGGCCCGGAGGACGACCCAACCGACCTGGTCAACGAACCGTGGGCATCGACCTGGGCCGGACACGTCCCCTTCGCCCCGGTGATGCTGCCCGCCATCGCCGACGAGCATGTTCCGACCGGCACGCCCGTGCCGAGTTACATCCCCGAACGCACATGAACGACGAACAGCCGGTCTTGAATCGAGTCCTGTGGTGGGACCAACTGCCGGAACCGCTACGCCGTCCACTCGGTGAACAACTCGCAGGCGACATCGACGTCGATGTGGCGATCATCGGTGCTGGATACACCGGTCTGTGGACGGCCTACTACCTCCAGAAACAATCGCCGGGACTTCGCATCGCGATCGTGGAGAAGCACATTGCCGGATACGGCGCCAGCGGACGCAATGGCGGGTGGGCTTCGGCCCTCTTTCCACAAGACCACAGCGCAGTCGCGGAGCAAGCAGGTCTGCCCGCAGCCGTGGCGATGCAGAAGGCGATGAACGACACCGTCGATGAGATCGGTCGGGTGGCCGCTGATCACGGCTGGGATATCGACTGGGCCAAGGGTGGAACCGTTGTCGCCGCGCGCACCCTCGCGCAGTGGGATCGGATGCGCGAGCGGGATGCGCACCTACGTGCAACCGGATTCGACCCTGATGAACAACTGCTCGATGCCCGTGAGACCTTGGACAAGGTGCGCGCCACGGACGTTATCGGCGGTATGTACACCCCGCACTGCGCCGCGATCCAACCGGCCAAGTTGGTGCGCCACCTAGCCCGACACGTTGTGGACTCCGGCGCCCAACTCTTCGAGAACAGCCCCGCGCTCGCGCTGGAGCCGGGCATCGTGCGCACTCCCACCGGCAACGTCCGCTCGAAGTACGTCATCCGAGCGACCGAGGGCTACACCGCCGAGATCTCGGGCCAGCGGCGCACGATGCTGCCGTTCTACTCGCTGATGGTCGCGACCGAGCCGCTACCCGAGGAAACCTGGGAGCAGATCGGTCTCGCCGATCGCCCCACGTTCTCCGATGGCCGCCACCTGGTTATCTACGGACAACGCACCGCCGACAACCGCCTCGCGTTCGGCGGACGCGGCGCGCCGTACAGCTTCGGCTCCAAGATCCGAACTCAAGCGGAGCTTGATTCCCGTAGTCATCGCATCCTCCAGGCAACACTGACCAATCTGTTCCCCGTTTTGCGCAACCATCGATTCACCCACGCCTGGGGAGGAACGTTGGGGATCACCCGGGACTGGCAAGCGTCCGTTGGGTTGGATCCCATCACCGGCGTTGGCTGGGCGGGTGGCTACGTTGGCGATGGTGTTGGTACCTCCAATCTCGCAGGACGAACACTCGCTGCCCTTATTTCGCAAGAACCTGACCCGTTGCTCGCCCTGCCCTGGGTGGATCACCGATCCCGCCGCTGGGAACCCGAACCACTGCGTTGGGCCGCCACAGCGATCGGGCTCAAGGCCACCGAAGCAGCCGACGCGATCGAAAGCCGCACGGGTAGGCCCTCGATCCTCGGAAGACTCGTCGGCACCCTCACCGGCCACTAGCCTGATGACTAACGTGATCACAGCGACAGGAGAACCACATGCATCCCCTTGACTTGATCGCCTTCGATGATCTGCTGAGCGAAGAAGAGCGGAGCATCCGTGACGTCACGCGTTCCATTGTCGACGACGTCGTCCGCCCCAAAGTTGCCCACTGGTGGGAGGAAGGCGAGGTCCCGGCGCGCGAGCTGATGGCTGCCTTCGGTGACGCTGGTCTGCTGGGCATGCACCTGGAGGGCTACGGCTGCGCGGGGACGTCGGCCACTGCATACGGACTTGCCGCCATGGAACTCGAGGCCGGTGATTCCGGCATCCGTTCCATGGTCAGCGTGCAGGGTTCTTTGGCGATGTATGCGATCCACCGGTTCGGCAGCGACGAACAGCGCGAACGCTGGCTCCCGGGCATGGCGAAGGGAAGCCTCATCGGATGCTTCGGGCTAACCGAGGCAGACGCCGGTTCCAACCCCTCCGCGATGCGCACCCGCGCCCGCAAGGACGGCCAGGACTGGGTGCTTGACGGCAGCAAGATGTGGATCACCAACGGCTCAGTGGCTGATGCAGCCATCGTCTGGGCGCAGACCGACGACGGCATCCGTGGCTTCGTAGTTCCCACAGACACACCGGGATTTCAGGCGAACGTGGTGCACCACAAGGTTTCGCTGCGAGCTTCGATCACCAGCGAACTCGTCTTTCGCGACCTGCGACTGCCAGCAGATGCGGTGCTTCCTGGTGTGAAAGGTCTGAAAGGACCGCTGAGTTGCCTGAACGAGGCCCGCTTCGGCATCGCCTTCGGCACCATGGGCGCGGCCCGCGAGTGCCTGGAGACCGCGCTGCGCTATGCGAAGGAACGCGAGCAATTCGATAAGCCGATCGCCGCTTTCCAGCTCACCCAGCAAAAACTCGTGGACATGTCGCTCGAACTCGATAAGGGCATGTTGCTCGCCTTGCAGTTGGGGCGTTTGAAGGATGCCGGGAAGATCACACCCGAGCAGATCAGCGTGGGCAAGCTCAACAATGCTCGAGAAGCCCTCGCGATCGCGCGTGAATGTCGCTCCATTTTGGGCGGCAACGGCATCACCCTGGAGTACCCGATTATCCGCCACATGAACAACCTCGAGTCCGTCTTCACCTACGAGGGAACTAACGAGATGCACACACTCGTGATCGGTCAAGCCCTCACGGGGATTCCTGCCTTCCGGTGAGCGGTCCCCTCGAAGGCCTGATCGTCGCGGATTTCTCCCGCGTCTTGGCCGGCCCCTACGCAACGATGTTGCTCGGCGACCTCGGCGCCACGGTTATCAAAGTCGAGCGCCCCGTCACAGGCGATGACACCCGGGGGTGGGCTCCACCAACCGACACCAACGGTGATGCCACCTACTTCCTGTCGGTCAACCGGAACAAGCACTCGGTTGCCTGGGACTTGGACGAACCGGCGGATCACGCCCGAGCTATCGACTTGGCAACGCGCGCTGACATCGTGATCGAGAACTTCCCCTCCGGGGCACTTGAACGACGTCGACTCGGATACGCGGACGTCGCATCGGTGAACCCAGGTGTCATCTATTGCTCCATCAGCGGTTTCGGCAGCAAGGCGGACCTGCCCGGCTACGACCTTCTCGTGCAGGCGATGGGTGGCCTGATGGACATCACCGGCGAGGCCGAGCCCACCAAGGTCGGGGTGGCGATCGTTGACGTGGTGACCGGTCTACACGCAAGCACCGCGATCTTGGCCGCTCTCCACCACCGCGACGAAACCGGTGAGGGCCAACACCTCGAAGTGACGTTGCTTGGCTCGCTGCTCTCGGCGTTGGTGAACCAGTCCGGGGCTGCGGCGATCACCGGCGAAACACCGCATCGACTCGGCAACGCGCACCCGTCCATCGCTCCCTACGAGCCCTACCCCACCGCAGATCGGCCGATCATCATCGCGGTCGGCAACGACGAACAATTCACTCGGCTATGCACCGTGCTGCAGCATCCGCAGTGGGCCGGAGATCCACGCTTTGCTACCAATTCCGCTCGAGTGCAGCACCGCGACGAGTTACACGAGCTCATACGCGCCCAACTGAGTTCGCGCGGCGCAGATGAATGGCAGGAACTCCTCCGCGAAGCCCGGATTCCCTGTGGACCGATCAACTCGGTGTCCCAGGCACTGGATCTGGCCGGTGCGCTTGGGCTCGAAAGCGTGGTTGACGTGGCCGGAGTGCCCCAAGTCGCCAACCCGGTGCGTTACTCCCGTACCCCGGCTACCTACCGACTGCGGCCGCCTCGACTTGGTGAGCATGTGATCGACGACATTCTCAGCTAGGGCCGCAACACGACTCGCAGATAGTCGAGCACCGCCGGGTCTTCGATGGTGCTCGGGACCGGCTCATCGCGACCGGCCGCGATACCTCTCATCGTCCTGCGCAAAATCTTCCCCGATCGCGTTTTCGGTAACGCTGGAACAACGACGACGTCACGAAGCGCGGCAACCGGTCCGATCTGTTCGCGCACCGCCTGCACCACCTGAGCTTGCAGGACGTCCGCCTCGATGTCCGCACCCGCCTTCAGCACGACGAAAGCACGCGGAAGCTGGCCTTTGAGATCGTCGTGAACACCGATGACAGCGCACTCCGCAACGTCGGGGTGAGCGGCCACCACTGCCTCCATCGATCCGGTGGATAGCCGGTGGCCGGCAACGTTGATGACGTCGTCCGTGCGACCCATGACATACAAGTAGCCGTCCTCATCGATGAATCCACCATCACCGCTGGTGTAGTACCCGGGATGGCCCGAGAGGTACGAGCCGATATAACGCTGGTCGTCACCCCACAATGTGGGCAGGGTCCCCGGTGGCAGCGGCAGCTTGATCGCGATGTCGCCCTCACTACCTGTCGCGACTTCCTCGCTTGCTGGATCCAGGATGCGGACGTCGTAACCAGGCACCGGAACACTCGGCGAACCCGGCTTGATCGGCATCGGCTCCAAGCCGCGTAGGTTCGCAGCAATGGGCCAGCCGGTTTCGGTCTGCCACCAGTTGTCGATGATCGGCACGTTCAGATGACCGCTCGCCCACTCATAGGTATCCGGGTCGAGGCGCTCCCCTGCGAAGAAGAACGAATGCAACGAGGAGGTGTTGTAGTCCTTCAACCGCAGCCCCTCGGGGTCTTCCTTCTTGATTGCTCGAATGGCGGTCGGCGCGGTGAAGACACTGCGGACTCCGTATTGCTCGATGACGCGCCAGAAGGCACCGGCATCGGGAGTCCCGACCGGCTTGCCTTCGTACATCACGGTCGTGGCACCGCTGATGAGGGGTGCGTAGACGATGTAGGAATGCCCGACCACCCAGCCGACATCTGAGGCCGACCACCACACATCACCGGGTTGCATTCCATACACGTAGCGAAACGACCAAGCCATAGCCACGGCGTGACCACCGTTGTCCCGAACGATGCCTTTCGGTTTTCCGGTGGTACCGGACGTGTAGAGAATGTAGAGCGGATCGGTGGCCTCGACGGCAACCGGCTCAACCGACGGTGCGCTGGCAAGGACGCTGTCCCATTCCACGTCTTTGTCGCCGAGTTCGGCCCGCACCTGCGGGCGCTGGTAGACAACCACTCGATCAACGGCGTGTTCACTCATCTCGATCGCAGCATCGACAAGGGGCTTGTACTCGATCGTCCGCGTAGGTTCGATGCCGCAACTCGCTGTCACGATCACCTTAGGCTTGGCATCATCGATACGAGCGCTCAACTCCGCAGGCGCGAAGCCCCCGAAAACGACGGAGTGGACGGCTCCAAGCCGCGCGCACGCCAGCATCGCCACGACCGCTTGCGGAATCATCGGCATGTAGATGACTACCCGATCACCTTTGTCCACTCCTAGGTCACGCAGACCCCCGGCGAATCGCGCGACCGCTTCCAGTAAGTACGCATAGGACCATTGCTCGTAGGTGTCGGTCACGGGGCTGTCGTAGATGATCGCTATCTGGTCTGCGCGGCCGTTGATCACATGACGATCCAGGGCGTTGTAACTGGTATTCAAAGTTGCGCCGGGATACCAACGAAATAAGGGATCCAAGGAAGTATCGAGGGCCCTTTTCGGCTTCTGCATCCAGTCGATGGCCTGCGATGCTTGCAGCCAAAATCCTTCCGGATCCTCCAGACTCCGGAGATACTCATCTGAATACTCGCCCATCATGAACTCCTCTACTCCTGCTCAACGGATGAAGTCTGCTGCTCGCGAATTCGTCTGGCCCGTTGCGCTGCCGACGTAAAGACCTTGATGATCACGGCGAGGAATCCCAATCCCAGTGCCATTTGGACCATCACCAAGAAGCGTGCGGTATCGGTGACGGGTGTGATGTCCCCGAAACCGACAGTCGCGAGGACTGTCAACGTGAAGTAGGCCGCGGAGAAGTGATCCAAGCGTTCGCTGAACGATCCGGGGACGTCTCCATCGACGATTACATACACGGAACTGAATATCGCAATGAAAAGTGCTGCGCTGACGATCAGCGATTCGGTTGCGATGAGCCCCGGCATCCTTGCCCGATGAACCCGTTTGAGTTGCAGACGCAGTACGAAACCGTAACCAGCTATACCCAGGCCGAGCAGAATCAGCGGGATGCTGATTGCGGGATCAGTCTCGGTGGGCGTGAGTGTCAGGAGCCAGAAGATGAAGACAAGCGCGCCGAGTGTTCGCAGTATGAAGAAGATGGATTCCCGCCACATGGGCGGAGGCTGCTGTGCTTGCGTCGTGGGCTCCATGGCTCACGAGTCTGGCACGACACCGAAGGCTTAGGACTCGATTGCCGCCAACTGACCGCACGCGCCGTCGATCTCCCGGCCACGGGTATCTCGCACCGTGACCGCCACCCCGGCCTCACGCAGCGCTGCAACGAACTCGGCTTCTGCCTGGGGTGTCGATGCCGTCCATTTCGATCCCGGTGTCGGATTCAAGGGGATCAAGTTGACGTGGACAAGGTGACCGGCGAGCAACTCCCCGAGCAGTTCCGCCCGCCAACGTTGATCGTTGATGTCCTTGATGAGTGCGTACTCGATACTGACCCGGCGCTTGGTCTGTTCCGCATAGAACCAGGCGGCCTCCAAGACCTCGGAGACCTTCCATCGGGTGTTGATCGGAACGAGGGTGTCGCGCAGGTGATCATCGGGCGCATGCAGGGACACCGCAAGTGTGACCGGCATCCCCTCCTGTGCCAGCTGGCGAATCCGCGGTACGAGGCCAACGGTGGAAACGGTGATCCCCCGTGCGCTCATCCCCAAACCCTCAGGGGGATCATCCACGAAGCGGTGCAACGCACCGAGGACAGCTGAATAGTTCGCAAGCGGTTCACCCATACCCATGAAGACGATGTTGCTGATGCGACCGGGCCCTCCGGGAACTTGTCCAGCATCCAAGGCTCTGGCACCGGCCAAGATCTGCTCGACGATTTCGGCAGTGGATAGGTTTCGGGTCAGGCCCGCTTGTCCGGTCGCGCAGAACGGGCAGTTCATCCCACATCCCGCCTGGGAGGAGATGCACATGGTGATGCGGTCGGAATAGCGCATCAGGACCGACTCGACAAGTGAGCCATCGTGCAACCGGTACAAGGACTTGACCGTGGCGCCATCGTCACAGTCCACCGTTCGGATCGGCTGCAGCAATTGCGGCAACAGCGAGCTGAGTGTCTCGCGATCCGTAGCGGAGATGTCGGTCCACTTCCCCGGATCGTCTTCATGGTGCACCAATAGATGCGTGGAGACCTGGTCTGCTCGATAAGCCGGCAACCCGAGATCTTGCACTGCCGCGCGCCGCTCCGGACGCGCCATATCCAACAGATGCTTCGGTGGCTTGCCCGTCTTCGGCGCTTCGAAAACCAAATCGACCATCACGCACCCGCCATGACAACACTCGGACCCAGGAAGATCGTGAACAGTGCCCAGGATGCGAAAGCATTCGGGATCAAGGAGTCCAGACGATCCATCATCCCCCCGTGACCAGGTAAGAAAGTGCCCATGTCCTTCACTCCGAGGTCGCGCTTGATGGCGCTCTCGGCGAAGTCGCCTCCGGTGGCGGTGATCGTCAGGACCACACCGGCGATCACGCCCTGCCACCACGGGGCGTCGAGAATGAACATGAAAGACAACGCACCGACCAGCATCTGCAACAGCAGCGATCCGGCGAAACCTTCCCATGACTTCTTCGGACTGATCGACGCTGCGATCGGGTGCTTGCCGTAGAAGATGCCCGCGAAGTAACCACCGATGTCATTGCTCACCGTAAGCAGGATGAAGACCAATACCCGCCAGGGGCCATCGTCGGTGGCCAACGTCAACATCAAGAAACCGGCCATGAACGGCAAGTAGGCGATGACGAAGAAGGAGGCGGTGATGTCGCGTACGTAGCCATCGACGCCGCGCCTCACTCGCCACAGCATCGCGAGAAGCAGCAACGCGCCGGTGGCAACCAGTTGCCAGATCGGCCCGGTGAGATACGCGACAGTCGGCAAAATCACCACCGCCGCATAGGCAGGCACCCGCGCGATCTTGATGTCTCGGTCCGCGAAGGCAACGACCATTTCGCGCATTGCGATGGCAAGCGCGGCGATCACCACCACGCCGAACAGCCACTTCAGCGTGAACAGGCTGACGAGGACGATCGCGGCAAGTACCAAAGCCGACGCGATGGCAGCCGGCAGGTTACGACCAGCGCGTGAACCTGAGGAATCCCGACGGCGGGCAGCGCTCACGCGTCAGACCTCGAGCAGTTCGGCCTCTTTGTGCTTGAGGACCTCGTCGATGTGCTCGACGTGCTGGTGGGTGAGATCGTCGAGTTGCTTCTCCGCGCGGCGGACGTCGTCTTCTCCGGCCTCGCCATCCTTTTGCAGTTTGTCGAGCGCATCCTTGGCGTGGCGGCGGATATTGCGCATCGACACACGCGAGTCTTCCGCCTTGGCTCGCGCCATCTTGATGTATTCCTTGCGACGCTCTTCGGTCAGTTCCGGCAGAACCACTCGGATGATCTCGCCATCGGTATTCGGGTTGATGCCGAGATCGCTATCGCGAAGAGCCTTCTCAATCGCCGAAGTAGCCCCCTTGTCATAAGGACTGATGACGATCATGCGCGCTTCGGGAACCTGGAAGGACGCCAGCTGGTTGAGCGGAGTCATGGTGCCGTAGTAGTCGACTGAGATCTTGTTGAACATGGCTGCGTTAGCGCGTCCGGTGCGGATCGTCGCGAAATCCTCGCGTGC
>CAZWIW010000042.1:0-8386 GCA_964634545.1 uncultured Rubrivirga sp.
TGTTCTCGACGATCACTACGTCGCCGATCTCGTTCTCGTTCCACCACCAGGCGGCGTTCGATTCACTCATGCCCACACACCCGTGGCTCACGTTCGCACTCCCCTGTGAAGCGACGCTCCAAGGCGCTCCGTGCACGAATTCCCCGGAATAGGTCAAACGCATGGCGTAGGGGGCTTCGACTCGCCAGTACTCAGGGTTGTCCTCGCTGATTCCCCCCGAGGCTGCGTCCATCAGCCGCATCCGCTCCTTCGTGAGGAGCACCTTGGTGCCGCTGCGGGTCTCCCACCCTTCCTTCCCGGTGGTGACCGGGATCGTATTGACGAGCTCGCCTGCCTTATAGACATCCATCGTGTAGGTGTCGGCATCGACGATGCTGACCATGGACGGACGGAACCGGAAGGTCTGTGCGGAGTTCTTCTTGCCGAAGACTCCATCGCGCGCTTGCACGCCTTCGAAGTTGAGTTCGACGGTCACATCCATGTCTCCCGGCCACAACTCCTTGGGCCGGAACTCGGCGGTCTTGTTGTCCTTCCACGCCCATGCCCCAACGAGCGGCTCGGGGGTGCGCACCACCATCGCCTCTTCGACAGCCTTCTTGTTTTTCACCTTCTTGTTGAAGTTGACGGTGATCGGCACCCCGACACCCACAACCTCCCCCTCAGCAGGTTCGGCATAGGCCTTGAAGAACTTCTCCGGTTCCAGGGTGCTGAACTGCGTAACGTCGGAAGTCGTGTTGCCGCGGGCGTCGAAGGCCTGCGCGGCGATCGTGTAGGAAGCCCCATAGTCCAGGGAGTCGACCTCGGAGGTCCACACCGTCCCGGATTCATCGAGGGAACCGGGTACGAGTCCCTCCGGGCCGGTGACCTGGACGTCCATCAGCATGCCGTTTTCGGCTTCCACGATTACGGGTGTCCCAGGATCGACTCCGCGATCGCCGGGGGCCGCGGCGATTTGAACCGCCGGGTCTTGCGGAATCTCCGCGGTGCTGACGGTGAGTGTCGGCTGGCAGGCCGCGATGCCCAAGGAAGCCGCAGCCAACGCCGCTACACCCCAGCGATGACGGCCACCTCGTGAACCCCGTGTGTTACCCATAGCCACTCCAGGGTACGTCCACCACGCTAAGCACGCGCAACCACACGCCCTGGTAAGACCGGTCATCGCTTCGTTCGGGGTCAGCGTCGTCGTTGGTGCGAGTGGGTTCGCTGGGGGAAATGCGCAACTTCGGGTCGATACCGGGGAAATCGATGCGTTTCCCCCGGATTCCGGGGGAAACGGTCAGTTTGGGGTTGATTCCGGGGGAAGCGGAGCGAATCCCCCGGAATCCGGGGGAAACGGTTAGCTGGCGAATTCGCCGCGGTAGTACTCGAACAGCCAGCCGATGATGCCGATCAGCAGGATGCCGAAACTGAGCACCACGAACCATGCTGCGAAGACCAGGCCCAAGGCGATGCCGCCGGCGCCGATTCCGGTCACCAATGGCCACCAGGAATGCGGGCTGAAGAAGCCGTACTCCGGGTCGGCTTCGTCGATCTCACCATCCGGACGGTCCTCCGGACGCGGGTAGACGCGCTTCGCGGTGTAGAGGGTGTAGAAGGCGACGAGAAAGGCCAAACCGCCCGTGAGGACGAGGAGCGTGGTGCCCACCTCGTCGCGGCTGAAGTACCAGTAGGCCCCACCGACGACCGAATAGAAGATGAAACCGAGGACGAATGCCCACCCTTCGATCTTCATCAGGCGCCGTCCCCGACCCGGCTTGCCGAGCTGCTGATTTGCGGCTGCGATCGAGCACTCGGCGGTGCGAGTTCTGGGTGGTGCAGGTCGAAGGCCGGACGCTCGGAGCGGATCCGCGGCAGCGAGGTGAAGTTGTGCCGCGGCGGCGGGCAACTAGTCGCCCACTCCAGCGAGCCACCCCATCCCCAGGGGTCATCGACATTCACGTGCGGAGCGTTCTTCCAGGTCACCAGCACGTTCCAGATGAAGAACAGTGTGGAGATTCCCAGGATCGCGGCGCCAACGGTAGACACGACATTGAGGGTCGTGAAGTCGTCTACCGGCAGGTAGTCCCCATAGCGACGGGGCATGCCCTGCACACCCAGCCAGTGCTGGACCAAGAAGGTGACCTGGAAACCGATGAACAGCAGCCAGAAGTGGATCTTGCCGAGCCGCTCGTCGAGCATCTTGCCGGTCATCTTCGGCCACCAGAAATAGAAGCCGGCGAACATCAAGAACACGACCGTTCCGAATACGGTGTAGTGGAAGTGGGCGACGACGAAGTAACTGTCGGACACATGGAAGTCCAGTGGCGGCGCGGACAAGATGATGCCGGTCAACCCACCGAACAAGAACGTGATCAAGAAGCCCATCGTCCACAGCATCGGGGTGTCCATGGACACCGAGCCCTTCCACATGGTCCCGATCCAGTTGAAGAACTTCACGCCGGTGGGCACCGCGATCAGCATGGTCATAAGCGCGAAGAACGGTAGATACACCGATCCGGTGACGTACATGTGGTGCGCCCACACCGCAACGGATAGCGCACCGATGGCCATCGTCGCGAAGACGAGTCCCTTGTAGCCGAAGATAGGTTTGCGCGAGAACACGGGAATGATCTCGCTGGCGATGCCGAAGAAGGGCAAGGCGATGATGTACACCTCCGGGTGCCCGAAGAACCAGAACAGGTGCTGCCACAAGATGGCGCCCCCGTTCTCCGGAGCGAAGACCACCGAGCCGAATTGCCGGTCGATGAACATCACCACCAGCGCTGCAGCGAGGACGGGGAATGCGATCAGCACCAATACCGAGGTGATGAAGATCGTCCAGGTGAAGATCGGCATCCGGAACATGGTCATGCCCGGTGCCCGCATCGTGAAGATCGTCGTGATGAAGTTGACCGCGCCGAGGATCGTTCCCAGGCCACCGAGGGCCAGGCCCAGGAACCACAGGTCCGCGCCGGGGGTTGGCGAGAAGACCGCACCGCTCAGTGGTGCATAGGCGAACCAGCCGAACGACGCCGCGCCTCCAGGAGTCAAGAACCCCGCGGCCACCACGAGGCCACCGAACAAGAACAGCCAGTAGCCGAACATGTTGAGTCGGGGGAAAGCGACGTCGGGTGCACCGATCTGCAGAGGCATGATCACATTGCCGAAGCCGACGAAAAGTGGCGTGGCGAACAAGAACAACATGATCGTGCCGTGCATGGTGAACAACTGGTTGTACTGCTCGAGCGAGACGACCTGAAGACCGGGTAGTGCGAGCTCAGCTCGGATGACCAGCGCCATCACTCCAGCGATGAAGAACCACATCACCGAGGTGACCAGGTACATGTAGCCGATGAGCTTGTGGTCGGTGGAGGTCACCCAGTTGACGATCGCCTTACCCAGGCTTTGCTGCCGGGGTGCAGCAGCGGGTGGAGCCGTGGTGGCACCGGTGACGGGCGGCTCGTTCAGGATCGTCATATCCGTCGCTCCTCGGGACGCTGTCCTTCATTGGTGGTGCGCTCGTTGTCGAGTTGGCCGGTCTGGCCCTTGACGCGGAGTTCTTCCATCTTGTCGTCGAACTCGGCCCGTTCGACGACCTCCACCTGGAAGAGCATGCGGGCATGGTCGACACCGCACAACTCGGCGCATTTCCCGGCGTAGGTTCCGATGCGATCCGGGGTCAACTCGAAGACGTTGGTCTTGCCGGGGATCAGGTCCATCTTGAACAAGAAGGCCGGAACCCAGAAGGAGTGGATGACATCCGGGGAGGTCAACTCGAACCGGATCTTCTCGTCGACCGGCAGATACAGGGTGGGGGGTTCGCCGACTGATCCCTCGCCGTAGGGCTCCCCGATGTCGTAGACGTCCTCATCGAGGTAGTTGAAGCCCCAGGACCAACGGAAGCCGACCACGTTGACCGTCTGCTCTTGGTCGTTGTCCACGGTGAGAATCTCGCTTTGGTCCCGCGCGGTGAACCAGAACAGACCGAGGATCATGATCAGCGGCACGATCGTGTAGAGCGCCTCGATCGGAATGTTGTAGCGAGTCTGCTCAGGAACCTCGTTCGCGTGCCGACGCCGGTAGGCGACCGCCGCCCAGATCATCAAAGCCCACGTGAAGATGCCGACGGCCCACGCTGCGATCCACGATCCGTTCCACAGATTTTGGATGATCGGGGCTTCTGCAGAAGCAGGCTCAGGCAGGTCGAAGAAGAAGGCTTCGTTGGCGGTGCAGCCGGACAGCACCACGCCGGAGAAAACGAGAGCGGTGATGACGGCGAAACGACGGGGACTACGCGGGGACGAAGCCCTGCGCAGGGTCTCGGTGGACGCCACGTATCGCCTCTTTCTCGGTTGGGTGCACCTGGTCCCGCTGGTTCTGACTACCCGACGAGACTAGCGCACGATTTGTCCCACGATACCCCCTAGATGCCCCCCTTTCACGAGGGGATGAAGGTGATCTGCCACACGACGACGACCCCATTACGGTGGGCCTTATGGACGCTCCCGCGGCCGCGGATGAGCGGCCGGATTCACACCCGGATTCACCGCTGTGGCGCCCTCCCGCGCCGGCGCCTCCAGCCGGCTACCTCGATGCCGTTGGCGGCCAACCGACACTGGGTGTAGCCCGACAAGCGTTCGCCGCCGCCCTCGAGCAGTCATGGCCTGATCCAGCACGCCTGCACCACAGCGGCCGTCGAGCCGGCCTGTTGCTCGATACCGCTCGTGCCTCGATTGCTCGCTTCTTGGAAGTGCCCACGGCTGACTGCTTCCTTGGGTCTTCGGCTTCAGATCTGTTGCATGCGTGCATCGGCGGGCTCTTCGCTGCCCGCACGGGAGCCGGAGCACCCACCCGGATCATCGTCAGCGAAGCCGAATCGATGGCGGTGTTGGCGGCTGCCCGCTCGTGCCCGCAGGCCGAGGTCGTGACCGTCCCGGTGACAGTCACCGGGGCTGTCGATGTTGACATGCTGGCGTCGATCCTTGCCCAGGGAGCGGCGCTGGCGTGCGTTCAGGTTGCGAATGCGGAGGTGGGCACCCGCCAGCCCCTGGCCGAGGTGCATCGAGCCTGCCGAGCAGCCGGGATCCCGCTGGTGAGCGACGCCACCCAGGTCGCTGGGCACGATGCCATCGGATCGAATTGGGATGCCCTTATTGCAGTACCCCGCGATTGGGGGGCGAGCGCCGGTTGTGCCGTGTTGGTCGTTCGCCCCGACATCCGGTGGAAGCCGCCGGAAGCGCCCGATCGCGGCTGGGTGGGTGGCTTCCCGGATGTGGCCGCCGCAGCCGCGGCCGGTGCGGCCGCCGAATACGTCGCCCCGTACTGGCACGCCCAAGCCGACGAGCACCGGCAGATGATCCAACGCTTGCGCGCGAAGATCGAGCAGTTGCCCGGTGTGCGAGCGGTCGGTGATCCCATCGACCGCCTGCCGCACATCCTCACCGTGGTCGTTGACGATGCAATCGGGGAAGCGATCGTCACCGACCTTGACTCCAAAGGCTTCGCGGTCGCCAGCGGTTCAGCGTGCACGGCCGACAACCGGATGAGCAGTCACGTCCTAGGGGCGATGGCCATCGCTACGCCAGCGAGTTTGCGCATCTCGCTGCCCTACGGATGTACGCAGCGAACCATCGACGCCCTACTCGAGACTCTCCCCGAGGTGCTCGCCGATGCACGCAGGTGAGGCGAGCACGGTTGGCAACCGATCGAGGTAAGCGACCCGCGGGATCTCCACAACACCCAGGCTGGCGAGATGCTCGGTGCACCACTGCACGTCGATAAGGCGTGGCCCCGGACACGCGCGCAAGAGTTCGACAAGGGCCACGAGCGCCACCTTCGAGGCATCCCGCTCTCGATGGAACATCGACTCCCCCGCGAATAGCCCGCCGACCTCCACGCCGTATAGCCCGCCGACGAGTTCGGTTTCGTTCCACACCTCCACGGAGTGCGCGAAACCTAGATCGTGGAGGCGTCCGTAGGCCGTGACGAACTCCTCGGTGATCCATCCATGCGGCCGAGACGGGTCGGCGCAGGCTCGCATGACCTCTTCGAAGCAACGGTCGAAACTGACGGTGAAGCGCCGCACCGAACGAGCCAAAGAGCGCGACACCCGTAGATCGGGGAGGTCCAAGACGCCCCGCGGATCAGGGGACCACCAGCCCAACGTGGATCCACCGCCAACTTCCGCCGCGATGTCCACCTCCATCGGGAACAACCCGCGGGAGTACCCGCTGATCAACGTTCCCGGATCCAACCCGCCGCCCACCAACACCAAGTCCTGACCTGGCGGAGCCTGGGCGGGATCGGGTAGATCCCATTCCGGGGGTGGAATCGGGTGCCTGGCTCCTGTCATCGGAAGGCGCAGGTCAGTTAGGGCAGGTCAGGGCCGGTAGGTCAGGGCCGGGGGCAGGACAGATGTTGTTCGACATCGGCTGCTGCGTCATCGCCGTACGCCGCGGCGAGTCGCTCCAGGAAATGCCGTTGGGCGAGCTCGTACTCCTGGGTGCCGACCGTCTCGATGACGTAGGTCGCAACCAGCGAGCCAACCTGTGCTGAGCGTTCGTCACCGAGCCCCCATGCTTGACCGGCCAGGTAGCCGGCGCGGAAGGCATCGCCAACACCCGTGGGATCGGCCTTGCGCTCTTCCTCGGGGACACTCACCTGAACCGGTTCCGCGCCGCGGCGTTCGATTCGCGCACCGTCGGGTCCCATGGTGATCACCCGCACCTGGACCATCGAGGCCAGGTCGGCCGGCGACCACCCAGTCTTCTGCTCGATCAAGGCGGCCTCGTATTCATTGGTGAACAAATACTCCGCACCTTCGATCAACGGCTTGATCTCATCGCCTTCCATCCGCGCCAGTTGCTGCGAGGGATCGGCAGCGAACGGGTACCCGCGGAAACGGCATTCGTCGGTATGACGCTGCATTGCCAACGGATCGTTGGCGCCGATAAGAACGACGTCAGCACCGCCAGCCTGATCAACGATGGGCTTGAGCTCGATGTTGCGTGCCTCGGACATGGCACCTGGATAGAAAGAGGCGATCTGGTTTTGCTCGATGTCCGTGGTGCACACGAATCGGGCGGTGTGATGTGCATCGGAGACATGCACTCCACGGGTGTCTACCCCGTGACGCTGCAACCAGGATTCGTAGTCGGCAAAGTCCGGACCCACTGCGCCGACCAGCACTGGGCTCAGACCCAAGCACCCCATACCGAAGGCGATGTTGGGCGCTACTCCCCCGCGCCGGATCTGCAGTTCCTCCACGAGGAAGGACAGCGAGACCTTGTCGATCTTGTCCGCTACCAGGGAATCGGAGAACTTTCCCGGGAAACTCATCAGGTGGTCGGTCGCTACGGACCCGGTAATCAAAATAGCCACGGATCAAGACCCTAGTGGCCAGCGATCCGCGCAACGCCGCCCCGTGTCTTCCACGGATAGCGCAGACGGTGCTGAGCAGAGTGCTGAGGTGCGGACTAGTGGAAGGAGTCTCCACAGGCGCACGACCCACCCGCGTTGGGGTTATCGATCGTGAAGCCCTGCTTCTCGATGGTGTCCACGAAATCGATGGTCGCGCCGCTGAGATAAGGAGAGCTCATCCGATCGGTTACGACTCCCACACCACCGAACTCCTTCACGATGTCCCCATCCAAACTGCGGTCATCGAAGAAGAGTTGGTAGCGAAGTCCTGAGCAACCACCAGGCTGCACGGCGATGCGAAGCGCGAGATCATCTCGCCCCTCCGCCTCGAGGAGCGTTTTCACCTTCGAGGCTGCCGTCTCGGTCAAGATGATGCCGTCGGTGCCTTGTTCGGTGCCTTGCTCTGTGCCTTGCGCTGCGTCTGTGCTCATATCTCCATCCTCATGGAACTAGCTGGATCGTGCACGTCGGTTCCTATTGTGCCAACCAGGAGTCCGGCCTGGATATTCCCACTCTGGCACGAGAGCGCTGATTCGCCAAGGCCTCCCTTCGCGGGACACGGTCGGATTTGGCACACTCGGCACATGACAGGCGTATTCGTCGAGCCCGAGCCCACTCCCCTGGCACTGCTGCTCCTCGGTCAGCAGGCCGACCCCGACAGCGAGCGCGGCGTGGAGTGCCCCGGAGATCTACCCGCCCCGTCCGACCCGGATCTCGTTCAGCGAGCCCGGGCGGCCAAGGAGGCACTCGGCGACCGGCTGTTCATCTTGGGCCACCACTACCAGCGCGACGAAGTGATCCAGTTCGCCGACGTCACAGGAGATTCCTTCAAACTCTCCCAGCAAGCCGCGGCCCGCCCGGAGGCGGAGTTCATCGTCTTCTGCGGTGTCCATTTCATGGCCGAGAGTGCCGACATCCTCACCAGCGACGATCAGCAGGTAGTACTGCCCGACCTCGCGGCCGGCTGCTCGATGGCCGACATGGCCGA
>CAZWIW010000042.1:8486-14172 GCA_964634545.1 uncultured Rubrivirga sp.
TTCGATCCCCGCAAGGAAAACGGCGGGCTGACCGACGAGCAGATCCGGGGCGCGAAGGTGCTGCTATGGCGCGGTCACTGCTCGGTGCACGGACGCTTCACCGCCGAGTGCGTGGACGATGTCCGCGAGCGGGTGCCCGGGGTCACCGTGATCGTGCATCCCGAATGCGACTACTCGGTGGTCGAGAAGGCCGATCAGGTCGGTTCGACCGAGAAGATCATCGCCGCGATCGAGAACGCTCCGGCGGGATCGAAGTGGGCGGTCGGCACGGAGTTGAACCTGGTCAAGCGACTCGCACTGCAAAACCCGGACAAGGAAGTCGTCTACCTGGACAAGACGGTCTGTTTCTGCTCGACCATGAACCGCATCGACCTGCCGCACCTGGTCTGGTCGTTGGAGAACCTCGCCGCGGGGAACGTCGTCAACCAGATCGTGGTCGACCCCGACACCCAGCACTGGGCAAAGGTCGCCCTCGATCGGATGCTGGCGCTGCCGGGTCCTTCGCCGGCGCGCGACTAAACCGCCGTCACTTGCTCGTCGTTACAAGCCCGGGGCGTCCCACACGGCGAACCACCGACTGAGGTTCTGCTCCATCGGAAGTTCACCTGCGAGCAAATCCCGTATCTGCAACTCCAGGACGTTGTTGCGCTGTTGCTCGGCGCCGGGGACGGGAACGAACGGATAGAAAGTTCCGGCCTTGTACAGGTACACGAGAGCCAGCGGGGTGTCCTCTGGTCCGCGGAAAGACACCAACGAGCACAGCAGTTGCGGTCCGAAGCCGCCCTCGACCAAAGAGGTGTTCACCGCGTGTGCGTCGGTGACCGCGGCTGCCACATCCGCAGGATCTGTGCGTACGACGATCCAATCGAAGCCGAAGGAGTCCTCGCGAAGTTCGACCGGTGGCCCACCGTCCGCATCGAGTAAAGCGCGAACTTCCGTCTCGATATCTGCGAAGGCGCGGCCTTCGGGACTGCGGAAGGCAACCGACGCGCGGCCGGTCGGCACGAAGTCCATGGCTGCCTGCACCGTGATGGCGGCAGAGGGGATCGCGAACAGCGAATCGAGATTCGGGCGAGCAGGCTTGCGCCGTCCGAGCACGGCATCGAGGAAACCCATCAGCGCTGACCAAGCTCCCCGGCGATCTTGGCCAACTGCGCGAGCCGCTTTTCCAAGGGCGGATGGGTGGAAAACCACTGCTCCAAGGTGAATTCCCGTTTGCCGGCCACCGCAGGGGCGAACGCGAAAGCGCTCACCGATTCCATCTGCCGGATGTCCTGGGTAGGAATGCTCGCCATGTCCCCGGTGATCTTGGTCAGCGCGCTGGCCAACGCGGTCGGCTGACCCGTGAGCAATGCAGCGCCACGGTCGGCGCCGAGTTCTCGATAACGCGACAGTGCGTTGATCAGCAAGTACGAGATCAAATAGACCAAGACACTTACGACCATCACAACGAGGAAGATCACTGCGGTGTTTTGATCCCGCCGACCGCGCATCATCGAACCCCACATCGCGCTTCGCACCATGAATCCAGCCAGGATCGCGGTGAAGGACGCGACCGTCATGACGGTGACATCTCGATGAGCCACGTGTGACAACTCGTGGGCCAACACGCCTTCGAGTTCGTCGCGATTCAACCGCCGCAACAAACCGGTGGTCACGACGACAACGGAGCGATCCGGAGATCGGCCGGTTGCGAAAGCATTGGGAGCATCGTTGTCAGCGATCCCGACCCGGGGCTTGGGCATATCGGCCATCGCGCACAGCCGATCCACCACGGCGTGCAGCTGCGGCGCCTGTTCGGGGGTGACTTCGACGGCCCGCATCGCCTTCATCGACAAGGTGTCGGAGAACCACCATTGTCCAAATAGCAGGGCACCGCTGATCCCCAAGATGAGGATGGCGCTGAATCCCAGTGCGTACAAGGCGGCGGCCAAGATGACGTACATCAGCCCGAGGCCGAACAAGGTTCCGAACATCCGGGCAGTAAGCCCCCGATCGGTTCCGTACCGGGTACGCGCCATCGCCGCGGTGCTCCTTTCCTTTTGTCGTCTTTAGCAATCTACCCGTCGGTCACAGGGCGGGCGACTTCGGCGATCGCGTTCGCACACGCATGCGGATCGGTGAGCATCCAGCAGTGATCCCCGCGCCGGATGATGGGTTCCACGCTTGCCCGTCGCGCGAACTCGCGGGCCAGCGGAACGGGGAAGGTTCGATCGTCCTCGAGCAGCAGGTAGCTGCGCGGAGTGTCCATATGGGCCACGTCGACCGGGTTCGGATCCAGGTACGGACCGAGTGGTTGGGGGGTCAACTTGGCGTAGCACTCCCGGGCCTGGTCTTGCGCCAGCGAGGGAAAGAAACGATCCCACGCCGCTTGGAAAGATGGCAGAAACGAGTTGTCCGGGGATCGCTTCGCCAATTCGAAGTACGACGGACGACGATCCGCGGGTATCGAGTCGATGCCCCTTCCCCCCGAGTCGGTGATCAACGCCGCGATGTACATGACGTGGCGGATGCGGTCCGGCCGAGCTGCGGTCACAGCCGGCAACGTCAAACCCGCGATCGAGTGTCCGACCAGGAAGACGTCGTCGTCGATGGCATCGACCTGCGCGATAATCGCGCCGACATAGGAACCCAGCGCCACTTCCGAGCGCGAAGTGGTGTCATTGCCTGACCCGGGAAGATCGATCGCGGTGGATGCGATCCCTGCGCCATCGAGATACCGCTGGACATCCGCCCAACACCACGCTCCGTGCCCACCCCCGTGGACGAGTAGAACGTGGGTCACGAGACGAAAGGCGCGCTACTGCTCGATTTCGGGCTTCTTCTCCGCTGACCCAAGTTCGTTCTTCATCGCCGCCAACGTCGATTCGACCTCGGCGGTGCTGGCCATCTGCTCGAGTTCGGCGGTGATGGAATCCTTGCCCATGCCCATGGGATCCTCCAAAGCACCGGAGGCCATGAGTTCGTCGATCGCGCCCGCGCGCGCCTGCATCTCCTGGGTCTTGTCCTCCGCGCGCTGCACCGCTAGGCCGACATCACCGAGTTCGTTGGAGATTCCCGAGAAAGCTTCGTTGATCTTGGTGGTCGCTTCGGCCGCGGAATAACTGGCCTTGATGGTCTCCTTGCGGGTGCGGAAGGACTCCACCTTGGTCTGCAGTTGTTGCGCAGCGGCGGTGAGTTTGTCTTCTTGCTCTTGGAGTTGCACGAGTTGGGTCTGCAAATCGACGATCTGCTGGTGGAGCCCGCTGCGTCGGGTGAGCGCCTCGCGAGCTAGATCCTCGCGTCCTTGCGCTAGAGCCGCACGCGCCTGCTCCTCCAACTTGCCCTCTTTTTGCTCTAGACCCTGGAGTTGGAGTTCGATTCGCTTGCGACTAGTAGCGACGTCGGCCACCCCGCGGCGCACCTTCTGCAACAACTCCAGTTGCTTCTCGTAGGAGTAGTCGAGGGTCTCGCGTGGATCTTCGGCGCGATCGAGCGCCCGACTCGCCTTGGACTTGAAGATCATCGTGAAGCGCTGCCACAGGCCCATGGCCGATTCCTTTCGACGAACGCGAGACTGCCTTGCCTCCCCCAGCCTAGGCGGCTGCCTCCTGGCTGTCCCGCGGACCCATCTCCCACCCGGCGTTAGGCTTACCCCACCATGGCGATCATTCCCGGCTTCCGTCGCTCCGCCCAGCCTTCGGCACCGGATTCCGCCGCCGAACCCCAGGCGGCACCGGAATCACAGTCACCCAAGGGCCGGGCTACCCCTTCCCGCAAGGAAGCCGAGGCTGCGCGCAAGCAGGGCCTGAAGGCTTCGTCGCGAGGGCGCGGTGGAGCCGCCGGAAAGGGTGGCAAGGAAGGCAAGAAGGCCGCCCGTGAGGCCGAGCGCGAGTCTCGGGCACGCCAACGTGCCGGGATGATGATGGGCGACGAGCGCTACATGCCAGCGCGCGACCGGGGCGCGGCCAAGCGCTTCGTCCGCGACTTCGTCGATGCTCGGATAACCGTCGCCGAGTACTTCATCTTCATCGCAATCGCTGTGCTGCTCTTGGGCTTCATCCAAAACCCGGCCATGCAGTCCTTCGTTTCCCTCGCGTTCTTCGCTGTTACCGCGTTGATCGTCATCGACACGATCATCTTGTTGGTGCAGTTGAACCTGCGGGCGAAGAAGCAATTCCCGGAGAAGTCCGATCGACGCGGCATGATGCTGTACGCGATCATGCGCGCTCTTCAACTGCGCCGCCTTCGGCTCCCTCCCCCCATGGTCACCCGCGGGGGTCAGCCCATCAAGCGCGGGCCGGACGGCAAACCCATCAAGTCCTCGTAGGTAACCCGCGACCCCGTGTCCACCGCCAACCTCGAGCTGACGTTCCTCGGCGCCGCGGGAACGGTCACCGGTTCCCGATTCCTGCTCACCGCCGCAACAGGGCGGATACTCGTCGACTGCGGGATGTTCCAAGGCCCGCGAGCGATCCGGCGCCGTAACTGGGAGCCCTTTCCGATCCCACCGGACAGCATCGATGCCGTCATCGTCACCCATGCCCATCTCGATCACTGCGGATACCTGCCGGCGCTCGTCAAGCAAGGCTTCAGCGGACCCATCTACTGCTCGCATAACTCCGCACGGCTGATACCGATCATTTTGCGGGACAGCGCGAAATTGCAGGAGGAGGACACCGCCTATGCCCGGCGCTCCGGGTACAGCCGGCATGCCGAACCCGAACCGCTCTACGACGCAGCTGATGCAATAGCGGCCATAGACATGTTGGTCGGCCGAGACTTCGGCGAGAGTTGGGAAGTCATTCCCGACCTATCCGCCCGCCTCGATCCTGCGGGACACATCCTGGGGTCGGCCACCGTTTCCCTCAGTTACTCGGGTGCCCGCTCGCCGGATTCCGGCAACGACGCCCGCATTGTCTTCAGCGGTGATCTGGGTCGAGGCAACCATCCGCTGTTGAAGGGCCCACGGCTGCCGCAAGACGCTGACCTCGTGGTGATGGAAAGCACCTACGGAAACCGAGAGCACGAGGACGTCGATGCCGAACTCGAGCAGATGGCAGCAGCGATCGCTCAGACGATCGAGCGCGGTGGCACCGTGGTGGTTCCCGCTTTCGCGGTCGATCGCACGGAAGTGCTGTTGACCGCCATCCGCGCTCTGATGGATCAGCATCGGATCCCGCGAGTGCCAGTCCATGTCGACAGTCCCATGGCGCTGGCCGCATTCGACGTCTACCGCGATGCCATCGCCCACCAGGATCCGGAGATCACCACCGCGGCCCTCGCCGAGGGAGTCGATGCGATCGACATCCCCGACCTGCACCAAGCCCGCACTCCCGATGATTCGAAGGCTCTCGATGCACCGGGGCCCAAGATCATCGTCTCGGCATCCGGGATGGGCAGCGGTGGACGTGTCACCCATCACCTCAAGTACTTCCTACCCGATGCGCGAAACTGCGTCCTACTTGTGGGCTACCAGGCATTCGGCACCACCGGCCAGCAATTGCGAGACGGCGCACGCAACGTGCGCATCCATGGTCAAGATGTCCCAGTCTCGGCCGACGTCGTGGATATCGAGGCCTTCAGCGTGCACGCGGATCGATCCGAACTGCTGGACTGGATCGGTTCACCCCACCACCGACCAGGCGCCGCCTTCCTGGTTCATGGCGAGGAAGAGGCCGCCGCTGATCTGGCTGCGACGATCCGA
>CAZWIW010000043.1:0-13948 GCA_964634545.1 uncultured Rubrivirga sp.
TGTTCCTTGGAGCGTTGATTTGTGAACGCTTACGTTCCTTGTTAGCGTGCGATCTCATTCTCGGTTAGGAGCACCATGCCCGGTTTGTCCGCGTGGGCGGTTCGCCGTCCCGTTGCCGCCCTCATCTCGTGGTTCGCGGCGCTGCTTGTCCTCGTCGGCTTGGGCGTGGGCCTCGGGGGTAGTTACAACGACGCCTTCGAATTGCCCGACACCGAATCCAAGGTGGCGACGGATCTGTTGAGCGCCAGCGGCACCGACACCAGCAGTGTCGACGGCGGTGCAACGGTGGTGTGGTCCCCGGCGAATGGACCGGCGCTGAGTGAACAGACCGCCGCGGAGGTGCTTCCGGTGCTGCAGGAGATCGCCGCAACGGAATCTGTCACCTGCGTTACGAACCCATTCGACCCCAGTGGGGCAGGGCTCGGCCGCGAGTGTGGGACCGGTGGCCTGGACCTCGGTGCCGCAGCCCAAGCGTTGACCCCGGAAGAACTACAGACCTTGGCGGCGACTTTCTCGCCCGTCAGCCCGGATGGCACGGTTGCCTACGCGAACATCACGCTGACCACGGACGCCGATGGCGCAGCGGTCGTCTCGGCTGCCGACGCTGAACGGATCTTCGAGTACGTGGACGAGGCGCGCTCCGCATCGCTTGCTATCGGTGTCCAAGGCCAGGTGCTGGAGTTCGCCGGGCAGGAACCGCCGGAGAGCGAGTTAATCGGCATCCTCGTCGCAATCGTTATCTTGCTCATCGCCTTCGGATCGGTCGTCGCGGCGGGTCTGCCGATCATCACCGCGATGGTTGGACTCGTCGGTGGCCTGACGTTCATTACTTTCGCCGCCAATTTCTTGGACGTTGCGACTTTCGCGCCCACCCTCGCGGCGATGATCGGCCTCGGTGTCGGCATCGACTACGCCCTGTTCGTCATCAACCGCTATCGGCAGGCGTTGCTTGTGGGTCACGAGGCGAAGCAAGCTGCGATGGAGGCGGTGGAAACCGCCGGCCGGGCGGTCGTGTTCGCCGGTTCCGCCGTCATCATCGGTTTGCTGGGTCTGTTGGTGCTCGGTATCGGCTTCTTCACCGGGCTGTCCATAGGTGCGTCCGTGACGGTGATCATGGTCATGCTCTCAGCTGTGTGGTTCTTGCCCGCGGTTTTGAGTCTGTTGGGTACGAAGACACTGGCGCTCCGGCTGCCGTGGGGCAAGAAGCCCGGTTCCGGAAAGGCGGAAGGTCGCGGATGGGCGCACTACGGTCGCGGTCTGCAAAAGGCGCCGTGGTTGACCAGCGCGCTGGCCTTGGCGTTCGTCGTCATCTTGGCCATCCCAGCATTCAGCCTTCGCCAAGGCTTCGCCGATGATTCCGGTAAGCCGGAGGGGTCGAACGCGCGCATCGCGTACGACCTGCGCGCCGAAGGCTTCGGACCTGGATCCAACGGCCCGTTCCTGGTTGTGGCAGACCTTGAAGGGGTCAGTGACCCGCAGGCATACGGGACGATCGTCGCCGGCCTGGCCGCTGCACCGGGCGTTGCCGGCACCTCGCCGTCCGTCGAGGCGCTGCCAGTCTTGGGCAAACTCGCCGAACTCCAAGCGCAAGCCGGGGATGCTCCGGAGCAACAGCTGGTGCAAGCGATCGCGGTCTATCCGGACAGCGCACCGCAAGATGCAGAAACGACCGACTTGCTCAACGAGTTGCGCGACGAAGTTAATCCGGCGCTCGAGGCAGCTACAGGCGCCGCCTTGTATGTCGGTGGCGCGCAGGCGATCACCCAGGACTTCACCACGGTGCTCACCGACGCTCTGCCGATCTTCCTGGCTGTGGTGGTCGGGTTGGGCTTCATCGCCTTGGTGATCTTGTTCCACTCGCTGCTCGTGCCACTCACTGGCGCGCTCACTTCGTTGCTGAGCCTAGGAGCGGCGATGGGAGTCTCCGTCGCGGTATTCCAGTGGGGATGGTTCGCTGACTTGCTGGGAGTCTCCGGCACGGGGCCGATCTTCCCGTTCGTGCCGATCATGGTCTTCGCGATCTTGTTCGGCCTGTCGATGGACTATCAGGTCTTCCTGGTATCGCGCATGCAAGAGGAATGGCTGCGCACTCATGACAACCTAGTCAGCATTCGGCGAGGCTTGGCCGGATCCGGTCGGGTAGTCGTGATCGCGGCACTGATCCTCTCGAGCGTCTTCATGGCCTTCATTCCCAGCACCGATTCGATCATCAAACTGTTCGGGGTGGCGCTCGCCTCGGCGGTGCTGATCGATGCGTTCGTAGTCCGCTTGATCCTGGTGCCGAGCTTGATGAGCATGTTCGGCAAGGCCAACTGGTGGCTGCCGGGCTGGCTGGATCGCATCCTGCCAAGGGTGACGGTCGAGCCGGGCGAGGATGAAATCGCTGATGACATCGATCCGGAATCGGAAAAGCAGCCGGTCACCGTCTAGGGCTGGCGTATCCGATGAGCGCCCATGCCTAGCATGGGACAGTGAAGACGCGCACGTATCAGGTACGCACCTACGGGTGTCAGATGAACGTGCACGATTCCGAGCGGCTCACGGGCTTGCTCGAGGAATCCGGGCTGGCGCCTGCGATCGAAGGCGAGCAGGCCGATGTGGTCGTCTTCAACACCTGTGCTGTCCGTGAGAACGCCGATAACCGACTCTACGGAAATCTCTCCCACCTGGCGCCGATCAAGCGCGCGAACCCGGACATGCAGATCGCGGTCGGTGGCTGCCTGGCGCAGAAGGATCGTGGCGCGATCGTCGACAAGGCGCCGTGGGTGGATGTCGTCTTCGGCACCCACAACATCGGCAGCCTGCCGGTGCTGTTGGAGCGGGCGCGCATCGAACGCGAAGCCCAGGTGGAAATCAAGGAAGCACTCGAGGAGTTTCCGTCTGCCTTGCCTACCAAGCGTGATTCGGCGCATTCGGCCTGGGTATCCATCAGTGTTGGATGCAATAACACCTGCACTTTTTGCATCGTTCCGTCGCTGCGCGGCAAAGAGAAGGACAGGCGACCGGGGGAGATCCTCGCCGAGATCGAGGCGCTGGTTGCCGAGGGCGTGGTGGAAGTGACACTCCTTGGTCAGAACGTGAACGCCTATGGCGTGGAGTTCGGGGATCGAGGCGCTTTCGCCGATCTCTTACGTGCTTGTGGCGCCATCGAGGGTCTGGAGCGGGTGCGTTTCACCAGCCCGCATCCGCGGGATTTCACCGACGATGTCATCGAGGCCATGGCTACGACCTCGAATGTGATGCCCCAGCTGCATATGCCACTGCAATCGGGCTCGGATCGAATCTTGCAGGCGATGCGCCGCTCATACCGAAGTGACAAGTACCTCGGGATCATCGATCGCGTCCGTGAGTGGATACCGAAAGCAGCCATCACCACCGACATCATTGTGGGCTTTCCAGGCGAAACTGAAGCTGACTTCCAAGCCACCCTCGATGTCGTAGCCCAGGCGCGGTTCGCGAGCGCCTTCACGTTCCAGTACTCCAAGCGCCCAGGAACCCCAGCCGCTGAGTTACCCGACCAGGTTGATCCCGGTGTGGTGCAAGAACGATACGAACGCCTCGTGGCACTGGTCAACGACATTGCCTGGCAAGAAAACCGCAGGCTCGAAGGCAGCGAGGTGGAGGTTCTCGTGGCGTCGGGGGAGGGCCGTAAAGATGGCGCGACCATGCGCATCAGTGGTCGAGCCCGCGATAACCGCTTAGTTCACGTGGATGTGTCCGGCTTGGAGGTTCCCTCACCCGGTGATCTGGTGACCGCGAGAGTCACCTATGCGGCGCCCCATCACCTGGTCGCCGATGAGTTGATCGACATCGACTACCGCAGCATGGACCAACACCCGGAGACCAGTGGAGTCTTGCTGGGGATGCCGGGTATCGGGTTGCCCAGCGCGTGAGCGGGCCGGCTGTCCTCGCTGTTGTTGGGCCGACAGCCTCGGGGAAGAGTGCGCTAGCACTCGCAGTCGCGAAGGTTCTGAATGGTGAAATCATCGGGACGGATTCCATGCAGGCGTATCGCGGTATGGATATCGGTACCGCAACGCCCACTGCGCACGAGCGGGCATCGATTTCGCATCACATGCTCGATGTCTGGGACATCGAGCAGGCTGTCACGGTCGTGGAGTTTCGCGACGCAGCCCGCGAGGCAATCGACTCGGTTCGAAGCCGGGGAAGAGTGCCGATTGTGGTCGGTGGCAGCGGTCTTTATGTCCGGGCAGTGCTGGAGGAGATGGATTTCCCCGGCACGGATCCCGCGATTCGAGCCCAGTGGGAGGAACGGCTCACCAGATTGGGCGCACCGGCGTTACACGCGTTGCTTGCCGAGCGCGATCCGGAAGCCGCGGCGGCAATCGAGATCAACAACGGCCGTCGGATCGTGCGTGCATTGGAAGTGATCGAGCTCACCGGCGAGCCATTCACTGCTCGGTTGCCAGAACCCAAGGATCACTACCCGGTGCTACGCGTGGGCTTGCACATCGATCGCGATGCATTGGATGCGCGAATCCAGGAGCGTGTGGACGCCATGTGGGCGACCGGATTCGTGGACGAAGTGCGCGAGATGAAGTCGCGGGGCCTGGCATCTGCGCCGACCGCCATTGCGGCCCTGGGCTACCAACCGATTTTGCGCTACCTGGACGGGCAGATCGACGAAGCAACAGCGCGCCAGAACACAATCGATGACACCCGCAAGTTTGCTCGCCGGCAACAACGATGGTTCGCCAAGGACGAGCGGATTCAATGGCTCGACTACGACACCCCTGAACTTGCCGAAAGGGTTGCCGGATTGTGGACCGCTACGTAGTACGCGGTGCCGATGTGGATCCCGACGGGTGTAGCCGTGCGCAACGAATCAGCACGGGGTACCGCGCATTAGGCTGATCGAATGGCGCGCGTCCTTGACGTCCCCTTCGTCAAGGGGCACGGAACCGAAAATGACTTCGTGCTCTTGCCAGATTTCGAGGGCCGCCTGGATCTGACCGCCGAGCGGGTGCGCTGGCTGTGCGACCGGCGCCAGGGGATCGGCGCCGATGGAGTCTTGCGGGTGGTGCGCTGCGCACACGATCCGGAATTCGCCGATTATGCGGACGTTGCCGAGTTCTTCATGGACTACCGCAACGCGGACGGATCACTTGCCGAGATGTGCGGCAACGGGGCTCGGGTCTTCGTGCGCTACCTACACGCAACCGGGGCACTTTCTTCCCGAACGACGGTCATCGCGACACGCGCCGGCATGGTCGCAGCCGAGGTCCGGGGGACCGAAGCGGAGGAAATCGTGATCGGGATGGGCGCGGTAGTGGACTTGCCGCAGCCGTTGCCGATTACGGTACGAATCCCCGGTCACGAGACCGCGTGGGATGCGACATCGGTCCATGTGCCGAATCCGCACGCCGTCGTCTTCGTCGAGGACACGTTGGATCTCGATGTCCTCGGTCCGCTGGACACCCCACCCATCGTGACGCCCCCGCAGGCTTTCCCCGAAGGCGTCAACGTCGAATTCGTTCAGCATGTGGGTCCCGAGCACATTCGGATGCGGGTTCATGAACGCGGCGTCGGGGAGACCCGCTCCTGCGGCACCGGGGCCTGTGCCGCGGCCTGGGTGGCTGCCACCATGGCGCCGGCCACGGGAGACACCTATCAGGTGGATGTGCCCGGCGGCACCGTCTTCGTCGATTTCGAGAGCGATGGCCGGTTGAACCTGCGCGGCCCCGCAGAGTTGGTGGCACGGGGAACCGTGCAATGGCCCCGAGGCCTATGACCGACTCCGACCCCGAAGTGACCGGCGGGCAGGAGGACCTGCGCGATCGGCAGGCCCTTCGCCGGGTAGCCGGGCTGTCGACCGAGCTGCAGGACATCACCGAGGTCGAGTACCGCCAGGTTCGCTTGGAGCGGGTCTTGCTGGTCGGCGTGTGGACACAAGGCAGTGCCTCGGCAGCGGAGCGCTCGCTGCGCGAACTCGGGCAATTGGCCGAGACGGCAGGTTCGGTAGTGGTCGACGGTGTCATCCAACGACGCGACGCTCCGGATCCCGCCACCTACGTGGGTGCCGGGAAGGCACGCGAACTGCGGACGTTGGTGGTGAATTCCGGAGCCGACACCGTTATCTGCGACGGTGAACTGAGCCCGGGTCAACTACGGACCCTCGAGGACATCGTGAAGGTCAAGGTGGTCGATCGGACCTGGCTCATCTTGGACATCTTCGCCCAGCATGCGCGCAGCCGAGAGGGCAAGGCGCAGGTCTCGTTGGCGCAGATGCAATACCTACTTCCGCGTTTGCGTGGTTGGGGCGAATCGTTGTCACGCCAAGCAGGTGGGCGCGCCGGGGGTGCCACGGGTGGAGTGGGCACCCGAGGGCCCGGTGAGACGAAGATAGAAACTGATCGACGGCGCATCCGTTCGCAGATGTCCAAGATCCGCGCGCAATTGCGACGGATGGAAGCCACCCGCATCACTCAACGCCAAGCACGGCGCCGATCAGGTGTGCCGACGGTAGCGCTCGCGGGCTATACGAACGCTGGTAAGTCGAGTCTGTTGAACGCCATCACCGGCTCGGGTGTGCTTGTCGATGATTCGCTGTTCGCCACGTTGGATCCCACGGTTCGTCGAGCGCGGACCCCACAGGGGCGGGAATTCACGATCTCCGACACCGTCGGCTTCGTTCGGCACCTACCGCATCAACTTGTGGAGGCATTCCGGTCGACCCTCGAGGAGGTTGGTGACGCCGATGTGATCGTGCATGTGGTCGATGGCTCCGACGATGCACCCCTCGAGCAGATAGCGGCGGTTCGCGAGGTGCTTGCCGAAATCGGTGCGCAAGACGTCCCAGAGATCATCGCCATCAACAAAGCCGACATCTCCGGCGAGCACGTGGCCGAGGTGCTGCGCAGCGAGCCGCATGCGGTGGTCGTGTCGGCCCGCACCGGGCAGGGCATTGCCGAACTATTGGCCGGCATCGAGGCGGATCTGCCGCAAGGGTGGACCGATGTCACGGCACAAGTTCCCTACGATCGGGGCGACTTGATCTCCCGGGCGTATCGCAGTGGCGAAGTCCTGTCCATCGAACATGACGAGCAAGGCAGCACGATCAAGGCGCGGGTGCCGGCTGAGCTAGCCCGCGAGCTCGAGGACGCGACCGATGACCGCGGATGAGGTGGTGGCCGAACTCGACCAGGTAGTGGAACTGATCGGCGGATCTCCGCGTGCTGGTCAACAGGCGATGGCTCGCGCGGTGGCTGAGGCCTTCGAGACCGGTGAGCACGCTGTCGTGCAAGCGGGAACGGGAACGGGAAAGTCCCTTGCCTATCTAGTTCCGGCAGCCCTACACGCCCGCAGTCACGGTCCGGTGGTGGTTGCTACGGCCACCTTGGCATTGCAGCGTCAACTCATCGAGCGTGAACTGCCACGATTGCGCGCCGCCGGCATGGAAACCACCTGGGCGGTGCTCAAAGGCCGCCACAACTACCTGTGTCGTCAGCGCCTGGGGGATGCGCAAGAGGCGCAACAGTCACTGGAATTCGAGGACTCTCGGCGCCGCGGCACGCTGGAAGAGCAGGCCATAGCGGTGCACGAGTGGGCGCAATCGACGCAGACGGGGGATCGCGACGAGTTGCCGATCGAAGTGGACGCGCGCGTGTGGCGTTCGGTCTCGGTCAGTTCCGCAGAGTGCGTGGGGGAGTCGCGCTGTGCATTCGGCGAGGAGTGCTTCGCTGCTCGGGCGCGCATGGAGGCGAATGAGTCCGACATCGTGGTCACCAATCACGCCATGCTGGCCATCGACGCGATCGAATCTGTTCCGATCCTCCCCGAATACAGCGCCATGGTGATCGATGAAGCCCATGAACTGATCGATCGCATCACCGGTGCCGTCTCGCGTGAGTTGGCGGTACCGGTGTTGGAGCGATTGGCGAATGAGGCGGATCGGATCTTGGACGACGAAGCCGCCCTTGCTGATGCGATCACCGATCTGGAAACGGCATTGTGGGAGCTGCCCGGTGATTCCGGCGAAGGTCGAAGTCGCATTCTGGCGTGGTCTAGTGCGATGGTGCTCGCTTTGACCCGGGTGCGCGATGTCTGTCACGCCATCGTGAGTGCGTTATCCACCCAAGGCAGCGACACGAAGGACTTGGATGAAGATGACGTAGCTCGGCGTCAGCGCATCCGGGCAGGTGCGCAGGAAGTGCACGATGTCGCCGGTCGGATGCTGGCGCTCAAGGGATCCGATGTCATCTGGTGGTCCAGCGAAGGCGATCGCACCCCGGTGTTGCACGCCGCGCCGTTGGATGTCGCGGATGAATTGGCGTCGTCGTTGTTCGCCTCCAGCCCGGTGGTGCTCACCAGCGCCACGTTGATGGCCGGTGGATCCTTCGCCCCGCTGCTGGCCGCCGCTGGTTTGGCACCGGACACCCACTGTTTGGACGTCGGATCGGGATTCGACCATGCCCGGCAGGGGATCTTGTACGTCGCCTCACGGGTGCCGGCGCCCGGTCGCGACGGCGTATCCATGGAAGCGCTGGATGAGTTGGGCGATCTCGTCGAGGCGGCAGGTGGACGGGCCCTAGCACTGTTCTCCAGTTGGCGCGGTGTCGAACGGGCCGCGGAGTACTTGCGAGTCCGACTCGCCCCAGCGATCGAATCCGGTGCCGTGGGCTCGCTATTGGTCCATCGGCGCGGGGAGTCGGTGGTGCCCCTGGTCGAGCAGTTCGCTGAGCAGCCGTCGAGTGTGTTGATGGGAACGGTTTCGCTGTGGCAGGGCATCGATGTGCCCGGTGATGCCTGCGTGTTGGTAGCGATCGACCGGATTCCCTTCCCGCGGCCGGATGATCCGGTCCTGGCGGCGCGTCAAGAGGCGGTGGACGCGCAAGGTGGGTCGGGTTTTCGTCAAGTGGCGCTGGCGAAGGCCTCGTTGTTGATGGCCCAGGGTGCCGGCAGGTTGATCCGATCATCGAACGACCGGGGCGTGGTGGCGGTACTTGATCCGCGCATGGCCACTGCTGGCTATGCGGGCGCGCTGCGTGCGTCACTGCCGCCGCTGTGGTTCACCACCGACCGCGAGGTAGTGGTTGGTGCGCTCGAGAGGTTGTCGCAGGACGTTGCGAACTAGCGCACCCGCCGCAGAACGCTGACGACCTTGCCCAGGATGCGAGCATCGTCGCCCAAGATCGGCTCGTAGGCGGGGTTGTGCGGCATCAGCCACACATGGCCATCGCGGCGCTTGAAGGTCTTGACCGTGGCTTCGTCATCGAGCAGGGCGGCGACGATATCGCCGTTCTCGCAGGTCGGCTGACTGCGGACGACGACGTAATCCCCGTCGCAAATCGCTGCATCGACCATCGAATCGCCGACTACGGTCAGCATGAACAACTCACCGTCGCCTACGAGTTCCTTGGGCAGTGCGAGGACATCCTCGGTGTGCTGCTCGGCGAGGATCGGCCCGCCGGCGGCGATCCGCCCAACAAGGGGGACCCCGACTGTGCCTGCGGTGGGATCCGACTGCGCGGGCGCCGACTGAGTTTCGGCGCTCAGGCCTTGGTTCGAGGTCTTGGGGCGGGAAACGACCAATGCGCGGGGCCGGTTCGGGTCCTTGCGCAGGTAGCCGAGTTCCTCGAGCGTGCGCAACTGGTGCGCGACGGAACTCGAGGAGGTCAGGCCCACGCCATGGCCGATTTCCCGAACGCTCGGCGGGTAGCCACGCTCGGCGGTGGTCTGCTCGATCACCCGCAAGATCGCCTGTTGCCGCGGGGTGAGCCCGGAATCATCGGGCTGGCCATCGGGTAGCTCGCGTACGGACCCTGCCATGTCTTCGACCTCCACGGGGACTGTCACACCTGCCCGGCACTGTGCCGACATGACCGGACGCTACGCCGCGCGCGACACGAAATCAAACACCTGTTCGATAAATGCGCGTCGTGTCGGCCCGATCATGGTAGAAAACGAACACGCGTTCGATCGAACACCCGTTCGATAGTCCGCGAAACACCCCGATCAGAAACGGCAGGCTTCCCCATGGCAACGATCTCCCCGGCTCCGGCCCACCCCGCGTACCGAACCACGCGGTACGTCTCGACCCAGCGCTCAACCCAGCGCTCAACCCAGCGCTCGACCCAGCGCTCGACCCAGCGCAACTCCGTGCGACTCACCGCCCGCGGTCGGCTCGTCGCCTTCCTCGCCTCGCTACTGGCCCTCGCTGCGCTGGTGGTTTGGACGGGCCAGATGGTGTCGGCGACCGCCGGCACCGGCAGCGGCGAACCGGTCGCGGTAGTCGTCGGTGGCGGGGACACCCTGTGGGGCATCGCCCAGGACATCGCCCCGGATCAGGACCCGCGCTCGGTGGTCCAACAGATCCGCAACCTCAACGATCTCGGTACCCGCTCCATCGTGCCGGGCCAGACGATCCTCGTGCCCGTCGCTGGGTGATACTGGCGCGGTGAGAAACCGCCGCTGGATCGCCCTCGCGGCGGTCCTGGCACTCGTGTCGGGCGGTGCGCCGATGGTGCATGCCGATCAGGGCACGCGTAACGAGCCGCGCAAGGACCCGCAGTGGACCACCGAGGGTGATGCCCGAGCGTGCAGCGCTCCGATCTGGCCGAGGAAATCGAACACCACACCGGGTCCCGGTGAAGGTCGCCGAGTGCTGGTGATCGGAGATTCCCTCACCCGCAATGCCCGCACGCCGCTGAAGAAGAAGCTTCGAGCCAGCGGCTGGACACCCACGGTTCGCTGCTTCGGGGGCAAGCGCTTGGACTGGGCGATCGCCCAGGTCAAGCGGGCCAAGGAGATCGACCAACTTCCCGACACTGTGGTGATTGCCATCGGCACGAACGACATGCGCTGGATCGACCGGGGCACCACGAAGGCGCGGATGGGACAACTGCTCGATCTGCTCGGCAACAAGCGCACCGTCCTGTGGGTGGACACCTACGCCAGTGGCGGCGATCGCTTCACCCGTGCCAAGGAGAAGTGGTTCAACAAACAGGTGAAACGCACGGCCAAAGAGCGCCCGAACGTCTACCGGGTGAACTGGGGGACTTACGCGCGGGGGCAGGGAGTGCGCTTCGCCGATGCCCTGCACTACACCAACGCGGGGGAGAAGGCCTGGGCGCGGCGCGTTGTTCAGATACTCGATGCCCGTGCGGGCGGCGCGGGTAGCTAGGTGGGGTTTCGGGTGGTTGGTCTTCCCACCAGGGCGCGGGCTTTGTGCAGGCCCTGACGACCGGTGTTGGTCGCGCGGTGCAGCAGGGTGTGGGCCCAGGCGAACTCCGTTGCCAAGATCGCCAGTCCCAGGGCTAGGAAAACCAGTCCCGGGCCGGGGAGGACGAGAAGGATGGTGCCGACCGCCAGGAAGCTGACGCCCAGAACGGTCGCGGCCAACAGGCGCAGCGGGTGCGGCAGGTGACGCCACGGTGCCCGAGAGGCGAACGCGGCAAAGCGAGAGTTCGACGCAGTGTTCGACGCGGGCGCATGGGAGTCCGTCACATCTTCACTATGCGCAAGCCGGAGTTCCACCGCAACCTGAGCGCGACGCGCCGAGGTGTGGCGTGGCGCTTGCGCGCGCGTGGTGCGGGCCCTATGGTTCTACCCCTAGATGTAGTGCTCACACCGATGTGATTCCTCCACAGGTTGTGGTTCTACACCCACAGGTCGTCCACAGGGAAATCCAGGGTTACCCACAGGAAATCCCCGAAGCGACCGAAGCGACGTTACTGGTGTGACTGGTGCTCTAGGCGAGACGAGAGAGACGGGAGGGGCCCATGAAGTGCCCATTTTGCCGCGCTGAGGATTCGCGCGTCATCGACTCTCGTGTCATCGAAGATGGCGGTGCGATCCGCCGTCGTCGTGAGTGCAGTTCCTGCCAGCGACGCTTCACCACCGCGGAAACCGCCTTGCTGAATGTCGTGAAGCGCTCCGGTGCCAGCGAGCCGTTCAGTCGCAGCAAGGTGGTCGTCGGGGTGCGCAAGGCTTGCCAAGGGCGCCCGGTCGACGATGACCAACTGGCCATCTTGGCGCAGCGGGTGGAGGACACCCTGCGGGCCACCGGGAACGCCGAGATCCCCGCCGAGGAGGTGGGGCTCGCGATCCTCGGGCCCTTGCGCGAACTCGACGAGATCGCCTACCTGCGGTTCGCATCGGTCTACCGGTCCTTCGACTCCCTGGAGGATTTCGAAGCCGAGATCGCGCTGTTGCGCGCCGAAGGCGATGCGACCGCACAAGAACCGAATGTCAGACCGCAACCCCAAACTTCGGCTACCTAGCCGGGACTTCCCACACCCAACCAAGCAGCAACGCTCGAGATAAGGAAGGCAGCATCCATGTCACCCACGTCACAGACCACCACCGCACCCACGGGGGCGGGCCAGTTCGTGCACAACACCCTGCACGGCCCCGGTTTGCAGATCGAGCGGCTGTTCACCACCCCGGGTGTCCATCCGTACGACGACGTCACCTGGGAGCGCCGCGACGTCACGCAAAACAACTGGAAGACCGGCGAGGTCGTATTCGAACAACGCGGCGTGGAGTTCCCGGACTTTTGGAGTGTTAACGCCTCGACCATCGTCACCACCAAGTACTTCCGTGGCGCGGTTGGCACCGACACGCGCGAGTGGAGCTTGAAGCAGCTCATCGATCGCGTGGTGCTGACCTATGTGCGGGCCGGTAAGGAGCATGGCTACTTCCGTACCGATGAAGATGCCGAGATCTTCGAGCACGAGCTCACCTACATGTTGCTGCACCAGTACTTCGCCTTCAACTCACCCGTCTGGTTCAACGTGGGAACCTCCGCACCCCAGCAGGTCAGTGCGTGCTTCATCTTGAGCGTGGACGACACCATGGAGTCGATCCTCAACTGGTACAAGGAAGAAGGCTTCATCTTCAAGGGCGGCTCGGGAGCCGGCTTGAACCTGTCGCGCATCCGCTCCAGTAAGGAGTTGCTGCGTTCCTCCGGTGGCACCGCATCTGGTCCGGTGTCCTTCATGCGCGGTGCCGACGCATCGGCCGGAACCATCAAGTCCGGTGGGGCCACCCGCCGCGCGGCAAAGATGGTCGTGCTCGACGTGGACCACCCCGACATCGAGGAATTCATCGAAACCAAGGTTCGCGAGGAAGACAAGATCCGGGTGCTCCGTGATGCCGGCTACGACATGGATCTCGGCGGTGCGGACATCACGTCCGTTCAGTACCAAAACGCCAATAACTCGGTGCGCGTCTCCGACGACTTCATGCGCGCCTACGAGGCCGGTGAGGATTTCGGACTCAAAGCCCGCACCGACGGTGAGGTCGTCGAGACCGTTAGCGCCCAGCGCCTGTTCCGCTCGATGTCCGAGGCCGCCTGGGCATGCGCTGATCCGGGCATCCAGTACGACGACACCATCAACGATTGGCACACCAACCCCGAGACCGGTCGGATCAACGCCTCCAATCCGTGCTCGGAGTACATGAGCCTGGATAACTCCTCGTGCAACCTGGCGTCGCTGAACTTGATGAAGTTCCTCAAGGACGACGACACCTTCGACGCCGAGGTGTTTGCCAAGTCCGTGGAGTTCGTCATCACCGCGATGGACATTTCGATCTCCTTCGCGGATTTCCCGACCGAGGCGATCGGGGACACCACCCGTCGCTACCGTCAACTCGGCATCGGCTACGCCAACCTCGGCGCTTTGCTGATGGCAACCGGCTTGCCGTACGACTCCGATGCCGGCCGCGCCTTCGCTGCCGCCATCACCTCGCTGATGACGGGTACCGCGTACAAGCGCAGCGCCGAGCTGGCGGGAGTTGTCGGTCCTTACGACGGCTACGCCCGCAACGAGACTGCCCACAAGCGCGTTATGCGCAAGCACGCCGCTGCGAACGACAACGTTCGTGAGATCACCTCACTGGATGGCGATGTTCTGAAGTTGGCGGTCAAGAACTGGGAAGAGTGCTTGGCGACCGGTGAGAAGAACGGTTGGCGCAACGCCCAGGC
>CAZWIW010000044.1:0-3342 GCA_964634545.1 uncultured Rubrivirga sp.
TCGGGGTTGACGTAGATCAAACCCATCTGAACCGCGGCGAGCGGGTTCTCCAGATCCCGGTCACCGCTGTAGCGCTCGTCGGCGAGCCACTCGGCTTCCGAACCCCAGTAGGTCTCGTCGGGCTCGTAGACATCGGGGCGACCGCCACCGAATCCGAAGGTCTGGAATCCCATCGACTCCAGGGCGACGTTTCCGGTCAGGATGAACAGGTCAGCCCAGGAAAGTTTCTTGCCGTACTTGGCCTTGATCGGCCACAGCAAGCGGCGAGCCTTGTCCAGGTTCGCGTTGTCCGGCCAGGAGTTCAGCGGAGCGAAGCGCTGCATACCTGCACCGCCGCCGCCGCGACCGTCGCTCGTGCGGTAGGTGCCGGCGCTGTGCCAGGCCATCCGGATGAACAGCGGGCCGTAGTGGCCGTAGTCAGCCGGCCACCAGTCTTGGGAGTCGGTCATCAACTCGCGCAGGTCGGCTTTCACGGCGGCGAGGTCCAAGGACGCGAACGCCTCGGCGTAGTCGAAGTCCTCGCCCATCGGATCGGCGACCGGGGGATTTTGCTGAAGGACCTTGAGGTTGAGCTGGTTGGGCCACCAGTCCTCGTTCTGGGTGCCGACGCCCACGGAACCGTGGTCGACCGGGCACTTGCTCTCGTTTGCCATGCGTACCTCTCCTAGTGGTGGTGATTGCTACCTGGTTGAAGTTGTTGATGGTGGTTGTTGCGGGTTAGTGCTGCAGTGGGGGCATGTGCCCCAGTACACGACCTCGGCCTCGTCGATCACGAAGCCTTGATCGTCCGATGCGGTCAAACACGGGGTGTCACCCACGGCGCAATCCACATCGGCCAAGGCGCCGCAGTGCCGGCACACCACGTGATGATGGTTGTCACCGACCCGGGTTTCGTAGCGCGCAGGTGAACCCGCGGGTTCGATCCGACGAACAATGTCCGCCTCGACCAAGGCCGAGAGGGAGTCATACACCGCTTGTTTGGAGATGGCCCCGATGCTGGTGCGCACCTGGTCCAAGACCGACTCGGCGGTGGCGTGCGGGTGGGAAGTCACGGCGCCGAGGACCGCGAGGCGCTGCGGGGTTACGTGCAGCCCCCGCGCCCGCAGGAGGTCGACTCCGGTTTCCGACACGGTGTCAGACTATGTCCAAATCTGGACTCGATCAAGTTGACCGGTCCGGATCTCCCCTCCCTGTCCATCGATCGTCCTACGGTGGGCCCATGGTGAGGCCTCCTGCTGTTTCGAACCTGGCGAGCAGTGTCGATCAGCGGCGTGAAATGGGTCGGGCGGCGCGTTCGGGTCGACCCCGCTCGAGTCTGGCTGATTTCACCCCCGTTGCCGGCCGACCAGATCCCGTTGATGTGCTGCTGGCGCAAGAGCAGGAGCGGGTTCAGGCACTCACTCCGCTGCGACATCGTCGGATGGCGGCATCACCCTTCGCCTTCTATCGGGGGTCGGCCGCGATCATGGCCGCGGACTTGGGGGCGCTGCCGGCGACCGGCATCACCACCATGTTGTGCGGTGATGCGCACTTGGCCAATTTCGGATTGTTCGCTGCCCCCGATCGCAGCATCGTGTTCGACGTCAATGATTTCGACGAAACGAATCCTGGTCCTTTCGAATGGGATGTGCTGCGACTTGCCGCATCACTCGTCCTCGCTGGCGAGGAGATCGCCGCATCGAAGTCGAAGATCGGGGAATTCGTGGCCGCTAGCACCCGCGGATACCGCGAGCAGATGGCGATCCACGCACGGGAAACAAATCTTGACAACTGGTACTCGCGGATAGACGTTGCTGCGCTGACAGCGTGGGCGGAGCGCGAGGGCCAGGCCGCGCGCAGCACCATGCGGCGTTCCGTGGCGAAGGCCCAAACCCGGGATGCGTGGTCGGCGCTGGACAAGATGACGGTACTTAGAGATGGGAAGAGGCAGCTCATCGACGAGCCACCACTGATCATGCCGTTGGCCTTGGATGGAGATGTCGCCCATCACGTTGCCGATGTCGTCGACCGGTATCGGGAGACATTGCCGCCAGATCGCGATCAACTGCTGGAGCGCTATCGGACCATCGACATAGGGCACAAAGTGGTGGGTGTGGGAAGTGTGGGCTTACTTGCCATCGTCGTGCTGTTCCAAGGGCGCGATACTGACGACGTCCTCGTGCTGCAGGCGAAGCAAGCCGTGTCGAGCGCTCTGGAACCGTTCAGTGGTGCATCGGTCTACCCCGAGCACGGACAGCGGGTAGTGGTGGGTCAGCAGTTGATGCAGGCCGCGTCGGATCCGCTGCTGGGTTGGGTGACGACCCCAGCGGGTCGTTCGTTCTACCTACGGCAACTGCGAGACAAGAAGTACTCACCAGCTGTGGCAGCCATGAAGCCGAAGGTTTTGCAGAACTACGCACTGTTGTGCGGGCGGGCATTAGCCCGCGCACACGCCCGAGCCGGGGATCCGATCGCCATTGACGCCTACTTGGGCAAGAGCGCCAAATTCGAAGAGGCGATAACCGGCTTTGCTTTCGCGTACGCGAAGCAAGTGCACGCCGATTTCGCAACATTCACCGCCGCGATAACCGATGGACGGATCCGCACTGGATCCGTCGAACAGGACGAACGACTACGCCTTGCTGTCAATGATCGAGGGGCGATCGAAGTCGTGTCGGAGGGCCCTGCGAATTCGTCACGGCAGTAACATTTTGCGCCGCTCGGTGATCTGCACCGGCATCTCGGGAGGAATTCGATGAACCAGACCACGTATCCGGCAAGTCTCGAACTCGACTATCAGGACAAACTCAGCAGGGTTACCACCATCTTCCGATTGATCCTGGTTATCCCGATCGCGATCATCCTCGGGATCCTCACTTCAGGAAGCGAGTCGATCGTCACCACGATCGATCAGGATGGCGAGATCGTCTCCACCACTACCAATGCCGGCGCCGGCATCGCGGGATCGCTGTTCCTCGTTACTTTGCTGCTCATCCTGTTTCGCAAGAAGTACCCGAAGTGGTGGTTCGACTTCTACCTGGCACTCACCCGGTTCGCGACTCGTGTGGCCGTGTACGTCCTGCTGCTGACCGACAAGTACCCCTCAACTGACGAGGAGCAGAACCTGCACCTTGACGTTCCCTACCCCGATGCGCAGACCGACTTGAAGCGCGGGATGCCGTTGGTGAAGTGGTTCCTGGCGATTCCGCACTACTTCATTTTGTTCTTCCTGTTCATCGCCGCATTCGTTGTCACCGTGATCGGCTGGTTCGCGATCGTGATCGTCGGTCGCTACCCCCGCGGACTCTTCGATTTCGTCGTAGGGGTCTTGCGTTGGTCGTGGCGAGTTCAGGCGTATGCGTT
>CAZWIW010000044.1:3442-13649 GCA_964634545.1 uncultured Rubrivirga sp.
GCGAAAGTGCCCGATGCGCGGGTCGATGAAGTCATCGAAGTGCTCGGACTAGCCAGTGTCGCGAAGAAGGGGCCGAGGGGGTTCTCCCTGGGAATGGCACAGCGGCTCGGCTTGGCCGGGGCGATCTTGGCCAAGCCGCACAACCTGATCTTGGACGAGCCGGCCAACGGGTTGGACCCGCAATCAATCCACTGGCTGCGGGACTTCCTGCGCTCCTACGCCGCGGAAGGTAACGCGGTGCTGGTTTCCAGTCACTTGCTCTCGGAGATGCAGTTGATGGCCGAGCGGGTGGTGGTGATAGCCAAGGGGAAATTGATCGCCGACGATTCCATGGCCGATCTCGTTGCGAGAGCGGACGGATCAGGGGTGAGCGTGCGTACCGATGCTGGTTCGCTGTCCACGTTGCGCTCGGCGTTGATCGATCGGGGATACGCGGTTCAGGATCGTGGGCCGGGCGATCTCAGCGTCGGCGGCGCCACGACCGACGATGTCGGGCGTATCGCGCATGGGGCAGGCGTGCCGATATTGGAGTTATCACAAGACCAGGCATCGCTGGAAAGCGTGTTCTTAGAACTGACCGACTCCGAGCAGGGCTTCCGGACGGGCGGCGAGGCATGAGCGGAGTCATCGCCTACGAACGTATGCGCGCCACGACGTTGAAATCGACCTATGTGTTCCCGCTGATCGGGGCAGCGGTGGCGTGGGCTGCGTCCATCTTGTTCATCGCAGACGGGGCGCGTGTCGATGAGGTGAACATCTCCGAATTCATCGGTCAAGCGTTCACCCCGCTCTCTGCAGTCTTCTTGACGATCCCCTTCGCTCAAACCTTCGGTCACGAGTACCGAGACGGCACCATTCGCCTCGCCTTATCGGAGTATCCGCAGCGTTCACGCTTATTCGCCGCCAAGTTGATTGTTCCCGCGGCGATTGCGTTCATTGCGACGGTCATCACGGTGGTGGGTATCGCGGGGATCGCATTGGCCGGCCCTAGCTTCTTCTACGTAGAGATCACAGGCTTTTCCTCGATCGCTGGTGTGGCTGTTCGTGAAGCTGTTTTCATGGTGCTGTGGGGGCTGCTCGTGGCGGCCATCACCGCACTGACGCGAAATATGGCGGCAGGGATTGCCGGGGTTCTGATCTGGGGGCTGGTGCTGGAGAATCTCCTCACGCTCTTCTTGATCGATCGGGTTCCGGCGATCGTCGACGGGTTGCCGATCGCTCGGGGATTTGGCTGGGTGCAAACAGGCGATACCGCTTTGATATTTCCTATGGTGCTGGCTGCTGCGGTGCTGACGTTGGCTTCCTACCTGAAGTTCGTGCGCACCGACGCCTAGCGCTCTTGGGCCTCTTCCGCGGGAGGAAGAGGCTTCCAGCTTTTCGACTGAATCAGCCGTCCGGAGTGTTTATCCCCTCTAATCTCTGGCCGTGGCTATCGATGCCCTGGAGCGCTTGGACCGTCTGCCGCGCTGGCCATGGCACCGCCTGTTGCTGGTCAACCTCGGCGGTTCGTTCTTCTTCGGCTTCTACGACATCGTGGTCGTCGGTGGTGCCTTGCCGGTCATCGGCAAGCAGTTCGGGGAGTCCTCCGGTCACATGGCCTGGATCGTCACGGCCAACCTGATCGGTTTGGTCGTGGGGGAGTTCCTCGGTGCGTGGCTAGCGACGCGGTACAGCCGGGTGCGCACTTTGCAGCTCGCTCTCCTTGTCTTCAGCATCGGCATGGTCATCTCGGCACTCGCGCCCTCGTTCTGGATCCTGCTGATCGGGCGATTCATCGCCGGGCTGGGAACCGGTGCCGATATCGCCATCGTGGTCACCTACGTCGCGGAGATATCTCCCTCGCGGATGCGGGGACGCATAACCGGTTTCACGACTGTTTGCGGGTACGCCGGCATCGCGATCGTTCCGTTCCTATCGGCTTGGCTGCTGCCAATCGCCGATTGGGGGTGGCGGATCATGTTCGGTTTCGGAGCACTCGGAGCGATCCTCCTCGTCGCAACGCGGCGGCAGATGCCACCATCGCCACGGCTGCTGCTCCTGCACGGCGAGCATGAGCGACTCGAACAAGTGGTCACCGAGGCCGAGGATCGGGTGCGGTCGAAGGTGGGTGAACTTCCCCCAGTCGTCGCGCTGGCGCAGGATGCGAGCCCGCCACGCTGGAAGCCCGTTCTGCTGGCAGTGTTCTCCATCGCCTGGATCGCCTACTACTTCGGCAATTACGGATGGCTGGTGGTCGCACCGACGATCCTCACCGACAACGGATTCGATCTGGTCTCCTCGCTGGGCTACATCGCCGTTGCGAACCTCGGCCTCGTTCTAGGGGCGGTGCTGTCCTTCGTCGTCGCCGACCGCTTCGAGCGAAAGTGGCTCCTGATCGCGAACTTCACCATCTGGGCCGTCGCTCTCGGTGGTATCGCGTACTTTGCGTCAGGCACGGCGATCGCCGCATTCGGTTTCATTGCGGCACTGACTATCGGATTCGGCGTGCCGACCTTCTACGCCTATACAGCCGAACATGTCCCCTCCCGCGTGCGCCCATGGGGGATGGCGTTTACCGACGGTGTTGGGCACTTCGGTGGCGCAGTGGCACCGCTCGTGCTGATCGGCTTCGCGATTCCGGCCGCTTTCGGCTACATGGCGCTAAGCGGAGTCGTTGTCGTCCTCCTGCTGGTGGTAACGACGGCGACACGACGGCGCACCTTGGAGGAGATAGCCAACTAGCTGGTTCGCATCACCGGTCTGTGAGGGAGGTTGACTACAGAGCCTCCGCCCGTTCTTGGGCGAGGCGACTGAGAAGCAGCGCGACGTCCATCGGTTCGTCTACCCGCCACAGAGCAGCGGAATCACCGGCTCCGACTTTGATGCCGACATCGTGTCCACTGAGATCGGCGAAGACAGATTCATCGGTGAGGTCATCGCCGATGAACAGCACGGTCGAGGCATCGAAGCGTTGGCGTAGCGCCCGGACCGCATCGGACTTTTGTGCATGCGCCACGCTGAGTTCAATGACTTCCTTGCCGTGCCGCCCCAGCACACCCGGGTACCTGCCCGGACCCATGACGATGGCACGAATCAACTCCGCGCCCGCTTTAGGTTCGCAACGGCGCACATGGATGGCGATGCTGCCCGGCTTCGTCTCGATATGAGCGCCGGGAACCGTTGCCACGAGTTCCTCCGCGGCAGTGGTGCACTGCTCTAGGAGACGCTGCTGAGCGGGGTCTAGTTCAAGCGGTGCATCGACTTCCGCGCCATGGCTGCCGACGAGGTGGATGCCCTCGGGCAGTTTCGCGACATCGCGCAGGTTCTCCAATGCGCGCCCGGACACGACCACCACGGTGGTTTGCGGCAGGGCGGTGAGGGACTCAAGAGCTTGCACGGCTTCGGGGAGCGGACGGGCTGCCTGCGGATCGGCGACGATCGGGGAGATCGTGCCGTCGTAGTCGACGCACACCAGTAGGTGTCGAGACCGCGCGAGTTGTTCCAGGGGAAGCTTGGCCCGGTCACGGTCGTCGGCCACCGCTGCGGTCGTGCTGGCGAGGCCCGTCTGCAAGGTCTGTAGGAACTCTTGGGCCCACGCCTTGGCATCCATGTCGAAGACGGCGGCGCGCATCGAGATCATCCGCGCTTGGCTATCGGCGGGATCTGCTTCGACGGCCTGGACGATCGCCTCGCTTACCCCGGAGGTGTCGTACGGGTTCACGAGATAGGCCTGGGTTAGTTCGCGTGCTGCGCCGGTGAACTCGCTGAGGACCAGAGCGCCGGTGTCGTCATTGCGACAGGCCACATACTCCTTGCACACCAAATTCATGCCATCGCGTAGCGGTGTGACCAGCATGACGTCCGCTGCCAAGTACAACGCGATGAGTTCCTCGCGTTCGAGTACTCGGCGCAAGTAGTGGATGGGCGTGGCGCCGAAGGTGGACAGCGCACCATTGAAACGCCCCACCAGGAGTTCGATCTCGTCTCGAATCTGCTGGTACTGCGAGATCGTCTCGCGCGAGGGAACAGCCACCTGCGCGAAGACAGTGCTTGCTGGATCCAGGCGTTCATCCTGCAGCAGTTCGGCGAACGCCTTCAGGCGGATATCGATGCCCTTGGTGTAGTCGAGTCGATCGACTCCCAGCAGCAATGTCTTGGGACTTCCCATCTCCTCGCGGATCTGCTCGGCCCGCTCGATAACCGCGGGATCGCTGGCGGTTCGGGAGAAGCTCTCGGCGTCGATGCCGATCGGGAAAGCGCCGATGGAGACCCGTCGACCCTGCCAGCGCACTGTGCCCTCGTGGGCCGTCAGTCCCAGGAACCGTTCGCAGGAGTACACGAACGCTCGGGCGTCGTCGTGGGTGTGAAAACCGATCAAGTCAGAACCAAGTAGGCCTTCGAGAATGCGACGACGCCACGGCAACTGCGCGAACAGCGCACTCGGCGGAAACGGGATGTGCAGAAAGAAGCCGATACTCACATCGGGGCGTAAGTCGCGGAGCATTCCAGGCACCAGTTGAAGTTGGTAGTCGTGCACCCAGACGGTCGCCTGGGGCGCAGCGACGTCGGCAACTCGCTGGGCGAACGCCCGGTTCACCCGCTCGTAAGCACGGAAATGATGACGGTGGTAGGCCGGCGTGACGATCGCATCGTGATAGAGCGGCCAGATCGCCGAGTTGGCGAAGCCTTCGTAATAATCATCGGCGTCGTCGGGGTCGATAGATACCGCTTCCAGCCGCAACGATCCATTGTCGATCTCCGGCAATTGATCCCCGGCACCTATCCAGATCGCGTCTTGAGTGCGCAGAACCGACTCGAGTGCACTAACCAGACCACCGGGGGCTAGGCGCCAGCCGGTGATCTCCTCGTCGGGGTCACCGTGGAGGTAGACAGGCTCGACGGGCAGCCTGTTGGCCACCACAACTAGTTGGCCTTCTGCCTCCTGCATGGCAGGTATCGCCTCCGCGAAGTCGAGCCCGGTGCCTGGGACCGGGCGAGTCCAGCATACGCACGCCCCTGGTGCCAGACTCCGCGTCGAGAACCGCCACTGGGGTGGTCCGAGGCCAGGAGGGGCAATGACGAAGGTCGGCTTCATCGGGTTGGGAAATGTCGGCGCCAAACTCGCCGCGACGCTGGTCCGGGGTGGGGTACCCACGATGGTGCTCGATGTGGATCCGCAGGCGATAGCACCGCTGGTAGAGGCGGGTGCTGAAGCCGCGGACTCGCCCGCCGATCTCGCGCGCACGTGCGAGGTAGTCATCACGTGCTTGCCGTCGCCCGCGGTAGTGGCCGAGGTGATGGAGTCGCCGGACGGTGTGCTCGCAGGGCTGCAGGCTGGCTCTGTCTGGGTCGAGATGAGTACGACCGACGCCGGCGAGGTGGCTCGTCTCGCGGAGTTGGTCGCCGAACGCGGCGGATCCGCCGCGGATTGCCCCGTCTCCGGTGGTTGCCACCGGGCCGCCACCGGGAACATCTCGATCTTCGCCGGCTGCGATCGACCGACCTTCGAGCGTCTGCTGCCGTTGCTGTCGATCTTGGGCCGCCGGGTCCTGCACACCGGCGAACTCGGTAGTGCCTCGAAGTTGAAGGTGGTCACCAACTACCTGGCTACCGCGAATCTGGTCGCTGTCACCGAAGCTCTCGCGGCATGCGCGAAGGCTGGCCTGGATCTAGGTGTGGCCTACGAAGCCATCGCCGCTTCCTCGGGGACGTCGTTCGTGCACGAGACCGAATCGCAAGTCATCTTGAACGGCTCGCGGGACATCAACTTCACGATGGATCTGGTGAAGAAGGACGTCGGGTTGTTCATCGCGATGGCCCAGCAAGCGGGTATGGAACTGGAATTGGCGTCTTTGGTGGCCGGGGTATTCGACGACGGCATCGACCGATACGGGCCCCGAGAGTGGTCGCCGAACATCATCCGTCGATTGGAGGACGAGTACGGAATCGAGGTGCTCGCTCCTGGTTTTCCAGCCGAGATGGTCGACGACGAACCCGAGGAGCTCGGGGGAGAGATCGTGGTTCGGCGCTAGCTCGCTTCGAGGGCGGCGCGTATGGCATCGGGAACCGGAATCGGGTTGCCGTCGTCATCGATGTTCACATAGCGAGCTGTGCCGGAGAAGATCGGCTCGCCCGACCTAGTGATGGTGTACGTCAAGATGACGCTGGAGTTTCCAATCCGGTCGCACGTCACGTCGAAGTCCAGGATGTCGTCGATTGCCGCGCTGGCATGGAATGTGGCGTCCATGTGGGCGAGCGCGCCGTTGTAGGGAACGGCGTAGAGAGCATCGGGAGGAAACTCCAGCGCCCGAAAGAACTCCGTGAAAGCCTCATCGCACATATCCAGGAACTTGGAGTTCAACACGATCCCGGCGGAGTAGACGTCGCGATAACGCACCCGGTATTGACCGACGTGCATGGTCAGCGAGTCATCACGATCTTGCCGCGCAACGTCCCGTCGATCATCGCGGCAAAACCTTCGCGTGCATCGTCCATGGGAAGAGTGCGGTCGATGACCGGTTGCACGCCGGATTCGGCCAGCAGCGCAAGCAGCCGGCCGAACTCTTCGGCTGTTCCCATCGTGGAGCCGACGATCTGCAGTTGCAGGAAGAACACCCGGTTCAGTTGCGACGGCGGCATCGCGCCGGAGGTGGCGCCGGAGACGACGATGGTGCCGCCAGGACGCAGCGACTTCAGCGAGTGATCCCAGGTGGCTTCACCGACAGTCTCGATGACGGCGTCGACTTTGTCGGGAAGCCGGGCGCCAACGTCGAACGCCTCGTCTGCGCCGATGCTCACCGCCCACTCGCCTTTTGCCGCATCGCGGGAAGTCACCCAGACGCGTAGACCCATCGCTTTGCCAAGCATGATCGCTGCTGTCGAGACACCGCCACCGGCGCCTTGGATCAAGACGGTGTCGCCCGCCGCAGTGCCGGACTTCGTGGCCAACATCCGGTAGGCGGTGAGGTAGGCCGTCGGTAGGCACGACGCTTCCGCGAATCCCATGCCCTCCGGTAGCGGAATCAAGTTGCTGGCGGGAACCCGAACCTTCTCGGCGAACGTCCCCGGGTAGACCTCGCTGAGGAGCGAGCGTTTCGGGTCGAGCGTCTCGTCACCGCGCACCGGTGTGCCAATGACCGCGTGCACCACGACGGGTGTTCCATCTGGCCCAACGCCGGCAGCGTCGGTACCCAAGATCATCGGAACCTGTTCCTCGCGGAGCGCTTGACCCTTCAATGCCCAGACATCGTGGTGGTTCAAGCTCATCGCCTTCACCTCGACATCGACCCAATCTTCCGGAGTGGGTTTGGGCTCGACGTCCCCGATTTGCAGGACAGAGAGCGGATCGTCACGGTTGATGCCTGCGGCGTAGATGGCGTGCATGAGCGAAACGCTAGTGGACGTGCCTACTTGTGCGCGCCCGGAATCGCTACTAGCGTTCCCTTGCCGGTTCATCCCCTGCAGCGTCGTCCGTACTCACCCCTTCACCGGTGCCTTTCACATCACGAATCAGTCGGGTTCATCTGCCCGGCTGCTTGGGTCATCGTCGGCACAGTGGGGGCGTCATGAGCACCGCGAAAACAAGCACCGAGACAAGCACCGAGACAAGCACCGATCAAGTTGAGAACCCCCTTGATCTGCTTCCCATCCCCGAGCGGGCAGCCCATCGCAGTGTGCGCGGGCTGATCGATCCGGATTCGATCGTGGTGGTCGGGGCCAGCGCCCGTCGCTCGGCGGTTGTCGCCGAAGCGATCGCCGGTCGAAGTCAGGCCTTCTTGGTGCACCCGTCTGGGGAGTCCATCCTCGGCGAGGACGTGTTTCAAACGATCGGTGAGTTACCCGAGGTTCCCGATTGCGCATTCATGCTGGTGGGACATGAAGCGATCTTGGAGGTCATGCGCGAGGCGTTGGCTTTCGGAGTCCGGGCCTTCGTCATTCCAGGATTGGGAGCAGAGGCTGGCTCGCGAGCAGCCGAGATCGTTCCGGAGGTTCTCGAGCTCGCCGATTCCTACGATGCAGCCATCTTGGGACCCAACTGCATGGGCATGGCCGTCCCGCACGGTGGATCGATGTGGGTCGCCAACGTTCCCAAGTCCTTTCGGCGCGGTCACGTTTCGGTCATCGCACAGTCTGGATCCATCGCCGATGCGATGTTGAACTGCGGGCCGCGCATCGGTTTCCGGGCGGTTTTCTCCACCGGCTCGGAGGGCAATCGCGACGCAGCCGATCTACTCATGGGGCTCGCCGAAGACGAAGAGACGAAAGCAATCGGCCTGTTTGTGGAGACCGTTCGGCGCCCGGAAGCCTTCGCCGATGGGCTACGAGCATGCGCGGAAGCTGGAAAGCCCGTCGTGTGCATGAAGGTAGGGCGGTCGCGGGTCGCAGCTCAGGCCGCGCTGGCCCACACCGGTGCGATGGTCGGCTCGGCGAAGGCCTTCACCAACTTCGTCCACCACCACGGCGGGATCGAAGTGACGGACACCTCGACGTTCATGGAGGCCCTGGAGATCCTCGGCCAACCGAAGTGGCCAACGGGAGTTCGCCTCGGAGCGATCTCGGAATCCGGTGGCGAGTGCGGGATGCTGGCCGACGCCGCCGAGCCGACCGGGCTGGAGTTTCCACCGATGCCCTACGAGCTGGTGGCATCGCTGCAGGAGAGGTTCCCCAACTTCCTCAACCCGCAGAACCCACTCGATGCGTGGATGGTCGACGAAGCCGAAGTTGTCTTCCCGGAGTCCTTGGAACTGATGGCGCTATCGGGGGAATTCGACATCTTGCTCGCGCAGGTGGACATCACCCAGTACCGCGGGGATGCCGAGAACGATTGGTGCTTGGCCATCGTGCGGGGCCTGGCGGAGGCGACGAAGGATCGTCGGATCTTCCCGGCGGTCACGACCGTTCACGTCACCGATCCACCTCGGCGCATCGCGAACTTCGCGGCATCCAACGGAGTTGCGCTATTGCGCGGTACCCGCGCGTCCGTCGAGGCGCTCGCCGCCATTTCGACCTGGCATCCGTTCACGAGCAAGGACCTCGATCCGCACGAGGCGGTCGACCTCACGGATCTGTTGCGACCCGGTGCATTAAGTGAGCACGAATCGGCCGAGGTGATGGAGCGCTACGGCATCCCCATGGCCGATCGCCGGCTCGCGGAGGGACCGGAGGCCGCCGTCGCGGCAGCGCAGGACCTCGGGTTCCCCGTAGTGGTCAAGATGAACGGCCCAGCCCACAAAGCCAGCGTCGGGGGAGTGGCCCTCGGGCTGAACTCCGCAGAGGAAGTCTCGGTGGCGACCCAGGCGTTCGGCGGATCGGTGCTCGTAGCTCAGGAGATCGCCGCCGGGCCGGAAGTCATCTGCGGAATGACACGCGACCCGAACTTCGGGCCGGTGATCGCAGTGGGGATCGGAGGTCGCTATGCCGAAGCGCTCTCGCTCACCGCAACGTCGCTCGCGCCGATCACCCACGATCAGGCTGTGCGGCTGGTGCGCAAGGCTCCCGGTTTGTCCAAGCTCACCAACGAAGAGACCTTCGATGCCATCGTCTACACGGTGCTCGTGCTGTCCCGCCTCGCCGTCGACCACCCGAGCATCGTCGAGGCCGATATCAATCCATTGATCCTCGGCCCGAACGGCGCGGTGGCCGTCGATGCACTAGTGGTGTGCGAGCAAATCGGCGCGGACGGGTAGCACCCGACGAACCAGTTCGACGAGAGCCGCTTCGTCGACGGGATAGCCCACGTACTCCGAGGCCTTCTTCAGCGCCTTGCTCTTTTCGCCTTCGCGCTTGTCTACGGGTTTAGCGAGTGCGCTAGACCACTCCCGGTAGAGAGCCCAGGCAAGTTCGCGGTCGCGTAACACCTTGTTGATGGTCTCCATCTGTTCGGCCGTTGCAGGCAGGCGCCAGGTCTCGCTGATCGCCTGCGGCAGCACTTCGCGATAGTCGTGGCCACCCTGGGCGAAGATGCCCGGGGTTGGGGTCAAAGCGTTGAGCATGTCGATGAAGGTCATCAAGAAGGTGGCACCGGGAACCCACTGAGTGTTGCGCGGAGCACCGATCGGTCGATGCGGCCCCAGCCAGTCGGGTTTGCGCCAGATCAACTGGGATCCGAACTTGGGGATGGGATCGTCGCCGTTTTGCAACAGCAGGTAGCGGATCTGCTCGCGCTGCTCGGCCGGCAACTCGATCCAATCGCGGATCGTGCGCGGCAGGTAGATGTGATCGGGACCCA
>CAZWIW010000045.1:0-13548 GCA_964634545.1 uncultured Rubrivirga sp.
AGGGCGACGACCAGGGCCAGATCGACCTGATCGAGAACGCCATCGCTCAGGGCCAAGCCGGCATCCTGATCACCCCGATGTCCGTCAATGTGAACGATGCCATCAGCCGCGCCCGCGAGGCCGGTCTGTACGTCATCGCACTCGACACCCCGACCGATCCGCCGGACGTCGTGGACATCACCTTTGCCACCGATAACTGCCTCGCTGGTGAGGCCATCGGACAGTGGGCCGCTGGCGCGCTGAACGGCGAGGATGCAGTGATCGCCGAACTCGTGATCTTCGATGATCGCGTCGTTTCGGTCGACTACTGCCGTGCGAACGGCTTCCTCACCGGCATGGGCATCGATGTCCCGGTACTCGAGGACATGACCAGCCCCGCTGAGAGCGGCTCGTACACCACCGGAGCCGGTGGCAACTACGAGATCGCTTGCCTCGAGGCAACTGGCGCCAACGAAGAGGGCGGCCGCTCCGGCATGGAGAACTGCCTCGCTGCCAACCCGGACATCAACGTCGTCTACACGATCAATGAGCCCACCGCCTTCGGTGCTGCCGTTGCCCTCGAGGCTGCTGGCAAGACCGTTGGTGAGGACGTCATCATCGTGTCCGTCGATGGTGGTCTCGCCGGTGTCCAGGCCGTCCAGGACGGCACCATCCAGGCCACCTCGCAGCAGTACCCGCTGCTGATGGCCAGCCTCGGCGTCGAGGCGATCAAGTCGATCGCCGACGGTGGCGCGCCGCCGGAGAACACCTCCGCCAACGGAGAGTTCTTCGACACGGGCGTGGTGCTGTGCACCGACGATCCGCAGGACACCGTGACTTCTGCCCCGCAGGAGTCCTCGCAGTACTGCATCGACAACGCCTGGGGCTAAACCCCTAAGCGTCTAGATCGCGCCGAGGGGCAGCAGCTACAGCTGCTGCCCCTCGGTTGCACCCGGGGGATCTTCGAAAGTCAAGCAAGAAGCGCATTACTTACTTACACTCCGGCTAACCCGTGAGATCCAATGTCTCGCGGAACGCACAACACCCGCACCCGCACAAACGTCCACCCCAAACATCCCCGCACCCTTGGAGGCCCCCCGGTGAGCGCACCAGCCACCCCGGACTACGACCTCGACGAGGAATTCGCTACCAAGCGAAGCCCGATTCAGCGCATCCAGATGACGCTGCATCGCTACCCGTGGCTGAGCTCACTGATCGTCCTCATCGTCGTCATCGTCATCTTCGGTCTGGTCAACGAGCGGTTCTTGTTGCCCAGCACCATCTCGCTGATGATCCAGCAGACGGTCATCGTCGGAACGTTGGCCATCGCCCAGACTCTGATCATCCTTACGGCGGGCATCGACCTGTCGATCGGCGCGATCATGATCTTCGGTCAGATGCTGATGGCGAACCTCGCCGTGTACACAACGGCCTCCAATGTGCTGCCGATCGCCGGACAGAACCCGATCATCGCGATCATCTTGGGTGTCTTAGCTGCTACCGCCGCTGGGGCCGCCAACGGCTTCCTGATAGTCAGATTCAACCTGCCGCCATTCATCGTCACCCTGGGCACCTGGAGTGTGTTCATGGGCTTGACCTTGATCTTGTACAAGGCGCGCACCATCCAGGGCCCGGAAATGCCCGAGGTCATGAAGTTCATGGGCGAGTCCTTCCCTGTCGGCCCGTTCAACTTCAGCTTCGGCGTCGTCACCATGTTCCTGCTCTACTTGCTGTTCGCCTGGATCTTGAAGAACACCGCATGGGGTACCCACGTCTACGCCGTCGGTGACGACCCGGTTGCAGCTCAATTGACAGGTATCAACACCAAGCGAGTGCTCTTCAGCGTCTACCTAGTGGCCGGTGTGGTGATGGGAATCGCCGCCTGGATCACCATCGGCCGTGTCGGGTCGGCTAGCCCGAACGTCGACCCGATGCTGAACCTGCAAACGATCACCGCGGTGGTGATCGGCGGAACATCGCTCTTCGGTGGTCGAGGGGCGGTCATTGGGTCGCTTCTGGGTGCTCTCATCGTCAACGCAGTTGAGATGGGTCTATCGCTGGCCGGCGTCGATCAGGCCTACCGAACTACCGCAATCGGCCTACTCGTCATCCTCGCCGTTGGCGTGGATCAGTGGATTAGGAAGGTGAAGGCATGAGCACGCCCACCAATGTCGAGCCCATCGTCAAGGGCCGAAACCTCGTCAAGCGCTTCGGCAGTGTGACCGGCCTGAACCATGCCGACTTCGATCTCTACCCCGGTGAAGTTCTCGCCGTCATCGGTGACAACGGAGCGGGCAAGTCGACCCTCATCAAGTGCTTCGCTGGCGCCCACCTGCCAGACGAAGGTGAGATGTGGGTGAAAGGCGAGCAGGTCGAGTTCAAGAGCACGCACGAGGCGCGCGAGCACGGCGTCGAGACGGTATTCCAGACCCTCGCTGTTGCACCAGCGCTGGACATTTCCGCGAATCTGTATCTCGGTCGCGAACTGCGTAAGCCGGGTATCTTCGGGAAGGTCTTCCGGCAACTGGACAAGAAGCGCATGCGGCGGGAGTCTGGGGAGCACCTTCAGGACTTGGGCATCATGACGGTTCAGAACATCACGCAATCCGTCGAAACCCTCTCCGGTGGACAGCGCCAAGCGGTGTCGGTTGCTCGCGCAGCAGCCTTCGGCAGCCAAGTGATCATCCTCGACGAGCCCACCGCAGCGCTCGGCGTGCGCGAATCCGCGAAGGTCCTGACCTTGATCCAGGACTTGCGCAACCGCGGCATCTCCGTGATCTTGATCTCGCACAACATGCCGCAGGTGTTCGAAGTTGCCGATCGCATCCACGTCCAGCGCCTCGGGCACCGGGCTGCGGTCATCACGCCGAAAACCCACTCGATGAACGATGCGGTCGCGATCATGACCGGTGCTCTGCAGGTCCCAGAGAACGAGCAAACCCTCGGCCCGGTGAACGTTCCGGTCTAGGCAGCAGTTCCTCAGGCGTACAGCGCGGGGCGGTCGGGTAGTTCGATACCCACCGCCCCGTTGCTTGCCAGGGCTTCCACGGCCACCGACGACGACAACGCCGCCACATACCCGTCCCAGGTCGATGCCCCCGCTGGCCCCGTGATCCCGCGGATGCTGTCGATCCAGGCCTGCAATTCGGCCCGGTACGCCTCCCCGAACCGCCCGAGCCATAACTCAGGAATGTCCTGACCGCGGATGCCCGTGGTCGAGCGGGTGATGAACGTTCCATCGCCCATGTCCAAGACGCCTTCGGATCCCACCACCTGGCAGACCACCTGGTAACCGAAGTGCGCTGTCATGAACAACTCAATGGGCACCAGCACGCCAGCGGTGGTGGTGAAGGTGATCAGCATCGGGTCGTACTGGCCCTCGGGAACATCGGGGCCGGGCCGACCGGTTGCAACGTGGACGGAGGAATAGTCGTCGTCGAGTAGCCAGCGGTTGATATCGATCTCGTGGACCGCGGAGTTGGCGATGTTCATCGCGCTGTCGACTCCGTACGGCGCGAATGCGTTGCGGTGCATGTTGTGGACGATCAGGGCGTTGCCGACCTCACCAGCGTCAAGGGCGGACTTCAACGCCACATAGCCAGGATCAAAGCGCCGCATGAAGCCGAGCATGATCGATCGCTTACCCGTCGCTATCTCGGCATCGAGCACCGCCTTGGCCTCTTCTAGCGTGGGAGCCAACGGCTTTTCCAGCATCATCGGTTTGCCGGCTGCTAGGCATCCGAGTGCGTGTTCAGCGTGCAGACCATCAGGGCTTGCGATCACCACGGCATCCACCGCGTCGTCTTCGATCAGTGCCTGGGCACTGGGAAGTGCGCGGGCACCAAGATCACCGGCGAGGGCCTGAGCGCGCTCGTGTGCCACATCGAAAACCGCGCTCACGGTGCTCCCGGACACCTCTCGCGCCAAGGACAGCGCGTGCGCTGTCCCGATGTTGCCGGTCCCGATCACTCCCACCCGAATTGTCATGCGCGCCATTGTGGTGCACCGACCGCATCAAGTCAGCCACGCCACTACTGTTGCCAGGTGCCTGGTTTCCTGAGCGAACTGACGGGATCGTTCTCCACGTCCGCCGCACAGAACCCGACGGTCGCGATCATGGAAGCCGCTTACCAGGCAGCAGACTTGGACATCCGGTACCTCAACTGCGAGGTCCCCGCCGATCACTTGGCAGATGCCGTGCGCGGTGCCATCGGAATGGGCTGGCTGGGCTTCAATTGCTCGATCCCGCACAAGGAATCGATCCTCGAATACCTCGACGACCTCGCTCCGAGCGCCCGCATCATCGGGGCGGTCAACACTGTCATCAACAAGGGTGGTCGCCTCACCGGTGAGAACACCGACGGTCAAGGCTTCGTCGAGGCGCTGCGCACTGTCCGCGATCCGGCGGGAGGGCAGTTGGTGATCTTCGGAGCCGGCGGAGCGGCGCGAGCGATCGCCGTCGAATCGGCGCTGGCCGGTGCCAGCAGCGTCACGATCGTGAACCGAACAGTGGATCGCGGCGAAACGCTCGCTGCTTTGGTCGACGAGCAGACCCCGGCAACGGGGCGTTTTCAGCCGTGGACTCCCAATTACGCGATCCCAACCGGCAGCACCATCGTCATCAACGCTACGTCGTTGGGATTTCACCCGAATGCCGACCAAACGCTGGATGTCGATGTCAGCACCTTCGCCCCCGGCATGGTGGTGGCCGACGTCGTAGCGAACCCCCCGATGACCCGCTGGCTGCAAGCAGCGCAGGAAGCCGGGTGCGTTCCGCTCACCGGCCTTGGCATGCTGGTGAACCAAGCACTCGTGAATGCCCGTCTGTGGACTGGCAAGACCCTCGATTCGAACGTCATGCACGAGGCACTGGAAGAAGCACTGGGAATCAGTTGAACCGACTAAGGAGAAATCTGTGAGTACTGCCGCCTACGCCGCGATGTCCGCCGGAGCACCCCTCGGTCCGCACACCATCGAGCGTCGGGATCTGCGTCCGCACGATGTGTTGATCGACATCAAGTACTCGGGCGTCTGCCACTCCGACATCCACCAAGCGCGAGAGGAATGGTTCACCTCGATATTCCCGATGGTTCCCGGCCACGAGATCGCCGGAATCGTGCGCGAGGTCGGAAGCGACGTCACCAAGTTCGCACCCGGTGACCGCGTGGGTGTCGGCGTATTCGTCAACACCTGCATGGAGTGCGACAACTGCAAGGCCGGACTGGAGAACTACTGCGTCAAAGGCTTCGTTCCCACCTACAACGGCAAGGACTACGACGGCACCGTGCAGTACGGCGGCTACTCAACTGACATCGTCGTTGAGGACCATTACGTGCTGCGGATCCCCGACGGTCTGGAACTCGATGTTGCCGCACCCCTGCTGTGCGCGGGCATCACCACGTACTCCCCGCTGCGCGAGTGGGAAGCTGGACCGGGCAAGAAGGTTGGGATCATGGGACTCGGCGGCCTCGGTCACATGGGTGTCAAGCACGCGCATGCGATGGGTGCGGAAGTCACTCTCATTTCGCACTCACCAAGTAAGGAAGCAGACGCAAAGCGGCTAGGCGCCGATCACTTCCTGCTGCTGACCGACAAGCAGGCCATGAAGGATCAGGCCATGACCTTCGATCTCATCGTCAACACCGTCTCCGCACCGATCAACCTCGACCCGGCCATCAACCTGCTGAAGACCGACGGCACCATGGCCTACGTCGGCCTGCCCGATAAGCCGCTGGAGATGAACATCTTCGGGTTGAACAGTCAGCGTCGCCGGATCGCCGGATCGAACATCGGCGGCATCCCGGAGACCCAGGAGATGCTCGACTTCTGCGCTGAGCATGGTTATGCATCGGACATCGAAGTCATCAATGCCGAGCAGATCAACGAAGCCTGGGATCGGGTCGTGAACAGCGACGTCCGCTACCGCTTCGTCATCGACGCCTCCACCTTCTAACCGTTTCCCCCGGATTCCGGGGGATTCGCTTCGCTTCCCCCGGAATCGGCCCCAGGCTGACCGTTTCCCCCGGAATCCGGGGGAAACGGTTGAGGGGGGTGGGGTGGTCAGCCGTTATTTCGCAGCATGCGCGATAGCCGGGCATTGTTGCCGCGCAGGACGATGAGGAATGGCACGTTGATCACGACAGCGATCACGGCGCCGGCCAGCGTCATCCCCCACGGGTTGAACGCCAGCAACGGCAGCCACGTGAACATCGAGAACACGTGCACCCAGATCGCCCGCCGCACCTCGAGTAGATAGCGCCGCAACGACGCCACATCGCGTCCAGGAATCGTCCGCTTGCTCTCCCCGCCAAACATGGTTCCGAATTCCGGTAGGGCGTTCGCGAGCTGTGGGGCGCGCAAAGCGCGAAAGAAGCGCGGCGTCTCCAGGCGGCGGGGTCGGGTCAGCCAGGAGTCGTGCGCCAGCCACCGGTCCGGCCACCGCGGCGCTGTGGCACCGATGGCCACCGACAAACCAGCGATCACCGCGATGTCGATGACCCCGAGGAGGACGTACTCCCTCAGGGTCATCGATTACGCGTCGTCGACGACATCACGCGGCGAGGGAGGGATTTGAACCCCCGGAGAGTTTCCCCTCGGGCGCTTTCAAGGCGCCTGCAATCGGCCGCTCTGCCACCTCGCCTGAGGGCCTAACGGTAGTAGGTCGGGGCCTGCAGGTGTCGGTCACGTCAGTTGGGTAATCGACACACTCACCAGGAATCCGGCGCTTAGGCCACCGGCATAGATCCCCTTCACCGGTGCGACGTCGGCGTAATCCCGACCTCGAGCGACGATCACGTGTGCTGAGCCAACAGCTCGATCATTCGTGGGATCCAGCGCGTGCCAGTCACCGTCCCAGTACTCCACCCAGGCGTGGGATTCCCCCACCACGGTGTCGCCGGGTGCTTCCTCTTCGGTGTGCAGGTAGCCGCTCACATATCGGGCTGGGATTCCCACCGTGCGCAGCAGGGAAAGCAGAACGTGCGTGAAATCCTGGCAAACCCCGTGACCAGCGGCCCAGGCTTCCGCGCCGGTCGTGTAGACACCGGTCACTCCCGGCGTGTAGGTCATCCGGTCTCGCACAGCAGCTATTGCCTCCACTGCCGCGAGCTGCGGGGTGGGTTGCGCGCGCAAGTGCTCCACCAATTCGCCGCGCCTTCCATCAGTATCCGCGCGATCGACGTAAGTGCTGAACGACAAGTACTCCGCAAAGGTGTTGTGCACACTCGCGGTGTGCACACTCGACCATGGACCACCCGCGATGGGTTTGGGAAGCGGTGGTGTGTCGACTGTGCTGGTCGCGGTGATCTCCAGCACCCGATGCAGGGTGTGCACATCGAATGCCTCGACCAGGGCTCCCCAGTAATCGGTGTAGGTCTGCACCATCGACGCCGGATGCACGGACAACTGGTGACCGAGAAGCACTTGGCCATCCGCATCCAGCGGGGTCATCCGTACTTCGTTGAACGAGACATCGACGGGTTCGGCATATTGGTACGCCGTGTGATGAACGATGCGAAGCCTCCGGCCGGCCATCAGTGGCTCCACACCACGGTGCCGTGCTGACGGAAGAACGCGGAGTTGACTTGATCCGAGGCCCGGTGCGCTGCCAACCGCGCTTCCTCCGCCAACCGATCCACTGACTCGGAATCGTCGTCGATCTCGAACTCCAATGCCGAACGCAACATGCCGACCTCTCGCAGCAACGCGCCCCTGTCCGAAACACCGAGCCGGGAAAGCGAGCGCACACCCTGTTCAGCATCGGTGGCGCAGTTGCGCATCGACCTCGGGAATACCGGATCCAGCACCAGGTATGAACGCACTTGGCGGCCGGTGAGTGCGGCACCCGAACGCAAGAACGCTGTTTGCGCCCCCGCTGCACGCAGCGTGGCTGATGGTCCCGCCGAAGGCCACAGTTGATCGTGACGAACAGCCAGCAACCGCCCGACCATGTCGATGCGTTCGAGTTCACGGCCCAGAACCAGGAACTGATACGCCTCATCGCGAGGCATCGTCCAGTCGATAACACCGTTGACCGTCAAAAGCCGTTCCATCAACCGGTGCATCGTCACGCCCGGGGCCGACGTAATCACCACACCGCGCACCAAAGACAAGTAGGCAGCATTCAGCGCCTCGAAAGTCTCCGCCGACAACGAGTCACGCACTGCTCGCGCGTTATCCCGCGCCGCCGCAACCGATCCGATGATCGTCGATGGGGAGTCCTCCGCACCAACTACGGCACGAACAAGCTCGTCGGGTTGATTGACGTCCTCGTGCGGGAGCGCCAGCGCTTCTAGGAGAACTGCGCACGACAGCAACTCAGAAACCGATTGGTCCTCCACCATCAGTTGGTGGTGCTCGGCAAGAAGTCGCGTGGTCGCTTCAGCGCGCTCCAGGTAGCGACCGAGCCAGAAATAGGACTCCGCCAATCGGCTCAGCATGTCGGCCCCTGCTGCTGTTGGCGCTCTTGCTGAATGATCCGATCCTCGTGCGCGTTGGGGGCATCGTGTCGAGCGGGTGCATCGGTGTCGATTACCACCGCACGTGGAACAGCGGGCGGCGCAACTACCCGTGGTCCTTCTTCATCGAGCACCCAGGTGTCTTTCGATCCACCACCTTGGCTGGAATTGACGACAAGGCTGTCCCGCGGCAGCGCCACCCGGCTGAGTCCCCCGGGTAGGACGTACACGGACTCGCCGTCATTGACAGCGAACGGCCGCAGGTCCACGTGGCGAGGTTCGATGATTCCGTCCTCGACCACCGTCGGGCAGGTGGAGAACACCACAACCGGTTGTGCGATCCACCCTCGCGGAGCGGCCTCGATCTCTCGCTGCACCGCTTCGAGTTGTTCCTCGGTGGCGTCAGGGCCCATCACCAAGCCGTAACCACCGGAGGCATCCGAGGGCTTCACCACCATTCGATCGAGTCGCTCGAAGACATGCGCTCGTTGATCGGGATCGCTCAGATCGAAGGTGTCGACATTGGGCAAGATCGGCTCTTGTCCAAGGTAGTAGCGAATGAACTCGGGAACATGTGGATACACGGCCTTGTCGTCGGCCACTCCGTTGCCCACGCCGTTGGCGATCGTCACCCGCTTAGCTCGGGCGACGTTCAATAACCCGGGAACACCCAGCACGCTGTCCGAACGCATTTGCAGTGGGTCGAGGAATTCGTCGTCGATCCGGCGATAGATCACGTGAACCGGCCGAGGGCCGGAGGTGGTGCGCATCCACACCATCTGGTCTCGGCAGTAGAGGTCGCGACCTTCGACGAGCTCAACACCCATCCGGCGGGCGAGGAAGGCGTGCTCGTAGTGCGCGGCGTTGTGCACACCCGGTGTGAGCACGACGATCGTCGGTTCGTCGACATCCACTGGCTTAGCCGCGCGAAGCGCCTCGAGGAGTTTCTCCGGGTATTCGCTGACCGGGTGCACCCGGTGCCGCGCGAAGATCTCCGGCAATACGTGCGCGAGGGTGCGCCGGTTCTCCAAGACGTAGGAAACACCCGATGGGTTTCGCAGGTTGTCTTCGAGCACCCGGAACTGCCCGGTTTCATCGCGGATGAGGTCGCTACCGGAGACGTGGATGCGCACCCCGTTCGCCGGTTCGATCCCCCACGCCTGGCGGTGGAAGTGGGTGGAACTGGTGACCAGCGCCCGCGGGATCACGCCGTCGCGGACGATTTGCGCCGAGGAGTAGATATCGGCGAGGAACGCCTCGAGCGCCTGGATCCGCTGCACCACGCCGGCCTCGACAACCGCCCATTCCTCGGGGGTGATCAGCCGCGGCACGAGGTCCAACGGCAGGGGACGCTCCCGGCCAGCGAGGGTGAAAGTGATGCCGTGCCGATCCAGGTAGGCGTCGCGCTGACGGGCTCGCTCGCCCAGGTCAGCTGAGCCGAGCGCGGTGAGGACCTCGTGGAGTGCACGGTGCGAGGAGCGTGGGTTCTCCCCGTCCAGCATCTCGTCGAAGGGGGTGAGGGGCGCCGAGGACGCGTCGATGCTCATCGCGGCCCCTTTCGCTTTCTAACAGAGGCGAACATTAGACCGCCCACGTTTCGGTGAGATCACGTCGCCGAGAGGTCATGCAGCTGCGGTCAGCCCGGGGACGTCGATTTCCACATCATCCACCCAGATCGTGATCCGAGCTGCCGTGACGTTGGCGGAGTGGCAGTGCCCACCGCTGGTGTGATCGGAGGCGATCCCGTGCAAGTGCAGGCCCGGGATCACCACATCGTCAGCCACATCCGGGAACCGGAAGCCAGCAAGGGTGCCGCTCCACGGTGCCAGGTCGAAGCGCACCTCACCGGTCACCTTCCCTTCGGTGCCTAGCGGTCGATACGGCGGCTCCTGCGGGTGCTCGCTGCGCAACAGCACGTGCGAGAAGTCCCCGACCACGCTGACAGCAGCCACCAGGTAGTCATGGTGGGCCTGTTCCTCGGCGAGCACCTCATCGACGATCGCGGTGATGTCCTTCATCGTCGCGCCCTGCGGGGCGCTGCGGGTGATCGGCTTGCCACCGTAGGACGCAACCGCGAATGGCATCCCCAAATCGGGCGGCGCCATCCGCGGAATGCCATCGGCCGGGATCCGCCAAGTGGTGCCGTCAACGTGGATGATCTCCCCGTCGACCGCTTCGGCAACTCCCAGCCCGATGACCGCACCGTCGAATGTCTCACCGACGGTGCACACCGAGTCGTATCGACCGGCGAACAAATCGTGGACGGTCTCTATTTGTCGAATGTGACCGAGGTGATCGTCGGGATGCGCACCGACCTTCGCGTTCTGGATGGCTGTTGCCAAGGACATGTTGAACACGACTTGCTCCTATTCAGCCGATTCGATCGGGACGGTGAATGCCGCTGTGCTGCGTCGATCCAGGAACAGCCCAACAACAGTCAAAGCAAGAGAGACAACAACGACGGTCGTCACGATGTCGGTCACCGAATCATTACGCCACGTGGCAACAGTGACCACCAACGTCACGAGTGCGATCCACACGGCGATGACCGCCTTGCGATCCTGCGCAGCCAATCGCGCGTACAACAACACTTGCACAAGCGCGAAGGCCGACCCTTCGAGAGCGAACAGCCAGATGATCGACCCCATCGACAGGTACTGCTCACCACCGAGGATGCCAACGACGAAGTCTCCGAGCAAGAACGCTGTGGCGGTGATCGCCGCGCCCACGATCGCGGTGAGTCCGGTGGCGATGTACACGGTTCGCCGGGAAGCCTCGGCGGACATCTTGGGGAACAGCACGATCACGATCGCATTGGGCAAGAAGAAGGCGATCTTGGCCAGCAGCACGCCAACGGCATATTGCCCGGATTGGTCTTCTGTCAGGAAGAAACGGGCGAGGAGTACGTCGACATTCGTCAAGGTGAACAGCACCATCAGCGCATGCACCACGTGGCCAAGTTCCACACCGATGCCAGCGCCAACTTTCGTCCCAAACGGTTGCCATTGCGGACGGCGCACAAGTCGATAGGCGATAGTCGCACCTACCGCGCATCCGATGAACACTCCGATGCCGACACCGGTCACGCTGGCGAGTGCGACAACACCGATGATGCCGCCAAGCGCGCGACCACCGCCGTTGGCGATGAACGCGAGTGACAAGCGTGTGTGTTCCTCGCGCCCTTGGGCGATGCCCATCGCAGCGGAGCCGACGATCACGAAACCCAGCGAGCCGATGCCGGTAGCAACCGCGAGCGTTGGGATGGTGAAGATCACCCCGATCGGCCAGGCGACCGCCGCACCGAGAACGATCACCGCGGCCCCGAGGAATATGGACAGCCGGATGAGTTGCTCTTCCACCTGGGGGCGATCGTCTCCGGCCGTGGCCACTCGTCGTGCCGCCAACGCCTGGGTGGAGATTCCCAAGGTCGCCAAGATGACCAGCAGGCCAAGCAACGCGCCGAGCGCACCGAAGTCGGCCTGGTTCAAGATGCGCGCCGCCACCATCGACAGCAGATAGGCCGCGCCGTTGCCGACCAGCGTTGCGACCCCGACCAGGATGAGACCTTTGGCGAGCGTCGCCTTGGAGGTACTTCGCGGATCCGGCTCGCTCACGTGGCTAACCCTAAGGCTCCGCTACGGCATGGACACCGCCTTGAGCCTACGTGGTCAGACTTGCTGAACCTCCGGAATGGTCGCCAGCGCCGCGGCGAACCGCTCGTCGGTGAGCTCTTCGTCCGTCATGGCACCGGAGAGGTAGGCGTCGTAGGCGGCGAGGTCGAAGTGCCCATGCCCGCACAGCGCGGTCAAGATCACCGTCTCCTCCCCGGTCTCCTTCGCCTTGAGTGCCTCGCGGATCGCGAGGGCGATGGCGTGCGTGGGCTCTGGAGCCGGAACGATGCCCTCGGTGCGGGCGAACTGCACCGCTGCAGCGAAGCATTCGGTCTGTGGCACCGACTCAGCGTCCATCATTCCCTCTTCGTACAGGTGCGAGATCATCGGCGCCATCCCGTGGTAGCGCAGACCACCGGCGTGGATGGGGTCGGGGATGAAGTCGTGCCCGAGTGTGTGCATCTTCATCAGCGGCGTCATGCCGGCGGTGTCGCCGAAGTCGTAGGCGTAAACACCACGGGTAAGCGATGGACACGAAGCCGGCTCGGCCGCCAAGATCCGCGGACTCATCTTGCCGTCAAGCTTTTCCTTGATGAACGGGAAGGAAAGGCCAGCGAAGTTCGATCCGCCACCGGTGCAACCGACGATCAACGTGGGGGTGTCTCCGGCCATCTCGAGTTGCAGCAGCGCCTCTTGGCCGATCACGGTCTGGTGCAAGAGCACGTGGTTGAGCACCGAGCCGAGTGCGTATCGGGTGTTCGGATCCTGAGCTGCAACTTCAACCGCCTCGGAGATGGCGATACCGAGCGATCCGCTGAGGTTCTTCGGATCAGCGGCAAGTTGACGGCCGACCTCGGTGAGTTCCGACGGCGAGCGGTGCACCTGCGCGCCGAATGTCTCGATCATCAGCCGGCGGTAGGGCTTGGCGTCATAGGAAGCACCGACCTGCCAGATCTCGCACTCCATGTCATAGAGCGCGCAGGCGAACGCGAGTGCGGTGCCCCACTGACCGGCGCCGGTCTCGGTGGTCAGCCGCGTCGTTCCTTCCTTCTTGTTGTAGTAGGCCTGCGGAACCGAAGTGTTCGGCTTGTGCGATCCAGCCGGCGAGACGCCCTCGTACTTGTAGTAGATCCGCGCGGGTGTGCCGAGGGCTTGCTCGAGGCGGTGGGCGCGGAACAACGGCGATGGACGCCACTGGCGGTACACATCAAGGACTCCACCCGGAATATCGATGTATCGCTCGGTCGATACCTCTTGCATGATGAGGTCCATCGGGAACAGCGGTGCGAGATCGTCCGGTCCCACGGGATCCATCCGCCCCGGGTGCAGCGGCGGCGGTGGTGGCGTGGGCAGATCGGCTGCGATGTTGTACCAAACCGTCGGCATCTGGTCTTCGGACAAGACGTACTTGTGCTGGCGGACGGTGTCATCCATCGCGGGCCTCCTGCGCTTGTTGTAGGCCTGAGACGGTAGTGGCAGGAGGGGACCCCCTCAAGTGGAAT
>CAZWIW010000046.1:0-13415 GCA_964634545.1 uncultured Rubrivirga sp.
CCGGTGTTGCCGTGGTACGAGCGGTAGGTCGAGAGCACCTTGTGCTTGTGGGTGTGCAAGCGCGCCATGCGGATCGCGTTCTCGACCGCGTCGGCACCACCGTTGGTGAAGAAGACCTTCGCCATGTTCGGGCCGGCGAGTTCGACGATGCGCTGCGCGGCCTCACCGCGCTTGTCGTTGGCGTGCTGCGGGGCGATGGTGGAGATCTTGGCGGCCTGCTCTTGGATCGCAGCGACGATCTTCGGATGCTGGTGACCGATATTGACGTTCACCAACTGCGAGGAGAAGTCCAGCCATTTGTTGCCGTCGTAGTCCCAAACGTAGGAACCTTCCGTTGCCGCGATGCACATCGGGTTGAGCGAACCCTGGGCGCTCCAGGAGTGGAAGACGTACTCGCGGTCGAGGTCGTAGACGCGCTTGCCTTCGGCCGGATCGGGGGAAAACGACATGGGAACTCCTCGGTGACATCGCTAGCAAATCGGCTAGTGCGTGAAGCGTAGAGCCGGGTGAATGTTCAGGACAATGAGGGAGGGAATCAGGTCTTGTCGAGCGGATTGACCCACGTGACTGTCGGGAACTGAGCGAAGTCGGCATCGGCGGAATAGACGGTTCCGCGGTGCTCAATCGCCAAGGCCGCGAGGTGCGCATCCATCGTGTGTGATCCGGCAACACCTCGGGTGATGAGCAGTCGCTCGAGAATGTGCAGGTGCTCCTCGCGCGGCTCGATCATGCGTACGCACTCCGCCGAACGCCACTCGCGGATAACTGACATCGCACTATCGACAGACACTGGGACACCTGAATAGTGGGGGCCAGTGGCGATACGGATAAACCCCAAGACGACTATCCACGGTAAGCCCACAGGGACATGGCTTGAAAGCGTTGTCGACCACCATTGATGGGCCGTCCTATGTCTTGTTTCCTGCGGGTTCGTCGCGTACAGCAGGAGGTTCAGATCGGGGATGATCACCGATGCTGCTCCCACTCGTTGTCCGTGCGCATAGCGAGATCGAGTGCCTTGGTTACGTCCATGCGGGGGGCGCCCATGTTGAGCGTCGGGGCGCTGATCTCGCGGCGAGGTTGGGTGTCAAACAGGCCTCGACGCAACGCCTCGTTCACCACTTCCTTGAAGGGTCGCCCGGTTGCGCGGGCGCGTTCATTGAGGGCCATGAACAGATCGTCATCCAGAGTGAGGGTGGTGCGCATCCCTCCAGATTAGCCTGTGGACATCAAGGCATCAAACGGCTGAGCAAGTTCTCCTTGACCCCCGGCCATTCGTGGGCGAGAACCGAATACATGACGGTGTCGCGAATCGAGTCGTCCTGCCGTCGCTGGTACATCCGCAGCACACCCTCGCGGGTGGCACCCATACGTTCGATCGCCGCCTGACTGCGCAGGTTGCGGATATCAGTCTTGAGTTGAACGCGATTCATCCCGCATTCTTCGAACGCCCAGGTCATGAGCAGCAACTTGCAGGCGGGGTTCACTCGGGTTCCCCACACGCTCGGGGAGTACGTGGTGTGGCCGATTTCCACGCGAGCGTCGACGATCGATAGATCCAAGAACGACGTACTCCCCACTATGCGTCCGTGATCGCGCACCGTCCACATCAACCGCCCGGCGCTGCGCGCGACATTGATCACCTGCGCCCATTCGTGCACAGCTATTGGACGCCCCTTGACGTGCGTCCACACCTGATCGTCATCAAGAGCTACGAAGAGATCATCAGCATCGCTTGTGGTCGAGGGCCTGAGTTCGATGTCCTCAAAACTCAGGACCGCCTGTTCATTCCACTCCCACTGCGCGTGCGGAGGCGGCGCGTCAGTCGATGAGGTCATGCACCGAGATAGTGGCGTTGCGGTCCTGGCCCACACCGATCGCGCTGATGCGGCAGTTAGACACATCCTCCAGGAATTGCACATAAGCCCGCGCGTTCGCCGGCAAATCATCAAGTGATTGCGCACCGGAGATGTCTTCCTCCCAGCCAGGGAGGTACTCGTAGATCGGTGTTGCGTGATGGAAGGCGGTTTGCGATTCGGGGATCTCATCCACCCGGGTGCCATCGATGTCGTAGGCCACGCACACCGGGATCTGCTCGAATCCGGTGAGGACATCGAGCTTGGTCAAGAAGATGTCAGTGAGCCCGTTGACGCGGGTGGCGAAGCGGGCGATCGGTGCATCGAACCAGCCGCACCGGCGGTCGCGACCGGTCGTGACACCACGTTCACCACCGATGGTGCGCAGGCGGTCACCGTCGTCGTCGAACAACTCCGTGGGGAACGGGCCGGAGCCCACCCGGGTTGTGTAGGCCTTGAGGATGCCGATCACCCGCGAGATGCGCGTCGGTCCGATGCCGCTCCCGGTGCACGCTCCACCTGCCGTCGGGTTGCTCGAGGTGACGAACGGGTAGGTGCCGTGGTCAACATCAAGCAGTGTTCCCTGGCCACCCTCGAGCAGGACGACCTTGTCGTCATCCAGCGCGTTGTTGAGTAACAGCGACGTGTCCGCGACCATCGGTGCGAGCGGCTCGGCGTATTGCAGCAGTTCCTCGACGATCGCGTCGACATCGATCGCGCGTCGGTTATAGACCTTCACGAGCACCTGATTCTTATTCGCCAGCGCGCCTTCGATCTTCTGTCGAAGGATCGACTCATCGAACAAGTCCTGAACGCGAATGCCGATACGTGCGATCTTGTCGCTGTAGGTCGGGCCGATGCCGCGACCTGTGGTGCCGATCTTGCTCTTGCCGAGGAATCTCTCGGTCACCTTGTCGAGGGTCACGTGATACGGAGTGATCAGGTGCGCGTTGGCGCTTAGCACGAGGTTCGAAGTGTCCACGCCCTGCTGTTGCAAACCTTCGATCTCTTCGAGTAGCACCGCGGGATCGACCACCACCCCGTTGCCGATGACGGGGACCACCTCAGGGGTCAAGATGCCGCTGGGCAGCAGGTGCAGTGCGAACTTACGGTCGCCGATGACCACGGTGTGACCTGCGTTGTTGCCACCTTGGTAGCGCACGACGTAATCGACACGACCGCCGAGGAGGTCTGTCGCTTTCCCTTTGCCCTCATCGCCCCACTGGGCGCCGACGAGCACGATTGCAGGCACGAGCGGAGAGGCTATCGGATCCGGATAAACCTAGGAATTCAGCGAAGTTCTGCGGCCATCGCGCGCCCAAGCGCGCGTCCCGATAGCCATGCCGCTTCCACCCGGGGTCCGCCGGCCCAGGCGTCGCCGGCGAGGCCGAGGGGAAGCTCTGGATGTAGCCAGTAGGGCTCGTCGTTCCCGGAGATCGGGCGCGCCAGGGACCACCGATGCGCCCACGTCCACGCCGGTAGTTCGTCGATCTCCAGCACGCGGCGCACGGCGGCGATCGCCTGCGGCAGCACGCCGCTGGGATCCTCGAGGTGCCCTGCGGCGAAGACCGGATTCACGTGGGCGACCAGCACCGGTGCGTCGTCGTCGCGGCGTTTGCCGTCGTCGGCGATCCAGGTGATCACCGGGTCGTCGTTGACGAACACTCCGTCCATCTCCAACCAGGTCTTGCTCTCGAAGACCAACGTCACCGCGATCACCGGCTCCCAGGTGAGATCAGTGACCGGCAGGTTTTCACCTGGGAGCATCCGCGCAGCTTGCGGCTGCGGCATGCACAACGCCACCTGCTTCGCCTCGAAAGCACCGGCGCGCACCCCACCGGATTCGATTGTGAGTTGCTCGATGTGGGTCTCGGTTGCGATATCGGTGAGACCGCGCGCAAGATGCTCGACGACCGTGCGCAGCCCGCCCGGTGCCGCGTACCGCATCGGTCCGGTTCTCACTCCCGTCATGGCGCCTTCGTTGTGGACGTGGAACGTGTCCGTCCAGGGACGCACGATTCCGGCTTCGATCATGTTTTCAACGATTGAAACGAAGTCCGGGTCGCGGGCAGTGAAGTAGCTAGCGCCGTAGTCGACAACCCGTCCGTCGAACTGCGTTCCGGTGTCGCGCAACCGCCGGGACGCCATGCGTCCACCTATGCGGCGACCGCGATCAACCACGTGGACGTTCGCTCCCGCTTCCGTTGCTGCATTCGCTGCCGCAACTCCGGACAAGCCAGCACCGACGATGAGAAGTTCCGATGGACTGACCACATCGGCAGGCTAGCGTCACGATTAATCCATCAGCACACCGACGCAATCGCCGAAGGTCGGCGAGATGGGAGCATCACGGTGAGTGCTGGACTCAGTCGCGCAACACCGGAAATAGTTCGTGCTCCATCGGCGCACCCTCGGGGATCTGCAGATCCAGTCCATCGAAATTCGGTGATGTGACCCACGGCCGCGGGGCGTGCACCATGTCCTCACCCAAGAACCGGAGGGAGAACGCCCGCCGGCGACTCGCCCCCGGCACTCCGTAGGCATGGTGGGTTGTAAGCATGTGGAAGAAGACTGCATCGCCAGGTTGGAGGTCCCATCCGAGAATCTCGTACTCGTCCCGATTCGCCTCAATCGCCGGGATCTCGCTAAGCGACCCTTCCGGAAACCACTTGGCCTCGCGGTCGAGGAACGTTCTGGGCATGAGCCACCCGAGTCGGTGCGAGCCAGCATGGAACTCGAGAGTGGATTCGGCTGCTACCGGATCCACCGGCGCCCACATCGACACGTTTCGGTGCCCGTCGACGTTGTAGTACGGCTGATCCTGGTGCCACGGTGTCTCCTGTCGGGTGCCCGGCTCCTTGACGAGGATGTGGTCGTGGAAGAGGCGCACGACGCCCCCGCCCATCAATTCCCGGGCCACATCGGCTGCCTGCGAGTTGCGCGCGATCTGCTCGAACTCCTCGATGTCCTGCCATCTGCAGAAGTCCTCAACGAACTTGCCCGGATCGTCGGGCTGGCTTGCCACCTTGAACATCGGGCCGGGATCCGCGAGCACCCGCTCAATGCCACGTTCCATCAGGGAAATATCTGAAGGACTGAAGAGCCCTCGTACGACGATGGCCCCGTCGCGGTGAAACGCCGCTACCTGCTCGGGGGTGAGTACCGATGGACTGGCTGCGAATCCGGCTGATGACACGGGCGAAGTAGACGTCACACTCCGACGATAGAGGCAGGCATCTCCCGGGCCAACCCCGAGCCTTACCGGCGTTAGGCGCGGATCGTGGGATCGCAGTCATCGAGGAAGGCATCGATGCGCTCGACCTCGTGCTGTTCACCGAACGCATCGGCGGAACGACCGAGCGCGATGAGGCAGCGCAGGAAGCCCTGATTCGGCTCGTGGTTCCACGGCACCGGGCCGTGGCCCTTCCAGCCGTTGCGGCGAAGCGCGTCCAGTCCGCGGTGGTAGCCCACGCGTGAGAACGCGTAGGACTCCACTACGCGCCCTTCGCTCCACGCCTGGTCGGCGAGCACCGCCCACGCCAAGGAGCTCTCCGGGTGGGCGCGGACAACCGAGTCCGGATCCGCGCCCGCTTCTAGTTCCGCCTCCACTGTCGGGTCCGCCGGCAACAGAGTTGGCGACGGACCGTCCAGCAGGTTTTCTCCAATAGCCATGGATCTACTGTCTCAGGTGATCGAGGCGGCGTAGATCTCGGCGATCGCAGCATCGAGAGTGGAGGTGAACTCCGCCTCGCTCATTTGCGCGGTCAAGCCTTCGCTCAGCGCACGCGAGAAGCTCGCGATCATGTTGTGGTTGGCGGTGAGGATGTCGCATGCTTCGTCGCGCGAGTAACCGCCCGACAACGCGACGACCCGCATCACCTTCGGGTGCTCAATCAACGGAGCGTAGAAATCGTTGTGGCTCGGCAGCGAGAGTTTGAACACGACCTGCTTGCCCTCGGGAACCCGATCCAGCCACGCGGCGAGCTTGTCGCGCAACGACTCTTCGATCGCCGCCTTGGTGGCGCTGTGGATGTCCACCTCGGGCTCGATGATCGGCACCAGGCCAGCCTCGAGAATCTGCAGGCCGATTTCAAACTGCTGATCGACTACTGCGGCGATGCCGGCGTCGTTGTTGTCCTTGATGACCGAACGCATCTTGGTTCCGAACACGCCCTTGTCCCGCGCGCGAGAAAGCAGCGCATCGAGTTCGGGCATCGGCTTCATGACCTGCGCGCCGTTCTCCTCATCGGCGAGGCCCTTGTCGACCTTGACGACCGGCACGATGTTCTTGGTGTTCCACAAGTATTCGGCGGTGCCGACGCCCTCGATATCGCGATCCATGGTGCCTTCGAAGAGGATCGCCGCGAGCACGCGGTCGCCGTTGAAGGCCGAGTTCGTGATGATGCGTGAACGCATTTGGTGGACGAGGTCGAACATCTGCTCATCGCCGGAGTATTCGCTCTCCTCGATGCCGTAGAGCTTGAGTGCCTTGGGCGTGCTTCCGCCACTCTGATCGAGTGCAGCGATGAAGCCTTTGCCCGAGCGGAACTTCTCCGCCATCTCCTGGTTCATGGGGGTCCTTCCCGGATGGATTGCCAGTGAGCCTCAACCCTACCGAGAGACGTGCAAGCGTTTCCAGGGACGATATTCCAGTTGATCGTTCCAGGCTGGGCAATTGACCGCCGATCCTCCAGGGGCTGGACGAAACGCGCCCGATCCTCCAGGGACTGGAGGATCGGCGGTGGATCGTCCACCCCTGGGACTGTGGTGGCGCGGCTACGTCGGCAATTGGCCGAAGCGGTGGCGGCGTATCCACGCATGCATGGCGATGGCGGCTGCCGCGCCCACATTGATCGATCGAGTGGAACCGTATTGAGCTATCGAGACGACCGAGTCGCACGCATCGATCGCCCCGGGCGCCAAGCCCGTTCCCTCTTGGCCGAAGAACAGCACACACGCCTCGGGCAGATCGAAGCGCTCGAGCGGCGTGGACTCAGGGACGTTGTCGATGCCGATGATGGGGATTCCGGTCTCGGTTGCCCAGGCCTTGAGTTCGCTCACCGATTCGTGGTGACGGATGTGTTGGTAGCGGTCGGTGACCATCGCTCCGCGCCGATTCCAGCGTTTGCGGCCGACGATGTGGACTTCCTTGGCCATGAATGCATTCGCCGTGCGCACAATCGATCCGATATTGAAGTCGTGTTCGAGGTTCTCGATCGCAACGTGGAACGGGCTGCGCTTGGTATCGAGATCGGCAACGATCGCCTCGAGTTTCCAATAGCGGTACTCATCGATGACGTTGCGCCGATCACCTTCTCGCAAGAGTTCGGGATCGAGGCGAGGGTCCTTCGGCATCGGACCGGTCCACGGCCCGACGCCCGGGAGTTCGGGTGCGTCGTCGCCGGTGGTTTCGTCGTTATTCAAGACCGAGATCGGCCAGTGAATAGGCGGCACGGTAGGTGAACCCGCGTTCCTCGATCGCCGGGCCGGCGCCGCGGTCGACGATCACCGCCACACCGGCGATGCTCGCACCCGCTTCCATAAGTGCATCGACGGCGGTGAGCACTGAACCACCGGTGGTGGAGGTGTCTTCCACCGCGAGAACACTGCGACCGGCTACATCCGGTCCTTCGATTCGTCGTTGCAGGCCGTGCGTCTTCTCGGCTTTGCGAACGACGAACGCATCGAGTGTTTGCCCATCGCGGGCGGCCGAATGCAGCATCGCGGTGGCCACCGGGTCGGCACCGAGTGTGAGTCCACCCACGGCTTGGTAATCCCAGTCGGCCGTGACTTCGCGCATGACCTCACCGACGAGCGGGGAAGCGACGGCATCGAGGGTCACCCGGCGAAGGTCGACGTAGTAGTCGGCTTCGCGACCGCTGGAGAGGATGACTTTGCCGTGCACAACCGCCTTGTCCAGGATCTGCTGCCTGAGTTCGTTCCACGCGGGGCTCGTCGACATGCGATCACCCTAGAGCCCTAGCGTGGACCCGTGCCGAGCAATGCAACGCAGATCATCGTGTTGCCCGACCCAGCGTGGGTTGAGCGTTCATCGACAATCAGGGTGCTCGAAAATGTTGGATGGGCGGTGCTCGATGTGCAGGCGCCCCTCGAATCGAAGTCGGTCTGCGCCGTCCTCATCAGCGCTGAACTCACGCCGCCGTTATTGGTGATTGCGCATGGCGATGCCTGCTTGCTGCTGCCCGCGGTTGCGCTATCGCTACGGACCCAGCACCGAGATACCGCTGGCTACGTGCTGGTGGATCCGGATGCGCCTCAGTCGACCGACATCTGGCCCGAGGCGCCTGTGTTCGTGGTCAGTGAATCCGAAGACGCCGGAACTTCGTTACGCGGCTGGGAAATCGTCTCCGCGCCCGGGGGGATACCCGACGGCGTGGCCGAAGTGGCCGCGCGGGTTCTTGAGCAGTAAGGGCCAAGTTCGCTAGCGCGCCTGCGGAAAGCGATCGGACGTCTGTCGGATTCCCGTCGCCCGGCGGACCAGCGGGCGTGGCAGCACTCGAAGCAAGGCGGTGAGCGCTCGGTACTGCGCGCCGGCAACGCTGATAGTGCGACCAGCTCGGGCATCGGCGAGCGCTTTTCCCACCACATCGTCGGTACTGAGCCACATCCACTCGGACACCGAATCCATCTGCATCTGGGCACGCTGGTGGAACTCGGTGCGCGTGAAACCCGGGCACACGGCGATGGCTCGCACACCGGTTCCCGTCAGTTCGACAGCGAGGCCTTCGGTGAAGACCGTTGCCCACGCCTTGGCTGCCGAATAGGTGCCGCCGGTGATCCACCCGGCAACGCTGCTGACGGTGAACACATAGCCCCGGCCACGTTGCACCATCCCGGGCAACACCGCGTGCGTGAGTTGCAGGACAGCGGTGGCCAGGATGTCGAGCATCTGCTGCTCCTGGTCAACCCGGGTTTGCAGGAACCCGCCCTTCACACCAAAGCCGGCGTTGTTGACAAGTACGTCCACCGGTTCGGTGGCCGCGAGAGCCGCGATCCGCTCGATCGCTGAGCGATCGGTGAGGTCGGCAACCTCGGCTCGCACGTCCACACCGAATTCACCGTGCAGAGATTCGGCCACCTCGGTCAGGCGATCGGCGTTCCGGCCGACAACGAGTAGGTCGTGACCTTGCCCGGCCAGGGCCCGCGCGAACGCATAGCCGATACCCGAGGACGCACCGGTGACCAACGCGAGTGGCATGACCCCATCCTGACCGATCAGAGTCCTAGCGAAGGGAGCCTTGGTCATCTTGGCCCCGTACCGTGGTGATGTGCTTCGTGCCCGCGCCGTACTCGCATCGACCCTGGTCGGTGGGCTTCTTGCTTTCGCTGGCGCCGGCCTTGTCGGGTCCGCGCAGGCCGGGCAGCCCACGGTTGTCGGCGGTCAGGGAGCCGATTCCGGTGAATTTGGATTCGTCGCTTCTGTGCTCGATGCCGAGCGCTACCGCCAAGCCGGTGCCTTCCAAGCGCAGTACTGCGTTGCCAGTCTTACCTCGCCGACCACGTTGATCACTGCGGCCCACTGCCTGATCGATCAGCGCGACGGGCGGGCGCTGGATCCCGAGGATCTACTGATCGGCTTCGGATCCAACCTTCGTTCGCCCAACGTGCGAACAATCGCGGTGGCGGACTACCGGGTTCACCCCGACTACCGGATCAAGACATCGAATCAGGACCTAGCCGTGCTCTACCTAGCGCAGCCGGTGCCGGACTACCCGACGATCTCCCCTCCATTGGGCGCAGATGTTGCCGCCTTCACCGCTCCGGGCACGTCGGCGCAGGTTGTCGGGTGGGGCAACACCCGCACTCGCGGTGATCGATTCCCACCTGACTTGCAGGTCGGCAACGTGGAGGTCTTTCCCGCAGCAGCGTGCGGGGGCGGTGAGGGTTACGCCGTGAATGGCGTCTCCTTCGATGGTTTCACTCGACGGCAAGCGGACCCACGCACGATGCTGTGCGCCGCTGGGGCGAACCCGGCCGGTGACGTCATCGATGCTTGCCAAGGGGATTCCGGTGGACCGCTGACCGTTGGCAGCGGGGATGCACGTCGGTTGATCGGTGTTGTGAGTTGGGGTCAGAAGTGCGCATCGCTCATGCCAGGCGTCTATACGCGGATCACCGCTGAATCGGACTTCCTCATCGACGCTGGTGTGCTGGCTGATCGAGCGCCCATCCTTCCGCCGAGACTGGACGTGTCCGCTCCAACATCCACGCGCGTTCGCGTGAAGGTCACCGCACCGCAGGATGGAACGCGGGTGGATGCCTTCGCCGTGACGGCAACTAACACCGCTACCGGAGAGATTTTCACGTGCACGTCTTCACCTCGGCCGGGCAAGAGAACACGTTCGTGCTTCCTCGATGGCGTGGCGCCGGGTGCGCCCTTGAGCATCGAAGCGATTTCCGGAAACAACGCAGGCAACTCGCCGGTATCGCAACCGGTGCAATTCACGCCCTAGTTGGTTGCATCCAACAAAGACAATGATGCCGCGCGAGTTTGCGCGGTCTGCGCCTGAACCTGAAGGAACATCGCCTCACGCACGCGTCGTTCAGCGCTGCACCCGCTGCGCATCGCCGCTCCGGCTTGAGCGGTGACCACCGCCGTTGTCGCCTGCACCGCTAATTCCAGGGCCTGCGCCCGCAAAGCCACGCGATCATCGCCGGGGGCGTCGTTCTCCATTGCTTGATAAGCCGCGCGCCGCAATTCCCGCGTTCGTGCTGCAAGAGATGCGGCGAGATCGAGGATCTGTTGATCGCCACGTCGCTCTCCGGTGGCGTGCAGTTCGGCAAGGGCGCCACGAATAACACCGAACGCAGCTGGGTTCACATCGACAGTCTTCTTCGCATCCGCACGAGACCATTCCTCGTAATCCAGCAACGCTGCAACGTTGGTGTCTGCCACCTTCATCGCATCCAGTGTCATCGGTCGGGTGTGGGTTCCGGACATCGCCAACAACTTCAGTGGTTCGTGGACATGCAGGCCGTCGAGATACGCAGGATCGCGGCCCGCCGCCAGGTAGCAGCACACGATCGAACCTGCGTAGTCACCGGAACCGCGCACCATCAACAACATGACGTCGGCGATATCCCAGGACGTCACCCAATCCAACGTTCCGGTGATCGCCCAGCCGCCGTGCACGCGCTCGGCCACCGGGTTTGGTGTTCCCGGACGTCGCAAATGCGCGAACGCAACCGAGCCGAGGAATCTGCCGTCTTGCAGGCCGGGTAGCCAACGGGCCTTGATCTCATCGACCAGCGGTGCGTGGTCGCCGGGCTCGGCTGCCGCCAACGTCTTCATCGGAGTTTGGTGCTGGGCCCAGCAGAACCATACGGAGGCATCGGCCATGGCGATCCGCTCTGCGACTTCGCGTTGCCGCGCCGCCGGTTCGAGCGCGCTGCCGAGCAGGCCGACCCCGGCGAGGGCGTCGATCTCGCTGCGCGGAATGCCCTCAGCATCGGATTGCGCGGCGCGCTCGGCAATCTCAGCGAGCACGAGGTTCGCGGCCTCGCTGAGCCGCCAGTCACCCACGGCTTCGTCGGGTCCCACCACGTCGTCCATGTGCCCAAACTACGTCTCACGCGTTTCCCCCGGATTCCGGGGGAAACGTTCAGATTCGGGTGGATTCCGGGGGAAGCGAAGCGAATCCCCCGGAATCCGGGGGAAACGGTTAGGGGTGGTTACGGTGCGCACCATGGAATCGCCGCTGGTGCCTCGGATGCGCGAGCACGCCACCAGCGTCTTCGCCCAGATGTCCGACCTAGCTCGACGTACCGAGTCGATCAATCTCGGCCAAGGCTTCCCCGACACCGACGGGCCCGCGGAGATCGCCGAGGTCGCTCGCGCATGCATCGCCGACGGCCACGGCAACCAGTACCCGCCGGCGACGGGCATTCCGGAACTGCGGCAAGCCATCAGCGCCCACGCCATGCGCTTCTATTCGTTGTCCGTCGATCCGTTAAGCGACGTGGTCGTCACCACAGGTGCGTCGGAAGCCATTCAGTCCGCGCTACTCGCATTGATCGACTACAACGACGAAGTCGTCATGTTCGAACCCCGCTTCGATATTTACGCCGCCGGCATCTCCCTGGCCAACGGCATTCGAGTCGGGGTGCCGTTGACCGGCCCCGACCTTCGACCGGATGTCGATGCCCTGCGTGCTGCGATCACACCGCGCACCAAAGTGCTCTTGCTCAACACACCACACAATCCGACCGGCGTCGTCTTCACCCGCACCGAACTCGAGGCAATAGCGTCGATTGCGATCGAACACGACCTCATCGTCATCAGCGATGAGGCCTACGAGCATCTGTGGTTCGACGACCACGTGCACATTCCCATAGCCACGCTGCCGGGCATGTTAGATCGGACGATCACGATCGGATCCGGTGGCAAGACCTTCTCCTTCACCGGCTGGAAGGTCGGCTGGGCCTACGGTCCCGCCCGGTTGATCTCCGCGGTGAAAGTGGTCCGCCAGCATTTGTCATTCGTGTCCGGTGGACCTTTCCAATACGCGATCGCCCACGGCCTCGGCATGCCCGATCAGTACTTCACCGAGTTTCGTCGCGATCTATCCGCCAAACGCGATCTGCTTTCCGGTGGTCTCGCCGAACTCGGCTTGCGCGTCATCCCTTCGCAAGGGACGTATTTCTTAACGACGGATGTTCGACCTCTCGGCTACAACGATGGCGCTGAGTTCTGCGCGGACATCGCCGAGCGTTGCCGCGTTGTTGCTATCCCGTTCCAGACACTGTGTGACAACCCAGACGTGGGCAAGCCTTACGTTCGATGGGCGTTCTGCAAACGCCCCGTGGTTCTCGAACAAGCCTTGACTCAACTGGAGCAAGGAATCACCGCATGACGATCCTGGTGGACTCCGCGATCTGGCCGTGGCGCGGACGCATGTGGGCGCACCTGATTAGCGATAACTCACTGGAGGAATTGCACTCTTTCGCCGCACGGCTGAACCTTCCCCCGCGCTCTTTCGGCGGCGATCACTACGACATCACCGATGAGTTGCGCGAGTGCGCCATTGCCGAGGGTGCGCTGCCGGTCGATTCCCGAACTATCGTGCGCTCACTTCACGCCGCCGGCCTGCGCAAACGACCCGCCGTGCACCACCAGCCCTAGTACGAACCCCTTAGCCAACGCCGCGCTGAGGGCCCCGTAGCCAGCACACCGAGCACCACGGTGAACGCCACGAGCGCGAAGGCTTGTGGATCCACGAATATCGCCAGCAGCAGATCACCGACGAAGATGTAACCGATCGCGTAGAGGTACACGACCGAGCGCCGATGAGCTCCGAGCGCAACCACAGCGTGCGCACCCCCGAGCACGAGACCAACGAGCAGAACAGCGAAGGCGTTCCCGGCGCCCTCGATGAAGGTTCGAACGATGGTCACGGCCCAAAAGGCGATGCCGATCCCGCCCATGATCTCGATAGCTCGGATCGAAAGTGGGACGGCGCGAGACACCCAAGCGACGGTAGTCCGGGTGCGCGCGTGTAGGAACCGTGCGAGCACGGTCGCGAACCCCCGATGCGGCGT
>CAZWIW010000047.1:0-13073 GCA_964634545.1 uncultured Rubrivirga sp.
CGATCACGCGCGGCTTCATGTCACCGAGGTGCACGGTGAGGGTGTCGTCGATGTCGAGGGCGATGAGTTGCGGCGTCCAGTCGATGGGGAGTCCGTCGTTGATGTGCGGAACGTTGGCTGTGGTCACAGCGTGACTCGACCTCCGAGGTAGGGACGTAGGGCAGTGGGGACAGTGACGCTGCCGTCGGCTTGTTGGTGGTTCTCCAGCAGGGCGACGATGATGCGCGGCATCGCACACAGCGTTCCGTTGAGCGTGGCGAGGGGTGCGGTGTTGCCGTCCTTGCGCATGCGGATCTTGAGACGTCGGGCCTGGTACTCGGTGGTGTTCGAGGTGCTCGTGACCTCGCGGTAGGCATCCTGAGTCGGGATCCACGCTTCGATGTCGAACTTCTTCGCTGCACTTGATCCCAGATCCCCGGTGGCGACGTCGATCACCCGGTAAGGGATTTCGAGGGCGTCGATGAATTCCTTCTCCCACGCCAGCAGGTTCGCGTGCTCTTCTTCAGCCTTGTCCGGTTCACAGAAGACGAACATCTCGACCTTGTCGAACTGGTGCACGCGGATGATGCCGTGGGTGTCTTTGCCGTAGGAGCCGGCTTCACGACGGAAACAACTCGACCAACCGGCGTAGCGCAACGGCAGCTTTTCGGAGTCGATGATTTCATCGGAGTGGAATGCGGCCAGTGGAACTTCGCTGGTGCCCACGAGATACATGTCATCGGATTCGATCCGGTAGACGTTCTCCGCAGCTTGGCCGAGGAAACCTGTTCCCTCCATCGCACTGGGCAACACGAGCGCGGGGGTGATCACCGGGGTGAGCCCATGCCGGCGCGCGTGCTCCATCGCCAGGTTGAGCAGCGCGAACTCCAACTCCGCCCCTGGACCAGTGAGATAGAAGAACCGCGAACCGGACACCTTCGCGCCGCGCTCGACATCGATGGCTGCAAGTGCTTCACCGATCTCAAGGTGGTCCTTAGCCGCGAATCCCTCCGCCGCGAAGTCCCGCGGCGTGCCCACATGCTCCAGAACGCGGAAGTCCTCCTCCCCACCAACAGGTGAATCGAGGTTGACCAGGTTGGAAACCTCCAACCACAGCGCAGTGGACCGTTCAGCTGCGGCGTCCGCGGCGGCGTCGGCTGCTTTGACATCGTCAGCGAGCGTTTGGGCTTTGGCCATCAGTTCGTCCACCTGCGCTTGCAGTTCAGGCTTGGTGGCGTCGTCGGCGTTCTTGAGTTTGCCCTGGAGTGGTCCGATCTGCTTGCCCAACGTCTTTTGTTCGGCGCGCAACTCATCGAACCGCTGGCGCTCGTCGCGGGCCTGCTGGTCGGCTTCGATAAGTCGGTCCACAACGCTGGCGTCTTCGCCGCGGCGGCGCTGGGATTCACGGATGCGCTCCGGATCGGTGCGCAAGACGATGGGGTCGATCACCGGCTAAACCTATCCGCGGGCTGTGGGTGTGCTTAGAGGTAGTGCCCGACTCCGCCTTGTTGTTCGGGCTGGCCATCGGGAGAGGGTGCGCCGCCCGGTGCCCCTCCGCCGGCCATCAGCTGCGGCTGCCCGCGCATTTGCTCGAGTTGGGCCTTGGCCGCCATCTGCTGGGCGAACACCGCGGCCTGAATGCCGTGGAACAGACCCTCGAGCCAGCCGACGAGTTGGGCCTGCGCGATCCGAAGCTCGGCCTCGCTGGGCGCGCTGTCTTCGGTAAACGGCAAGGACAGTCGCTGCAACTCATCCACCAACTCCGGGGCCAGTCCGTCCTTCAACTCGCTGATCGACTGCGAGTAGATCTCGCTGAGCCGGGCGCGGGCGGCTTCATCGAGGGGCGCGGACTTCACTTCCTCGAGCAGCTGCTTGATCATCGAACCGATGCGCATCACCTTGGCGGGCTGTTGCACGAGGCTTGATGGGTCGGAGGGCGTTCGGGAGTCGGTGGCGTCGTCGTTGTTTGTTGTCGTTTCCACGGGTGCACCGTCTTGGCCGATGACGGGTTGCTGCTCACTCATGTGCCCATCGTGTCAGGAGTCGGTCGATGGGGCTTTGTCTGGTGTCTGCCCGGTTAGTGCCCGGTCACTTTGCTGTGTCAGACTCTTGCGCTCGTATCTGCTTTCCCCGGAAGCCGGGGCCGAGAAGGGTGGCCTTGTTGGACTACAACTGGTTGACACCAAAGGCGCACGCGCGACCTGCTGGCGGTAAGGGCTGGGGTTCGTATGCGACCGAACCGATCGCTGCTGGCGAGACGGTGGCGGGCTTCGGGGGATGGGTAGTCGACCGAGCCACGTTGTCCACCATGAACGAAGATCGGCAAAGCCGCTCGATCCAAGTCGATCACGACCTATACATCGTCTCCGGTGATGTGCCCGAGCCGGGAGACATGCTCAACCACTCCTGTGAGCCGAACTGCGGAGTCATCGGATCGGCCGTGTTGATCGCGATGCGCGATATCTCCGTCGGTGAGGAACTCACCTTCGACTACGCGATGACCGATGCTTCCGACTATGACGAATTCCCGTGTTTGTGCGCGGAGGCCACCTGTCGGGGTGTGGTGACCGGTGCCGATTGGCGGGATCCGGTACTGCAGGCGAAGTACCAGGGTTACTTCTCCCAGTACTTGATGCGGCGCATCGCGGCGTTGACCGACGCCTACTAGGGCACAATCACCTCCGTGCGCTGGTTGATCACGGGGGCGAATGGGTTTCTCGGTGCCAATGCTTGTCGGGTGCTGTCTTCTTCCCACGAAGTGATCGGCTTGGTGCGTGAGCCTGACTCAGCGCCGTGGTGTTCACGAGTGGTGGTGGCGGATTTACTCGACTCGGCCTCGACTCGCGGGGCGCTGACTTCGACGAAGCCGGATGTGATCGTGCATTGCGCGGCGCTCGCCGATCACCGGGCGTGCGAAGACGATGAAGAGCTTGCAATGCGCATCAATGCGCAAGCAAGTGGTGAATTGGCCGGGGCCGCTGCCGATGTTGGCGCGCGCTTCGTCTACGTCTCCACCGATGCTGTGTTTTCGGGTGATCGTGACTGGTACGCAGAAGACGAGGAGGTTTCCCCGACTTCTGCCTACGGCAGGTCCAAGGCAGCCGGAGAAAAGGCCGTGGTGGCTGCGCATCCATCCGCTGTCATCGCCCGCACCAACTTCTTCGGGTGGAGCCCGAGTGGGACGCGGTCGATCCTGGAGTTCTTCACGCGCGAGCTTGCCGCCGGGAACCGGGTTCCGGGGTTTGTGAACTACACCGTGACGTCGTTGTTCGTTGAGGATGTGATTTCCTCGACCGAGACGATCGTGGGATCCGGTGAAACCGGCGTCTTCCACGTAGTAGCGCGCGATGCACTAGCGAAAGCGGACTTTGGACGACTAGTGGCCGCCGAGTTCGGGTTCGATGCATCGCTGATCGATCCAGTGCGAATGGATGGGCCGGATAAGGATCTGTCTTTGCTTAGCGACCGGCTAGCGGCCTTGCGTGGCGCGCCGATGCCCTCGCAGGCCGAGGGTGTCGCTCGGGCTCGAGCAACCCCACCCTTCTGATCGTTTCCCCCGGATTCCGGGGGATTCGCTTCGCTTCCCCCGGAATCGCCCCGAATCTGAGCGTTTCCCCCGGAATCCGGGGGATTCGGTTAGGGGTGGTTGGCTGCTGCTTGCTCCCAGGCCCGGTGGAAGGCCTCGATCGGTTGGGCGCCAGAAAGGCCAACCCGTTCGTTGAACACGAAGAACGGCACACCGCTGGCGCCGAGCTCGCGAGCGGTCGCCTGGTCTGCGTTCACGCGGTCGAGGTAGTCGCGGCTTTCGAGTAGCTGCGTAGTGGCGTCGTCGTTGATTCCATACTTCGCGGCGAAGGGGAGGAGATCCTCGATGGTGAAGATGCGCTCACCGCGCTCGAAGTAGCCGGAGTAGAGGTCGGCGAGCAGCGGCTGGGTGAGTTCGGGCTGGGTGTCTTGCACCCACAGGACGAAGCGGTGAACGTCGCGGGTGTTGCCGGTCATCGTGTGGTCGAGCCGGTAGTCCAGGCCTTCGGCGGCGGCGACTTCGGTCACCTCGGACATCATGTCGAGCGCCTGCTGGCGGGTGACGCCGTACTTCGCTGCGAGGTGGTCGACCGTGGGTTCGGATCGGGTGCTCGCGGAGGGGTCTAGCTGGAAGGCGCGGTGGACGATGGTGACGTCGTCGTTGTTCTCGAATTGTTCGAGTGCGCGCTGCAGCCGCTTCTCGCCGATGAAGCACCACGGACACACCAGGTCTGCCCAGACGTCGATTCGCATGTGCCTAGTGAATCAGGGTGGAGGAAAAGCCGGCTGCGGCGCTCAATGTGGAGGAATCACGGTCGATCAGCCAGAGGCTGGAGGAAACGGTTAGGGGGTGGAGAGGGCGACTTTGCCGATCACGTCGCCGGACTCGACCAGGGTCTGCGCGGCGCCAGCTTCGGGCATCGGCATCACGCGGTCGACCACGGGCTTGACCACGCCGGTCTCGATCCACGGCCACACGTGCTTTTCCACCTCGCGGCAGATCGTCGCCTTCTCCGCATCCGGACGACGACGCAGGCTCGTGGCGAATACCCCGACGTTCTTTCCGGCCATCACCGACATGTCGAGTTCGGCCGTGGTGCCACCTTGCATGCCGATCGTCACCTGCCGACCGTTTCGGTTCAACGCCTCGACGTTGCGCGCGAGGTACTTCGCGCCCATGTTGTCCAGGATGACGTCCGCGCCGCGGCCGCCGGTTGCGTCCTTGATCGCGGTGACGAAATCGTCGTCGTTGTAGTTGATCAGGTGATCCGCACCGAGTTGGGCGCAGGCGTCGAGTTTGCGCTGGCTGCCCGCGGTCACGGCCACCTGCGCACCGAGCGCGCGGGCGATCTGGATGGCCATCGTGCCGATGCCGCTTCCGCCACCGTGGATGAGGATCGTCTCGCCCTCGCGCAGGTGCGCCACGTGCACCAAGTTGCTCCACACCGTGCACGCGACCTCGGGCAGCGCGCCGGCGGTAACGAGGTCCACGCCCTCGGGAACTCCCATGACCTGACCGATGGGAACGGAAACGCGCGTTGCGTAGCCACCACCGGGTAACAACGCGGTTACCCGCTCACCGATGCGATCCAACGTGAGCGCCGCGCCGACCGAGGCGATCGTTCCCGAGCACTCCAGGCCGATGATGTCGGTGGCGCCCGGGGGCGGTGGGTACTTGCCTTCGCGTTGCAGGATGTCGGCGCGGTTCACTGCGCTCGCGGCGATCTCGATGATCACCTCGTTGGGTCCGGGAGTGGGGTCGGGGAGCTTCTCCCACTGCAACGTCTCCGGGCCGCCGGGGGCTTGTTGGGTGATCGCGAACATCGGTCCTCCTGGGGTCGGGCCGGTTGGTTGGCTCTTGGTGCGCGCTAGTCGGTGGCGGTGTTTTGAATGACAACGACGCGATCACCGTGTTCTAACTGCCGGATGGTGCCGGTGTCGAATCGGTGCGCGATGCCCCCGCGGATAACGGCGAGCACGAGTTGCCCCGCGGCATCGAGCTGCGCGGGTGACAGGCCGAGTTCCTCGCGGGTGATCTCTCGTTCCATGACTTCCAGGCCCCGTGTGGAATCGAGTAGGTCTTCCATGATCTCCCCGGCGGTGTGGCTGAGAACCGACATGCCCATGAGTCGTCCGGCGGACTCCGCAGTTGGGATCACGTTGTTGGCCCCGGACTGGCGCAGGATCTGCGCGTTCTGCGATTCGCGGACCGCGGCCACGATGGTGCAGCTGGGCTTGGCCAGGCGTCGGGCGGTGAGCGTGACCAAGACCGAGGTGTCGTCTTCATCGGTCGCGACGATCACCCGGCCAGCTTTCTCTACGGCAGCGTCCTTGAGTACTTCCTCGCTGCGGGCATCGCCGACGATGCCGACGAGGCCGTCGCGGGTTGCCAGATCGATGGAATCGCGGTCCGGGGCTACGACGATGATCGAGTTGCCGTCGTGGCCGGCATCCTTCAGCGCGCGTGCGGCGGATCGGCCTTTCACGCCGTAGCCGACGACGATCGTGTGGTTCTCCACGTGTCTCCTCCAATTGCGGGTGCGCCACTCTTGCCGGGTGCGTTGGGTGAGCACCTCGATGGTGGTGCCGACGAGGACGATCAAGAAGATGAAGCGCAGCGGTGTGATGACGATGACGTTCACCAGTCGCGAGGACTGGCAGACCGGTGCGATGTCGCCGTAGCCGGTCGTGGACAAGCTGACGGTCGCGTAATAGAACGCATCGATCCAGGTGATGTCTCCTACTTCGCCGCCGTCGCTGTAACAACCGCGGGACCAGTAGACGATCCCGGCGGTGAGGAAGAGCGCACCGACGGCGATGGCGAGTCGCACACTGATGTTGCTGACGGGTCCCCACTTGCGACCGCCGAACAGCAACAGCCGCTTGCCGGTTTCGGTGAAGGCGCTCCCGGTGGCGCGGGAGTCGTCGAATTCTTGGCTGCTACTTGTTTCGCTTGCCAACGTCCACGCCTCGGGTGAGTTCGTTTCCCTCGAGGATCGTGGTGAGGTGCGGTTCGAATGCGCCTCGCCTACGAACGGCTCGCCGTTCGATGACGATCAGGGCACTCACGATGGCCACTCCCACGATCGCTACGGCACCCGTCACGGTACGTGGTGCACCGATCAATGTAACGGCTGTGGCGGCCAAGATCACCATCAGTAGCCAGCGCAGGGCGTGTCCGTCGTAGGAGGAACTCAATTTGGCGCCCAACCACACCCCCGGGATCTGCCCGATCAGCAGTGAAACGACGACGGCCACGCTGATCGCCCCGAAGCCCGCGTGGGCCAGCGCCCCGGCGATCAGCATCGGCACGGCCTGGGTTAGGTCGGTCCCGACGAGCACCGAGGGGCGCAGCAGGGGATAAAGGAGAAGGAGAGCGGTGACGACGAGGGAGCCCGAACCCACGCTGGTGGTGCCGACGAGCAAACCGACCAGGACGCCGACGATCACGGTCGGTGCGATCCGCACCGGAAGGTCGGTGCCCTGCATGGCTGGCGGGGCTTGATCCTGGGTTGCTAAGCGTCGTCGCCGGGAGATGAAGTTCTTGGCCAGCATCGCGCCGACCGCCAGCAGCAGCACCCCGCCGATCCAGATGCGGATGGTTTCCTCGGCTTCGTCGGTGTTCAACACGGCGGCGAAGATCCAGGTACCGACGAGAACGCCGGGGATCGAGCCCACCGATAGCCACCACACCAGCCGCCAGTGCACGGTGCGGGCCTTGGCGTGCACGTACGCGCCAACCGGCTTCATCGCCGCCGAAGCGACGACATCGGAGGACACCGCCGCGGCCGGCGGGACACCGAAAACCAAGACGAGCATCGGGGTGACCAGGGCGGCCCCACCCATCCCGGTCAGGCCAACGAGTACCCCGGCGAGGAGGCCGCCGAAGGCGAGGACGGGATCGATCGCGAGGCCGAGGACGGTGATGTCGGGGAAGTCCAGCACATTCCCGACCTTAGCACTAGGAATAGATGGAAATGCTTGTGGCGCGGTCGGGTCGCTACCGGTCGGCGGGTCGGCCCAGCGGATCCAAAAGAACGACGACGTCCCCCGCCGCACCGGTTCCAGGTGAGATGACCGCGATCGCCTCGGCGTTCGCCCAGCCGCCGAGGTAGCCGGGGCCATCGCTGGCAAGCGGGTGGGCACTTGGCTCACTCGTATCGCGGCCTGTGAGGCGGACCGGGCACAGCACGGTGTCGTCGTCGTAGTCCGGAATCGGCGCGGGGGAAGCCAACACCGCATGGGGAGGAATCGAGTGCGCCGGGGTTGAGTGCGCTGGGGTGCGGGTCGGGTCTATTGCCTCGCCGCGTAGCCCGGCGATCAATGGGGCGCCGAGGGTCAGCACTCCGGCGAGTGCGGCTGTTGGGTGGCCGGGCAGGCCGAGCAGTAGCCGCCCGTCGGGCAGGCGCACCAGCAGCGTTTGCGCGCCCGGGGTCATCGAGATTCCGTCGATCAACCAGTGCGCACCGATGTCCCGCAACGCCGCACGCAGGATGTTGTTGCCGGTTGTGGTGTCCGGGGAAGTCGAGCCGGTGGTGATGAGCATGTCCGCGGTGGAATCGTCGATCTCGCGCAGGAGTAGCTCGCGGGTATCCGGTGCGCGTAGGGCGGGGTTCGCGCGCGCACCTAGGGAGCCGATCAGCGCGGGGATGCTCACGCCGAGTGCATCGCGCACACGGCCCTCCCGCGAAGGACCGCTGGTGAGCAGTGTCGAGCCGAGCACGAGCGTGCCGACCGTTGGCGGGGCGATGATCTCCACGGTGTCCAAACCCGCTGCGGCCGCCAGCGCGAGCGTGGCGGGGGTGACGGGTGAGTGCGCGTGCACGAGTTCGGTGCCGGCGGTTCGGATCGCTCCGCGTTCCACGATGCCGGTGCCGAAGTCCGGGCGAGCGCTCGGCTCGGGAAGGTCGGTCAGCGGATCGCGGGCGGCGACGATCTCGTGTCCGTGCTCGTTGGTGGTGACCACACCGCGATCGACCGGGAGCACCGCATCGGTGTGGCCGGGCAGTACCTGCAGCGCGCGCACGCGCATCGCGTAGTGCTGGGAAAGCGCTACGTCGGCAGCGAGGTCGGCCAAGTGCCACGGGCCTTCTCCGCACACGGCGTAACCGTCATGCGCGGCGGCATCGGCGAAGGGTTCGTCATAGGGGCTGACGAGCGCGCGGGCGAGGATCGCGCCGTGGGCTTCATCCAGCCGCGCGGAGGTGGGTGGCAACGCGGTGGCGGCGGTGCGGGCGACGTAACGCGCGTGCGTCCAATCCAGCGAAGCATCCAACCCAAGAGCCTTATCAGAGTCGTCGCTGCCGTCGCGGTCCATGGGCTCATGCTGGCACCTCCCGGCCTCGCGCGCGGGCACCTAGAGTGGCAACGTGGCAGATCTTGTTGTGATCGGCGGTGGCGTGGTCGGCTTGGCGCTTGCCGATGCGTGGTTGGCCCGCAACCCCGCGGATGACGTCGTTGTCTATGACAAAGAGAAATCACTAGCCGCGCACGCTTCCGGTCGGAACAGCGGTGTGCTGCATGCCGGCTTCTATTACGCCCCCGATTCGCTCAAGGCGCGGTTGACACGTGATGGCAACGCGATGCTCAAGGAGTTCTGCGCTGAGCGGGGCATCGAAGTGCGCAACACCGGCAAGGTCGTCGTGACGACCAGCGAGGAACAACTGTCCTCGCTGATGACGCTGCTCGAACGCGGCCAAGCGAACGGTGTGGATCTCGAACTGATCGACGAAGCGGGCTTAGCGGAGTTGGAGCCGCTCGCGCGAACCGTGGACAAGGCACTGTGGTCGCCGAACACTGCGGTGGCGAGTTCGGCCGGTGTGGTGGAAGGGCTGGCCGCGCGGGTTCGCGAGCGCGGTGGCCGGGTCGAGTTGGACTCCCCGGTAACCGGCGGTGGGCCCGGCTGGGTGATGAGCATGCGCGATGGGTACGTCAACGCAGGCCATGTGATCAACGCCGCGGGTTTATACGCCGACACCGTGGCGCACTGGTACGGCTTCGGAGCGGATTACCGGATGCTGCCGTTCAAGGGCCTGTATTGGTACGGCAACTGGGAGCCGGGTCGATTGCAGCGACACGTGTATCCGGTGCCCGATCCACGCAACCCGTTCCTCGGAGTCCACCTAACGGTCACCGTCGATGGTCGCGCCAAGATCGGACCCACCGCGATTCCCGCTCTCTGGCGCGAGGACTACGGCGGCCTTGACGGCATCAAGCCACGCGAGCTGTGGGACGTAGCTCGCACATTCCCGCGCTTTCTCACCAGTAAGCACCACGATGTCCCCGGGTTGTTGCGCACCGAGTTCCCCAAGTATTCGCGCACTCACTTGGTGAAGCAGGCAAGCGCCCTCGTGCCGTCGGTGCGCCCAGCGGACTTCACCGAACGCGGTAAGCCCGGGGTTCGCGCGCAACTGCTGCACGTGCCCACCGGCAAGCTCGAGATGGACTTCGTGGTGGAAGGCGATGAGCGTTCCACGCACATGCTCAACGCTGTTTCACCGGCGTGGACGAGTTCGTTGGCGGTTGCTGACTACGTCGTTGCTGGCATCCACGAAAGCGGCTAGCAGGTGGGAGCGATGTTGCGAGCGCAGGTGAAACTAAGCGACGGTGGTGAGCGTTCGTAACGCAGGCCGCGCATATGCAGGTGCCAGCCCGGCGCGACTCATCGCGGTGCGCAACACTTGCTGCGATGGCTCGGTGAGTTCTGCATCCGGCCGGTTGCGGTGCACCCGCGCGGGAAGCTCGGCCTGGGCGATCGACGACGTCCCCCAGATGTGCGCCACATCGATGAGCAAACCGATCTCCACGCCGTAGTCGATTTCGAAGGGCACGCTGGCGGCCACCGCACGACGAATGGCGTATTCACCGGCCAACGGTTGTCGAATGTGCGCGAGGTGTGGGTGCCATGAGCGCAGCGCCGGTTTGGCGGTCGACTCTGTGACCCGACCACCACCACTGGGTTGCCCGTTCAAGGTGCGCGCATAATCCGGGCGCACCATGGCGATCGAGGGGTCGGCGTCCATCGGTTGGAGTAACCGCGTGAGGTAGGCAGGAGAGTAGGAACGCAGGTCAGCGTCGAGCCACACGATCAACTCACCGGTCGCAGCATGCACCGAGCGCCACAGCACATCGCCCTTGCCGAGGGCGGGACCGAACTCGGCGAGGATGTCGTCGGCGGGGAGCACCTGGGCGCCGGCTGCTGCGGCCCGAGCGGCGGTGGCATCGCTCGAGGCGTGATCGACCACGATCACCTCGTCGGCCCGCGGGTGTTCCCGGACGGCCGCCACCAACTCGCCGACGGTCTCCGCCTCATTACGCGCGGGAATGCACACGCTTACGGAGGCGCGTTCGGACATGGGCGACTTCCTCGTGGTCGGGTGCTTTCACCCTACGTCGTCGTTGGTCATCCGTGGCCACCAGCGAAGGCGCCCTCCTAGACGGATGCCGAGGAGTGCAAGGTTGCCGGGAATTGGGCGTGGGATTGCCGCATGTCGCAGGACTGTCGCAGGTAGGCTTTGCAGTGATTTCATCCGCGGCGGGTCCATCCGTCACATACCGAGGGGTTGAGCGGTAGCGATGATCCGCACCGTCATGGTTGTCGAGGACGACGACGCCATTCGTATGGTCTTGCGCACCAACCTCGAGGACGAGGGCTACCGCGTGCTCGAGGCGACCACCGCCGAGCAGGGACTGGTGATCGTCCAGGACGAGCAGCCCGATGTGGTGTTGGTCGATCTGCGGCTGCCCGGTATCCATGGCCTGGACCTGGTGCGCAGCCTGCGCGCGACTAGTCAGGTGCCGATCATCATCGTGACCGCGCAGACCGATAGCCACGATGTGGTGGCCGGTTTGGAAGCAGGAGCCGACGACTACGTCACCAAGCCGTTCGTTGCCAAGGAATTGATGGCGCGCATCCGTACGCAACTGCGCCGCTCCGCACCGCCCGAGGAAGGCGAGGAAGAACTCGTCTGCGGTCCGATCGAACTGCACCCGGACACCGCCGAGGTCATGCGAAATGGGGAGCAGGTTCCAGTGTCGCGCATCGAGTTCTTCGTGCTCGCCGAACTGATCGGTGCCAAGGGGCGCGTTTTGAGCCGTGATCATCTGTTGCGCAAGGTGTGGGGGTACGGCAACGCCGGCGATGGCCGCGTGGTCGACAACCTCATCTACCGGCTGCGCAACAAGATCGAAGATGATCCGGCCAACCCGGAGTTGCTGCTGACAGTGCGCGGCTTCGGTTATCGCATGAAGGCCTGAGCCGGACCCATGCGCTTTGGACTGCGGACCCGAGTGGCGATCGCCTTCGGGTTGCTCTCACTTGTGATCGCCGCTGCTGTTTCGAGTGCGACGTATTTCTTCGCCAGCTACTACCTGTTGAATCAACGCGAGGACTCCGCGCTGACTCGTGCGCTGCTGGACTCGCGTGCCGTGGGCGCTCAGTTGTCCGCGGGTGCCGCGCCAACCGAGGCGCTCGAGCAGATTCCGTCGATCGGGGCCTCCCAGGCGCTGGTTCAGGTAGCCGGGACGTGGTACACCCCCGGTGTTTCGGTTCCTCCGGATGCGCTGCCGGCGGGCCTGCTCGATTCGGCCGCCACGAACGGCGGTGCGCAACAACGTGCGGAGATCGGTGGTGAGCCGTACTTCGTAGTGGCGGTGCAACTCACCGATGCGATGTATGTCGAGGTGTTCTCGCTGCAGGACTTGAACCGAACTTTGACCATCGGCGGCTGGTTGCTGCTTGTGCAAACACTGATCGCCGGTGGACTAGGGGCGCTGATCGGCCGCTACACCGTTGGCCAGATCCTGCGGCCACTGCGCCGATTGGGTGCCGGGACCAGACGGATCGCCTCCGGTGATCTTGGGACACGAATCGATGAAACGGGCGATCGTGACCTCGACCCGATCGCCGAGTCCTTCAACGGGATGGCCGAAGCGGTGCAATCGCGGATCCAGCGCGAGCGTCGGTTCAGCGCGAACGTCAGCCACGAGTTGCGATCACCGCTCACCACGGTCGTCGGCACAGCGGATCTGTTGGACCGCCGCCGCGAGGAATTGCCCGAACGCGAAGCGAAGTTGATCACTGTGCTCGTGGAGCAGGTGCATCGAATGTCGCAGATGCTGCTCGACTTGCTGGAGATCAGTCGGATCGGCGGCGATGACCCGATCCAGGTGGAAACCGTGGATGTCGCGCTGCTGTGCTTGGACGTGGTGCGGGTGCGCAACCTGCCCGATGAGATCGTCACCGGGGATAAGCCGGTGATTCGCACCGATGGTCGGCGCTTCGAGCGAATCGTCGGCAACTTGGTCGAAAACGCCCAGCGGCACGGGCAGGGGGTGGAGCAGGTTCGGGTGGAGCGGCTCGCCGAGACCGTCCGGGTCTACGTCGAGGACCGCGGGCCCGGCATCGACCCAGCGCAACTCGAGAAGCTGTTCGAACCTTTCTCCCGCGGTGAGGACGCCCACCACACCTCCGGTGCGGGGCTGGGTCTGGCGATCGCACGCGAGCAGGCCAACCTGCTGAACGCCGAGTTGATCGTGGAGAACCGGGAAAGCGGTGGCGTGCGCTTCAT
>CAZWIW010000048.1:0-12996 GCA_964634545.1 uncultured Rubrivirga sp.
TGTATATGGGTTCTCCGACGGCGCTGCTGGCGAACACGTCCGAGGATCGCTTCACCGGAGATGGCGTGTATTTGTTGGATAAGTCCACCGCGATGCGAACGTGGTTCGAGTGGCCGTGCGTTGTCGATTGCACAGATCCAGCACAAGGCGTGCTCCGGATTACCGAGGTCAATCCGATCGCCACCGCCAAGAAGCCGGCGCGGGCGGCCAACCAGGAATACATAGTCATCGAGAACCGGGGGTCCACCGAAGTGAACCTCAATGGCTACTACTTGGCCTATCGGGGAGCCAGCTACCCATTTCTCGTCGACTCGCGCATCGCTCCCGGTCGCAAGCTCACCGTCTTCATCGGCAAAGGCCAGCCCACTCGCCGAGCCCAATACTGGGGTCGAGGAGGTCCGTTGCTGCAGAACAAATCAGGCACTGTCGAGTTACTGTCCGAGCGAAACGTGGTGATCTCTCGCAAGACCTGGTAACTCGGGTCTAGCGTCGAGTCATGCGCTTGGCACCGGGACTAGATCGCCTGCGCCACTATCAACGCGACGATTTGCGTGGGGATGTCATCGGCGGCGTCACCGTCACCGCCTACCTCGTTCCCCAGGTCATGGCCTATTCCGCACTGGCAGGCCTGCCGCCCGTCAGCGGCTTATGGGTGATCGTCGTCGGGTTCGTCCTCTACTCGATCGTCGGTAGTTCGCGGCTGCTATCGGTTGGCCCGGAGAGCAGCACAGCGCTGTTAACCGCTACCGCGCTCGCCCCACTCGCCGGCGGCGATCCGGTGCGTTACGCGGTACTCGCTGCCCTGCTCGCGCTGATCGTGGGCGCCCTCGCCGTGCTCGCCGCCGTGCTGCGTTTGGGATTCGTGGGCGACCTACTCGGCAAACCGATCCTGATCGGGTACATGGCCGGCGTGGGCGTGCTGATGATCTCCAGCCAGGTGGCGGCCCTCACCGACGCACCGGGAAACCCGCGGACCTTCGTGGAGGAGGCGACGTCGATCGTCGAACATGTGCGGTCGGCGCCCGTGCAGTGGGCGCCGATCTTCATGGCGTTGGCCATCGCCGGGATGCTGATCGTGCTGAACCGTCGATACCGCAAAGTGCCGTGGCCTTTGCTTCTCGTTGCCGTAGCTGCCGCTGTTACCGCCCTCGTACCTGGGGCTCAATCACTGTTTCCCACGGTCGGCGAGATCCCTTCGGGCGGACCGACGGTGTCGGTTCCCGCGATCGCCGCCGAGGATCTCGGGCTGTTGATGCTGCCGGCAGTCGGCATTTTGGTTGTCGGGTACACCGACAACCTGCTCACCGCACGGATGCTCGCGATCGGAACCGGACATCGGGTGCACAAGAACCAGGAGTTCATCGCGCTAGGTCTGTCGAACATCGGCTCGTCTGCGGTCGGTGGCTTTCCGGTTTCGTCTTCGGCAAGCCGAGCGGTTATCGCTCGGGCGGCTGGTGCTCGCACCCAGATGTACTCACTCATCTCGGCGGCTCTCGTTCTTGCCATCTTGCTCGGGTTGGGTTTCCTGCTGTCCTTCTTCCCCCTCGCCGCCCTGAGCGGACTGATCATCTTCGCCGCCGTCTCCCTGATCGATGTCCCCGAATTCACGCGGCTGTGGAGCTTTCGGCGTCGAGAGTTCGCACTCGCTCTCCTCGCAACGGTCGGGGTGCTGGCCTTCGGATTGTTGAACGGCATCGCAATAGCCATCGCGGTCTCGGTGATCGATCTGCTGACCCGCGTGGCCCGCCCGCACGCAGCAGTCTTGGGGACAGTCGACGACGTCCCCGGATGGCACAGTGTTGTCGATTACCCGAGCGCGCAAGAAGAACCTGGACTGCTGGTTTTCCGGTACGACTCACCGTTGTTCTTCGCGAATGCCGAAGACTTTCTCAGGCGCTCCCGCCGCGCACTGGACAGCAACCCCGATGCTCGCTGGATGTTGTTGAACGTGGAAGCCGTTAGCGAAGTGGACATCACCGGGCTCGACTCTCTGGCGGAGTTGCTCGACGAATGCCAGCGGCGCAGTGTTCGCCTCGGACTAGTTCGAGTGAAATCCGAACTGATGGACGCGCTGGCAAAGCACGGGGTCTTGCAGGACATCGGGCGGGAATATGTTTTCCAGACCATGCCCACGGCGGTGGACGCCTACCGGGCGGCTGAACGCGACTAACGGCCCTTCGCTTCGCGCTGTGCGCGACGCCGGGCCCGCCGCTCGGCTTCCCGGGTTGCCGCCTCTTCCAGGGTTGGCGCAGCGCCACCATGGCGTTTGGGTATCCAGGGAGCACCATCGGGGCGATCGGGATAGCGGGCGATCGTCTGATCGAGCAAGTCCGTCAATTCAATACGCAATTGATCGGTGAGTTCATCGGGATTGGAACCACGCGGAATGTCCAACGCAGGTCCAACCGTCATGCAGATGCTGCGCCCGCGGCTGAAGTCCCGGGTCTCATAACCGAGCACGCGGTGTCCGCCGAAGATGATCATCGGGATCAGTGGCACCTTCGCGGTGCGTGCCATGCGGACCGCACCATTCTTCAATTCCTTGATCTCCAAGGACTCACTCATCGTGGCTTCCGGGAACACACCGATCAGTTCACCGGACTTCGCTGCATCGACCGCATCTCGGAAGGCCCCGGAACCGGCATCGCGGTCGACCGGGATGTGCTTCATGCCGCGCATCAGCGGCCCGGCCACTGGATGCCGGAAGATCGTGTCTTTCGCCATGAACCGCACCAGCCGCCGGCCGCGCAGATCCGCGGGAACCCCGCCGAGGGCGAAGTCCAAGTAGCTCGTGTGGTTGATCGCCAAGATGGCGCCGCCCTCGAGTGGGATGTTCTCCTCACCGGCCACGTCGATGCGCATACCCAGCCCGCGGAAGACACCCTTGAACGCGGTGACGATCCCGCGGTACAGCGGCTCAGCCATCGCTCGGCTTCTCGAACCGGGAGGTAAGGGTCCAGATCAACATCCCGCCGCCCCAGGGGCCGATCACCCAGATCGGCCAGTAGTAGGGGGCCGGCCCGCTGCCCATCCACGTGGCGAACCAGATGATGTTGACCAAAACGCCCACGCCGAGCCAGGAGGCCCACGCGGACTTCATATCCCGGCGTTCCTTCTCCGCCTTCGCGACGGACTGGGCTGTGGCCTCGGTTATCGAGGCGGCGGAGGCGGCGGGTGTATCGAAGGAAACCGTGGCACTGATGGGGGGTAGGTCCGCGGTGAGCACACTCAAGTCTGCATAGGTCTTGGCAATCTGCGCGCGACCGAGTCGGTCTTCGAACTCCGCCTGGTCTAGACGCCCTTCGGCGAACGCTTCCCGCAAGACGGCGACGACGTCATCACGATCTGCATCACCGGCACGCAGTTGCGGATCTTCGTTCGCCGGCACGCGAGTAAGAGTAGTCCCGAATCAACGAAGGGGAGGCAGCCCGGGCGCTTGCGGGTGAGCGGGCGATGCAAGGTTCGACGATGGCGACTGTGCTTCGAGAAGCGCATGAACTTCGCTCGCCCGATAACGCCGGTGACCACCAAGAGTGCGAATGCTGTTGAGCTTGCCTGCTTTCGCCCAACGCGTGACGGTCTTCGGATCTACGCGAAACAGTGCGGCAACTTCGGAGGGGGTGAGCAGTTGCTCCGACTCCGGACTATGTCCCGACACTGCGCCTCCCGAGGGCCTGCTGTGCTTCCAGTAGCGGACATCGCAGCGACCACTAGCACCGTACCTTGGCACTAGGCAGGCTACCGAGGCAAGCGAAAACGATCACAAACTCCTGTATTCGCACGGATTTCCCCTGCACACGCGGGATTTACCGAGGCCTAGGGTGCAGTTATGGACATCCTTGATGACGTGGATCCGTGGACTGGGTTCGAAGGACACGAAGAAGTTCTCGTCGGTTATGACGAAGCAACCGGTTTGCGTGCGGTGATCGCCGTTCATTCGACCGTGCTTGGCCCTGCACTCGGTGGCGTGCGGATGTCGATGTACGCACACGCCGGTGATGATCATGCAGCGCGAGCAGCCGCATACGCCGATGCATTGCGTTTGTCGCGTGCGATGACGTACAAGAACGCACTCGCTGGTCTTGCGCACGGCGGCGGCAAGGCAGTCATCGTGCACGACCCTGCAAACAAACCGCGTGAGTTGTTGTCAGCCTTCGGACGCATGGTGTGTTCACTCGATGGTCGGTATGTCACCGCGGGTGACGTCGGAATGCGCGTGCAAGACATGGACGTCATCGGTGAAGCCTGCCGTTGGACCACTGGCCGTTCTCCGGAGAATGGCGGAGTTGGCGATTCCGGAATCCTCACCGCGATCGGTGTGCACGCAGGTATGCGAGCGGGAGCCGCCGACGCCTTCGGCACAGCGGATCTCGCGGGTGTGGCCGTGGGTGTGGTTGGGGCCGGGAAGGTCGGGGGCCGGCTGATCGGCCACCTGCTGGACGACGGCGCCTCGGTGGTGGCCATGGACCCCGATCCCGCCACCCGCACCGCGGTGGACGCAAGACATCCCGGACAGGTCACCTGGATGCCCGATCTGGACTCCCTCCTGGCCACCAACCCGCAGATCCTGTCCCCCAACGCCCTCGGTGGGTTGGTGACGTCGTCGTTGGTTCCCAGGCTGGCCAGCAGCGGCGTGGGGCTGGTCTGCGGAGGCGCCAACAACCAGTTGGCCACGCCGGAGGTCGGAGACCTGCTGGCCCAGGCGGGGATCGTCTACACGCCGGATTTCTGCGTGAACTGCGGCGGCGTCATCCAGGTCGCCGAGGAACTGGTGGGGGCCGACGTGGAGCGGGCTCGCGGGTCGGTGGAGCGGGTGTTCGAGACCACGGCGAGCGTGCTGGCTAGGGCCCGGCAGGAGGGAATCACCCCCGTGCAGGCCGCCGAACGGGAAGCCGAGGCCAGGATCGCGGCGGCCCGGTAGCGGGGGCCGCTGATGCGCACCCGAGACCAGGACAGGTAGTCTGATCCCTCGTTGTGGTCCCGGGATCACGGTCTTTATGGCCCCGGTGACCCGGCGCAAACACGTCCACCGATGACCGGGGAACCGGATGAGGGGGTCGAGCCATGGGGCGCGGCCGAGCAAAGGCTAAGCAGACCAAGGTCGCACGAGCACTGAAGTACGGCGGTCCACAGACCGACCTGGAGCGACTCCAGGCGGAGTTGGCCGGCGGTGGGTCCGCCGAGGGCGCGTCCAGCGACGACGCCATCGAGGAGGATCCGCTCGCTGACGATCCGTACGCCGATGACCCGTACGCCAAGTACGTAGACGACGCCGACAACAGCGACGACGACGCCAACTAGCGGTAGTCGCCTACCGCGGTCACCGCACCACCATCCCCACCCTTCGCGGGTGCGTCGCCTTGTTCGGCTTCGCCGCGATCTCGTACGGCGCCGACCACCCACGCGTCGAGACCGAAACCGGCCAACGCGCTGACGGCTCGGTCGGCTTCCGCTGCCGGAAGCAGCGCAACCATTCCGATCCCCATGTTGAAAGTGCGCTCCATCTCAGCGCGCTCGACACCACCGCGGCGGGCGATCAGGTCGAATACCGGTGCCGGGCGCCACGTACTTCGATCGATGTCCGCTGCGCTGTGTTCGGGTAGCACCCGCGCGATGTTCGCCGCCAACCCACCGCCGGTGATGTGCGCGAATGCGTGCACATCCAGGTCACGAGCCAAGGCCAGGCAGGCCTTCGCGTAGATGCGCGTCGGCTCGAGTAGTTCCTCCCCCACGGTGCGCCCTAGTTCGTCGACGTGCTCTTCGAGTGCACCGGCATCGGGGAGTAGGACCTGCCGCGCCAGGGAATAGCCATTGGAGTGCAGTCCACTCGAGGACATGGCAACGAGCACATCCCCCGTGCGCACCCGGTTCGGACCGAGCAGGTCGGGTTCGTCGACGATCCCGGTTCCCGCTGCTGCGAGGTCGTACTCATCGGGCGCCATCAGTCCCGGATGCTCGGCGGTCTCGCCGCCGATCAGCGCGCATCCGGCCTGCACGCACCCTTCGGAGATGCCGGACACGATGGCCGCCATTCGCACGGGATCAACCGATCCGGTTGCGATGTAGTCGGTCAAGAACAACGGTTCGGCCCCGCACACCACGAGATCGTCGACCACCATCGCAACTAAATCGATGCCCACGGTGTCGTGCACATCCATCGCGCGGGCGACCGCGATCTTGGTGCCGACTCCATCGGTGCTGGTGGCCAACAATGGCTTGCTCATGTGCCGGTATTCCGAGAGGTCGAAGAGTCCGGCGAATCCCCCGAGCCCGGCGAGCACCCCGGAACGATTCGTGCGGTTCACCGAAGTACGCATCAACTCCACGGCACGTTCGCCGGCTTCGACATCCACACCCGACGAGGCGTAACTGGCTCCGGCCATCAGGCCCGCTCCAACGCCTCGTTCGCGCCGCCGCCGGGGGCGTGCTCCACTCGGCGGGCGATCTGCTCGAGGACTTCCTTGCCGATGCGGTCCTCGGCTGGGATGTCCACGGGGTAGACACCATCGAAGCAAGCCCGGCACAGTTGAGACTTCGGTTGGTGCGTGGTCTCGACGAGGACATCGAGATCGACGAAGGCCAGCGAGTCGGCCCCGATCGATGCACAGATCTCATCTACCGAGAGTCCATTGGCGATGAGTTCGGCGCGGCTGGCGAAGTCGATGCCGTAGAAGCACGGCCACTTCACCGGTGGGCTGGAGATGCGCACATGGACTTCCGCCGCTCCGGCTTCGCGCAGCATGCGCACGAGTGCGCGTTGGGTGTTACCGCGGACGATGGAATCGTCGACAACAACGAGTCGCTGTCCGGCGATGACTTCCTTCAGCGGATTGAGTTTGAGTCGGATGCCGAGTTGGCGGATCGTCTGCGACGGTTGGATGAAAGTGCGGCCCACATACGCGTTCTTCACCAGGCCTTCGGCGAAGGGGATCCCGGATTCCTGCGCATAGCCGATAGCGGCGTATCGACCGGATTCGGGAACCGGGATCACGAGGTCGGCGTCGACTGGCTTTTCGTGGGCAAGGCGCTTACCGATGTCCACCCGAGTCGATTGCACGCTGCGTCCGGCGATGCTGGTGTCGGGGCGGGCGAGGTAGACGTACTCGAAGAGGCAGCCTTTCGGATCTGCTTCGGCGAATCGGTGCGCGCGCAGACCGTTCGCATCGATCACGATCAACTCACCTGGTTCGACTTCGCGAACCACCGACGCACCGACGATGTCCAACGCAGCGGTCTCACTCGCCACCACCCAACCGCGCTCGAGTCGGCCCAGCACCAGCGGGCGTATTCCTTGCGGATCGCGTGCGGCGTAGAGGGCGTCGTCGTCCATGAATACCAGCGAGAACGCGCCCCGAAGTCGAGGAAGTTCCTCGAGGGCAGCGTTCTCTACCGGCATGTCCGGATGGGCGGCCAGCAGTGCGGAGATGACTTCGGTATCGGTGGTGGCATGCAAGCCGGCGTTGATGGGTAGTTCACCGGAGGTCGCGGCCAACTCGGCAACCCGATCGGCGAGGTCGGTGATGTTGGTCAGGTTTCCGTTGTGACCGACCGCCAGATTGCCGGTGGCTGTCGGGCGGAAGGTCGGCTGGGCGTTCGCCCACACACTCGAGCCGGTGGTGGAGTAGCGGGTATGGCCGATCGCGACGTGGCCGTGCAGCGATTCCAAACTCGCCTCGGTGAATACCTGCGAGACCAGGCCCATGTCCTTGTAGACAACGATGTGCGAACCGTCGCTGACCGCGATTCCCGCCGCTTCCTGACCGCGGTGTTGTAGCGCATACAGGCCGAAATAAGTGAGTTTGGCGACTTCCTCGCCCGGCGCCCAGACCCCGAAGACGCCGCATGCGTCTTGCGGTCCACGCTCCCCGGGGAGGATGTCGTGCGTTAAGCGTCCATCACCGCGTGGCACATGCCTCACACTACGGGATCGGCGAACGCTCGAGCAGTGCCCGTCACCACGACACGGACCTGGTCACCGACTGCAACCCCAGCACCCCCGGCCGCCCGAACCGCAACCGAGGTTCCATCCTCGAGCCGAACGGTGGTCAAGCTGTCGTGGCCGTGGTAGCGGATCGCCTCGACGGTCCCCACCGCGGAGGGCGTGGCATCCTCCGGTGCCCCGACGATCCGATCGGCAACGAGGGCGAGTTGCTCCGGGCGAAGGGCGATGAGCCCCGGCGATTCGCTGGCCCGCAGGTCCTGGGCCGAGATCGGAACCCAGCCCAGGGTGGTCAGCGCTAGGTCCTCGCGCACCTGCTCCACCGGCAACTCGACAAGGTCACCCACGAAGCGGGCGATACCCAACGTCGAGGGTGCTTCGTAGATGCGCCAGGGCGAGTCGACCTGCTCGATCCTTCCAGCGGACATCACCGCAACCCGGTCGGCGATCGACAAGGCTTCCTCTTGATCGTGGGTAACCAAGATGCTCGTGGTCCCGATCTCGCGCAGCAGGGCGTGCACTTCGGTGCGCACCTCCACCCGCAGCGCAGCATCCAGCGAGGAAAACGGCTCGTCCAGCAGCAGCAACTTCGGAGCCGGGGCCAGGGCACGCGCCAGGGCGACCCGTTGCTGCTGGCCGCCGGAAAGCTCATCCGGCCGGGCTTTCTCCAGTCCCGCCAACCCGACCATCTCGAGCAGTTCCGACACCCGCTTCGAGGTTCGCCGCTCCCGACGCGGTAGCCCGAAACCGATGTTCCCGGCAACGTCGAGTTGTGGGAAGAGTGCACCTTCTTGCGGGACCACACCGATATGCCGCTTCTCCGGTGGGATCCAGGTATGCGGCCCGGCGACGATCTCCCCCTCGACCGAGATGCTTCCCGAAGTCGGCCGCAGGTATCCGGCGATCGCGCGCAGCAGCGTGGTCTTGCCCGACCCGCTCGCACCGAGCACCGCCAGGAATTCCCCGTGGTTCACATCCAGCGAGACGCTGCGCACCACGGGCTCGCCCCCGTAGCCGACAACGAGGTCACGCAGTTGCAGCGAGACGGTCATCGAGCCCCGCCCACATAGGTCACCTGCTGCGCATGCACGGGCTCATCGTGCTCCGTGCCGGCCCGGGTGTCGGCGCCCGGGGTGCCCGCCAACCAGCGACCCATCAGCCAGGCGGGAACCGAGGCCAGCAGGATCATCGCGAGCGCGTAGGGCGCGGCGTCGCCGAAGGCTTCCACGTCGGTGCGCGACCACAGTTCGGTTGCCAGTGTGTTGAAACCGGTTGGTCGCAGCATCAAGGTTGTGGGGAGTTCCTTCATCGCGGTGAGCAGCACCAACAACGCTCCGGCCGCGATCCCCGGCCAGGCCAGTCGGCCGGTCACGGTGATCCATGCGCGAACCGGACCTCGCCCCAGGCTGCGGGCGGTGGATTCCAGCGCGGGCGGAACCGCCGCAATCGACGAACGCGAGGCGCCGATTGCTTTCGGCAAGAACAGCACCGCGTAGGCGAATGCCAAGGTGATCAACGTTTGGTACGCCGCGGGCAACACGGCCAGCGTCAAGAAAACCAAGGAAAGACCAACGACGACACCGGGAAGCGCGTGCCCGAGGAAAGCCGCACCTTCGATGCCACGCACGACACGAGAGGTGTAGCGCGCGGCGAGAATGGCGATGGGGAGTGCGAGGGCGATCGCGATCGCCGCTCCGATGGCCGATGCGGTGACCGAACCGGCGAGCGCACCGAGCAGCTCGGTGAAGTCGAAACCGAAACGTCGGGTCTCCAACAGCCGCATCGTCAGCGACCACGCCGGCACACCCAGCGAGACGACGGTCAGCGAGATGAGCCATAGCAAGCCGAGTGCCTTCGCTCGCCCGCTTAGTTGTTGGCGAGGCACCGCCCGACGCACGCCCGAGCCGAGCCGCCATCGGCCGGAGCGCCCGCGCACTCGAGCCTCGAGGATCACCAGCAGCAGGGCCAGCGCCACGAGTAGGAGGGACAACACCGCGGCGCTCGTGCGGTCGAAGGAGGCGCGGTAAGCGGTGTAGATGACACGGGTGAACGCATCGACGCGGAAGATCGCGACGGTGCCGAACTCGCTGAGCGTGTACAAGGCCGCAAGGAGTAAGCCCGCGGCAGCTGCCGGCCAGGCCATGGGAATCGTCACCCGTCGCGCGGTGGCAAGGGGCCCAAGGCCCAAGGAACGCGCGGCTTCTTCCTGGCCGGCGTCCTGGTTGCGCAACGCCGCGGTCAGCGGGATCGCCACGTAGGGGAAGGTCGCCAGGGACATCACCCAGATCGCCGCCCACAGGCCTGACATCCCCGGGAACTCGGCGATCCAGGCGTAGGCCATGACGTACGACGGCACCGCGAGGGGCAGCGCCGCCGTCACCAAGAAGAGTGCGCGTCCTGGGATCGAGGTGCGGGCCAGCAACCACGCGGTGGGCACCGCGAGCACCAGGCAACCGATGATCACTCCGATCACCAGGGTCAGGCTGGTGACCGTGGTGTCGAGGGTTCGTTCCCGCCACAGTGCAGCGACGATCGATTCGCCCCCGGCATCGAGTGTGCGCACCAGCAAATACAGCAGCGGAATCGAAGTAACCACGACAGCAACCACCGCCGCCCCGATCAGGAGCGACGGTGGTCGTTGTCCTCGCGTTCTTTCCGAGCGCAGTGCGGGCCTCCTACGTCAGCCCGACATCTTGCAGCATCTGCAAGGTTCCCGGTAGGTCTTCGAGTTCGGCCAGCGGGATGTCGGGCCCTTGCACTTCCTCGATTGCGGGTGCGCCCTCGGGCCCGGCCACTCCCGGCGTGAGCGGGTATTCGAAGGTGTTCTCCACGAACCACGCCTGGGTTTCGTCGGACAGCAGCCAGGTGAGCAATTCCTCGGCTCCTTCGGTGTTGTCCGAGGGCGCCACGACGCACGCCCCGGCGACATTCACCAGCGTGCCGGGATCACCCGGTTCGGTGAACGCCACCCGCACGTTCAGCTGATCCTCGCCAACCTCCGCGGCCTTGCGGTACCAGTAGTAGTGGTTGATGAGGCCGAGTTGCACCTCGCCGGCGTCGACTCCGTCGCGAATCAACCCGTTCTTCTCATACAACTGGACGTCGTTGTCGATCAGTCCCTGCAGCCACTCCTGGGTCGCTTCATCGCCGGCGGCTACCCGCATCGCCGTGACGAACGCTTGGAACGATCCGTTGGTCGGTGCGATGGCTACCTGGCCCGCCCACTTGGGGTCGGTCAATTCGAATACCGACGTGGGGACTTCGTCGGCGGAGACTTGCGAGGAGTCGTAGGCGATCACCCGCGCGCGGCCGGTGATGCCGGTCCAGTTGCCATCGGCGGAGCGATAGGCGGCCGGCACCGTCTCGGCGACCGCGGCCGGTAGCGGGGCGCACTGGCCGGCGGCATCGAGTGCGCCGAGCGCACCGGCGTCTTGTCCGAAGTACAGGTCGGCGGGCGAGGCGTCGCCTTCTTCGATGATCTGCGCTGCGAGCTCGGCGGTGTCGCCGTAGCGCACCTCGACCGGAATGCCGGTCTCCGCGGTGAAGTCCTCGAACAACGGAGCAACGAGTTCCTCGCTACGCCCGGAGTAGACGACGACCGGCTCGGCGGTCGATGCCTGGGGCGAGGCCGCGTCGTCGGCGCTCTCGGTGGAGTCGGATCCGCCGCATGCTGTCAGCAGCAAGGACGCAGCGACGAGGGAAGCGAACACGGTGGTGCGTCTCATCTGTCTCGGTAAGCCTTCCGTCAGGAGGGCGAGTCCCCGTTCGCCCTCAGGTAAGGCTGACCTTACTTAGGTGAGGCTAAGTACGTCAAATCAGCGGGAGCAGGCTGGACAGATCCGAGCGCGCCCCGCTAGCCCGCACCTTGCCCACGGAAACCGCATCGGTCCAGGCGAGATCACCGAGGGCCAGCGCCAGCCAGGTGGCCGCATCCATCTCCACTACCGCGGGTGGGGTCCCCCGGCGATGGGTCGCGCCCTCCACCGCCTGCACCGCGGCGAACGGTGGCACCCGAACTTCCACACTGCGGCCGGGTGCCCGATCCACGAGCGCGGCAAGCGCGGCTTTGACGGCCGCGCGCTGTTCATCGCGCGGCGGCGCCTTCCCTGCGTGAAGTTCGGCCAAGACACCGCGTGCTTGTTGCACCCACGCGTTGTCGCTCACGAGAACAAAGCGGGCAGCGTGCGCTCGTGCGCTTCGCGGAGTTCATCGAGGGTGATCGTGAAGTACTCGCCGAATTGCAGCACCTGGGTGCCATCGGGGTAACCGGCATCGGGTCCGAGCGCGGAATCGACCACTCCCACCCGATGCGCCGGAACCCCACGCGCACCGCACATCTCGCTGAATCGCAGTTCCTCGCTTCGCGGAACAACGACGACGGCCCGACCAGCGGACTCGGCGAACAACTGCACGAACGGATCGATGTCGTCCGGCAACCACAACCTTGCGCCGACTCCCGAACGCAGCGCCATCTCCACGATCGTCATCGCGAAACCACCGTCGGAGACATCGTGCGCCGCGGTGAGCATGCCGTCGCGCGAACCGGCGACGAGGATTTCACCGAGGATGCGTTCGCGTTGCAGGTCAACCTGCGGCGGCATTCCACCGAGGTGGCCGTTCAGATGCGCCCACTCGCTGCCGGCGAACTCATCGCGGGTGTCGCCGAGCAGATAGATGAGTTCACCATCCGGTCCCCACTGAATAGGGGTGCGCCGGTTGACATCGTCGATCACGCCGAGCACACCCACCACCGGGGTGGGCAGGATCGCCGTCTCGCCGGTTTGGTTGTAGAACGAGACATTGCCGCCGGTGACCGGTGTGCCCAGTTCGGCGCAGCCATCAGCGAGTCCGCGCACGGCCTCGGCGAACTGCCACATCACTTCGGGGTCTTCCGGCGAACCGAAGTTCAAGCAGTTCGTGACCGCCAGTGGAACAGCACCGGTGGCGCACACGTTCCGGTAGGACTCCGCCAGCGCCAACTTCGCGCCCGTGTAGGGATCCAACTTGGCGAACCGGCCGTTGCAGTCGGTGGAGATCGCAACGCCGCGGCCGGTCAC
>CAZWIW010000049.1:0-12020 GCA_964634545.1 uncultured Rubrivirga sp.
CACAGCGAACTCCAAGAGCAAATTGCGTACTGGACTCAGGCGATCAGCAATTTCCGTTCGCTCGTGGAGTCAGAGGCCGATTGGTCCACACCAACAACCTGTCCGGGTTGGTCGATCACCGATCTCGTTTCACACACCATTGATCTGGAATCGATGCTTGCTGGTGACATGCGGCCTGAGCACACGCCGGATTGGTCACGGTTACCGCACGTCCAATCCGACTTTGGGCGAATGACAGAGATTGGCGTCGACTACCGGCGCGGGCTCAGCCAGCACGTACTGCTAGACGAACTCTCCGATGCGCATTCCCGGGCTCGAGCACGCATCGAAACCCTCGGACCTGATGCAGCGATTCCGTGGTTAAGGGGTGATACCCCGATTCCTCGACTCCTGAGCATGCGCACGTTCGATATCTGGGTGCACGAACAAGACGTGCGCGTATCGACTGGCAATATCGGCAACCTCGACGGACCGGGCGCAGCGCAAGCCATGAAGTACCTCGCGGCCGGACTGCCCAAGGTGTGGGGCAAGAACGCAGGCGCGCCGATCGGCTCGGTGCTGTATGTAGCGATCACTGAACCCGGTCTAAGCGGGGAGTTCTGGGTTCGGGTTAACGAGGACGGCAGGGCGTCATTGGTCGAGGAACAGGCACACGAGGTGAGCGTCTCGATGCCGTGGCTTGCCTTCGTCATGTTGGCGGGTGGTCGAGCGACGAAGACGAACTTCGCGGAGGACGTCGTCGTTGTCGGTAATCAGGAACTCGGCCAAGCGCTCATCAGCGCCATGGCGATAACCCCCTGAGTGTGCGAGTTCAAGTACACATTTTTGCGAGTTCAAGTACACATTTGTGCCGGGTCGACATTCGGAAAGTGCCAGTTCGGCATACTGGGGGGGTGGCTGCAATCCGAGTGTTCTTACTGGACGATCACGAACTCGTGCGGCGCGGACTAGCCGATCTGTTGGGTGTTGAAGCCGACATCGAGGTTGTCGGCGAAGCCAGTTCCGTCGCCGAAGCGCTGACCCGGATACCCGCCACCAAACCCGACGTGGCTGTGCTCGACGTTCGCCTGCCCGATGGCAGCGGTGTGGAGGTCTGCCGCGACATCCGTTCACAACTGCCGGATGTGAAGTGCTTGATGCTCACCTCCTTCTCCGACGACGAAGCTTTGTTCGACGCGATCATGGCCGGCGCCAGCGGTTACGTGCTGAAGGAAATTCGCGGCAACGATCTCGTTGATGCCATCCGGCAAGTGGCCGCGGGAAAGAGCCTGCTCGATCCATCGCTCACCCAGAAGGTGCTTGAGCGATTGCGGCGCGGTAGCGAAGAAGACGAACGCCTTGCCGCCTTGTCCGAGCAGGAGCGGAAGATCCTGCTGTTGATCGGTGAAGGCCTGACCAATCGACAGATCGGAACGGAACTGCACCTCGCGGAGAAGACGGTCAAGAACTACGTCTCTAGTTTGCTCGCCAAACTAGGTATGGAACGACGCACCCAAGCCGCGGCATTCGTTGCCCGGATGGAATCGGAAAAGGGCCACTAGCTGGCACTTAGGCGGGGGCCCGCCACACGACGCGGGTTCCACCGGCTGCCGAAATCCGCTCAGCAACACAATCCCCACCTAACTCCTGAGCGCGCGCGGCGATATTCGCCATACCCGACTGGCGCAGGGTGCTCTCATCGGGCAGACCGATGCCATCGTCGCTAGCCGTCAAGACGACGTCATCTCCATCGATCGTCACGACGACCTCGACCGCCGACGCCTCCGCATGCTTCGCAGCGTTCGTCAAGACCTCCCGCAAAGCAGCGAGTAGTTGCTCGCTGGTGTTATCCGAAACCGCACTGTCCACCGGCCCGACGAAACGAACAGCGGGTTCGAAGCCAAGCGATGCTGCGGACTGCGCTGTCTCACGCATCACGCGTCCGCGGAAGGTGGAGTTCGGCCCCTCGACTGGTTCATGCAACTCGAAGATCGTCTGCCTGATTTCCTTGATGGTCTCGTCGAGCTCGTCCACAGCACGCGTAATCCGGTCGATCGCCTGATCGGGGACTCCCGGTAAACGACTGGCGCCTTGGAGCGACATGCCCGTGGCGAACAGCCGCTGGATAACCAGATCGTGCAGATCACGGGCGATTCGATCACGATCCTGGTAGACCGCCAACCGCTGCTGGCCCCGTTGCGCCTCGGCGAGAACGAGTGTGACCGCCGCCTGCGAGGCAAACGGCTCCGCAAGTTCGAGGAGTTCACGGGCATGCGCGGTGTGCATGTCGATGGGCGTTTCGACCAGACGAATGGTGGTAAGCACACCCAGGATGCGTTCGCCCGTGCGCAGTGGGACCGCAATAGCCGAACCCACGAGGTCAAGATCACCGATCGTGCACTGCTCGGAGGACTGCGCGATGCCATCGCTGAATGCGCGATAGGTGATGGAGTCGGACGGAACAGCAGACCCGATCAGTTCGCTCGGCCCATCAACGATCTCGATCGACAACTCATCGCCCGAAGGCAGGGCAATTGCAGAGATATCCGCACTCATGAGGGTGCGGGCCTTTTGCGCGACCATCGTCAGCGCTTCGTCCGGGTCGCTACCGTCGAGCACTGCCGTGGCGATCTCCGTCAAGGCTCGCTGCCACGCTTCACGACGGCGCGTCTTCTCGAAAAGACGTGCATTCTCAATCGCGACGGCCGCCGCAGCCGCGAGCGCCATGACCGTGCGCTCGTCTTCACTGGTGAAGGACTTTCCGTCGCGCTTCTCGGTGAGGTACAGGTTGCCGAAGACCTCACCGCGAACCCGCACAGGCACGCCGAGGAAGGTATGCATCGGCGGATGGTTCGGTGGGAATCCCACCGTCTTCGGGTGATCGGTTATTCGATCCAATCGAATCGGCACGGGGTGGTCGGTGAGCAATCCGAGGATGCCGCGTCCTTCTGGAAGTTCGCCGATCTCCTCGGCCTTCGTTGGGCTGATGCCAACGTGCACGAAGTCGGCCAAGTTGCCGTCGTCGTCCAGGACACCAAGCGCTCCATACTGCGCGTCGACGAGGTCCGTTGCCGCCTGGACGATCCGGCGCAAGGTTGCCGGCAACTCCAGACCAGCCGCGACGGCCACAACCGCGGAGAACAAGCCCCGATCGATGTCCTCGCGCACGGTTCCATCATGCCCCCGCTAGCGAGCGACGGCTACACCCACCGGCAACTGCCCCATCACATCGACCATTCGCTGCCCTTCACGCTGTCGACGAACCTGCTGCGCATACCAACCATCGAGAGCCATCAGTTCCTCGTGGGTTCCTTGAGCCACGATGCGGCCCTCGCGCATCTCGATGATTCGGTGCACGCCTTCAACAACCTGATGGGAGATGATGATCGCGGCCGCGCCGTGTGTCTCCCGAGCGATCGTCTCCTCGATGTCCAGCGACGTCTCTCGATCCAAGTGCTCGGTCGGTTCATCCAGAACCAGCGCGGATCGATCGGCGAGGAGTAACCGGGCAACTGCCAACCTTTGGCGTTCCCCTCCGGACATCCGGGCGCCGAACGCGCCCACTCTGGAGTCGATACCTTCGGGAAGCGAACGCACCCAATCAGCCAACTGTGCGCGTTCGAGTGCTGACCAAATCTCTTCGAGCGCAGCATCGACTCGGCCCAGGCGAACGTTCTCCTCCACCGATGTGTCGAACACATGCGCGTGTTGGGACAGCAAGCCGACGGTGCGACAGACAGCGTCGGATCCGATGTCGAAGATCTCTTGACCGTTCAAACGCGCACTTCCTTCATACGGCAAGAACCCCATGAGCACCGCAGCCAAAGTGGACTTACCGGAGCCACTCGGTCCCATGATCAAGACGCGTTCCCCAGCGCGTAGCTGCAAGGTGACATCGGTCAACGCCTGATCGCTCGCGCCCGGCCAGCGCGCACTCACCGACTCCACTACCAACGACGAGAACGTCTCATCTACAACGTCTGTTACACGCGGCTCAACGGCGACCGGTTCGGCCGCTTCGGCGATCGCCTCCAAGCGCAGTGCCGATCCGCGAACCCGCTCCCGCGCGATCGCCGCAGTCGGGACGGTGGTCAACACGTCGAACAAAGCCAACGGCAGCAGCGCGATAACTGCCAACCAAACGGGAGCGATCTCCCCCGCTACCACGCGAGGAACGGTTACCGCGATCACGCCCGTAACGGCGAGGCCCTGAAGGATCATGCCGACCGCGGCGCCCACCCCCAACGCACCGGCTTCCTTGGTCTCAGCGCGAGTCAATTGCGCATCACGCACAGCGAGCGCTGTCGTTGCCGGACGCCTAGCTCCGAAGGCGGTCAAGACGGAAGCGGCGTCCACAACAGCGACCACCGATTCGATGAGTGCGCCGCGTGCAGGCGCGATGGCTCCTTCGGCTCGGCGCACTATTCGGCCCACGATCCACGGCCACACCAAGACCGCCGTTCCAGCGAGGATCGCAACCGCGATCCCTGCCTGGGGTAAAAGCCACGCCACGAAGGCTGAGGTGGCGAGCGCGACGATGCCCGCCTGAACCCAGGGCAGGACGACGCGCAGCGGGAGATCCAAAGCGGTGTCCACATCGGCACCCAGCCTGGCCAGCAAGTCGCCTCGCGTGAATCGGGAAAGGCCGAGCGGCGTTATCGACTCCAGGGATCGATACACGCGCACTCGCAAGGAGGTCAGTCCCCGAAAAGCGGCGTCGTGTCCGACGAGCCGCTCGAGGTAGCGCATCAATCCACGACCGAGCGCGAACGTGCGGACCATGACCGCTGCAACGGTGAGCGTGAGGACCGGTGGCATCTCCGCGGCCCGAGCAATCAACCAGCCCGAGGTCCCCAGCAGTGCTACCGCGCTCGCGGATGCGAGGAAGCCAAGGAAGGCCGCCAACCAGATCTCGCGCCGCTTGCTTGCCACGTCGTTCCAGAGCGCACGCATGGCGCCGCCAGTTGCCACGCTCACCACCCCCGCTGCCCAGGCAGGGAAACACTGACGATCGGTTCCAGCGAGTTTCCAGGTGAGCTCGATGGTGCAACGAGCACCACCTGATCGCTGACATCCACCAGCGCCGGACGGTGTGCCACCACGATCACGATCGCTCCCCGGCGAGCGGCCGCCTGCACCACTTCGATCACCCGGGCTTCGCTGTCGCCATCCAAGGAAGCGGTCGGTTCATCAAGCAACAGGATGTCCGGGTTTCCCGCTATCGCTCGGGCCAAGGCAAGCCGTTGCCGCTGGCCGACGGACAACCCCGATCCATCGGCCGCCAATCGCCGGTCCAGTGCAGCACCTTCCTCAACCAACCCAACGGCAGCGAGAGCGGCTTGCACGTCGTTCTCACTCAATCCGCGCCCCACATCGACACATGCGTGGATGGTGGGTTCGGGATCAAGGTGCGCATCCACGATCCGTGGGTGCTGCGGCAGCCAGCCGATGCTTCCTCGCCATTTCTCAAGATCAAGGTCGGCAAGGTCGACATCGCCCACCAATAAGCGGCCCTCACTCGGTGCCACGAAACCCAGGAGTGCGGACAACAACGAGGACTTCCCGCCGCCCGAGGGTCCAACAAGAGCGGTCACGGTCCCGGGACGTGCGGTGAAAGTCACCGGCGCTGATCCACTTTCCGGGCGGTCGGGATAACGAACAACGACGCCCTCTACCGCTATCGCAGCTGCGGGTGTAGACACCTTCGCACCGCCTGCGACCGGTAGTGGCGTTTCGATGATGGTGAGCATCCGATCTGCGGCGCCGAGACCCTCGGCAGCTGCATGGAAGTGCTGACCGACGAGCCGCAGCGGTAGGTACGCCTCCGGGGCGAGCACCAAGATGAACAGCGCAACCGAGTAGACGATCTGCCCCTCAGCAAGACGCAAACCAACGGAGACGGCCACCAGAGCAACAGACAGCGATGCAAGGAGTTCGAGGGCGAGTGAGGACAAGAACGTGATCTTCAAGACCGACATCGTGGTGCTGCGGTAGCGATCACCGATGGCATCGATCGCCTCGGCTTGGGTCTTCGCGCGACCGAAGATCTTCAACGTCGGTAATCCCGACACCAAGTCCAGGAAGTGTCCGGATAGCAGTGACAACGTTCGCCACTGCCGATCCACCCGCCGCTTCGTGTACAGCCCGATGAGGATCATGAAAATCGGGATGAGCGGGAGTGTGACGGCAATGATGAAAGCGGAGAGCAGGTCTTGACCGAGCACGGTCGCGAGCACTGCGATCGGGACGATGACCGCAAGCACGAGCTGTGGCAGGTAGCGCGCGAAATAGGAATCGAGAGCGTCGACACCGCGCGTGACCAACGCACTGAGGTCTGCGGGATCACGCCCCGCAGGACCCTGCGGCCCGAGCGCGAGTGCGTGGGACAGCGCCGCCTCCCGCAGTTCCCGTTTCGCTCGCGCTGACGAGCGCACCGCAGCGGCTTCGGCCGCCCACGCCATCAGCGCCCGAAGCACGAAGATCCCGAGCAAAATGCCGACGGCACCGGACACATTCGCCCACGTGGCTCCCGCACTGGTGACATCGACGATCACACCGGACAACAGCCGGGCTTGCCAGATCACCAGGCCGGCGGTGACGACACCGATGACGACGGCGACGAGCAGGAATCCTCGGGTACTCCGGGCGTACTTCAGTAACCGCGGATCAACGGGCCGCACCCGTCAACTATTTCGTAGCGGCAAAGCGGTCATCCGCGCGCCCCGCCGACGGCTGCGGCGGAATCATGCTGGTGCTGATCCGCTTGCGGAAGACCCAGTAGGTCCAGCCTTGGTAGGCCAGGACGATCGGGGTCATGATCACGGCCACCCACGTCATGATCGTGAGTGTGTATTCCTGGCTCGAGGCGTTGTAGACCGTGAGGTTGAAGGCCGGATCGATCGAGCTGAGCATCACATTCGGGAACAGCCCGACGAAAAGCGACGCGACGGCTACCCCGATGGTGCCGGCGCTGAGCAGGAATGCCCAGCCGTCGCGTCCTTTCAGGACCATCCACAGCGCACCCACCCACAGCACGGCGGCAACCAACGCCATCGGAAGGGTGATCGACACTCGTTCGGAGAATGCTTGGGTCCACAGCAGTGTCGCCACCGCCGCTACCGCGGCAACGAGGCCGACCCGCAGCGCTGCAGTGCGCGCCGCTGCGCGAACCTCACCCCGGGTCTTGAGCATGAGGAAGATCGCTCCGTGGGTGGTGAAGATGGTGAGCGTCATGACACCCATCAGCAACGAGTAGGGATTGAGCAAATCGAAGAAGTTGCCGACGAAGTTGAGATTGCTGGCGTTCTCCGCGGAGGTGCCCTCCAACGGTGCGATAGGCGAGCCGCCGATCACGTTGCCAAAGGCCACGCCGAAGAGCAGCGCTGGGACAGCCGAGCCAACGAAAATCGCCTTGTCCCAACGGTCCCGCCAGGCCTGGGAGTCCCGCTTGCCGCGGTACTCGAATGCCACACCACGAATGATCAGGGCGAGCAGAAGTACGAAGAGGGCCAAGTAGAAGCCGCTGAACATCGTGGCGTACCAAAGCGGGAAGGCTGCGAAGGTCGCACCACCGGCCACTAGTAGCCAGACTTCATTGCCATCCCACACCGGTCCGATGGTGTTGACCATCACGCGGCGGCGAAGGTCATCTCGGCCGATGAACGGCATGAGCACTCCGACACCGAGGTCAAAGCCGTCGAGGACGAAATACCCGATCCATAGCACCGCGATCAGGATGAACCAGATGGTTACCAGATCCATGATTGCTCCCTAGCCCTTCTCGTCATTCCTGATCAGTACGCGAAGTACAGCTGCTTGTCTTCGTCTGCTTGCTTGGCCGCTTCCTCGTAAGGATCGGTGACCACGTGCTCTGGTGCTCCCTGCTTGATGTACTTCAGCAGCAGCGCAACCTCGATGACAGCGAGGATCGCGTACACCAGCGTGAAGCCGATGAGACTGATCCACACTTCCGTTGTCGTGAGCAGGGGTGAGACCGCATCAGCGGTGAGTTGTTCGCCGAACACCACCCATGGTTGCCGGCCCATCTCGGTGAAGATCCAGCCGAAGGTGGATGCCGTCAGCGGTGCCAGCACGATCAACGGTGTCGCGATCGCGAAGGTGCGATTGACCAAGCCGGTTCCTTGCGGATTTCGACCGCGGCGGTAACGCCACAGCGCCCACAGGGCCCAGGCAGCCGCCAACATGCCCACGCCGATCATCAGTCGGAAGCTCCAGTACGTGACGGGCACGTAGGGCACGTAGTCGCCGGGGCCGTACTGCGCTTCGTAAGCGGCCTGCAGGTTGTTGATTCCTTCGACGGTTGCGTTCATGTCTCCGGTGGACAGCCAAGACAGCAAACCGGGGATCTCGATGATGGGAGTCGCGGTGTCCCCGGTGACATCACCGAGCGTAAGGACCGAGAAGGGGGCATCCTCTTGCGTTTCGTAGAGCGCTTCGGCCGCCGCCATCTTCATCGGCTGCTGCTCGACCATGATCTTGGAGAACAGATCGCCGGTGATGGAAACTCCAATGGCTGCGATCAACGTGACAATCGCACCGGCCTTCATCGCCGGGCGGAAGACGTCCACCTGGCGGTTCTTCATCAAGAACCACGCGCCAACGGCGGCAACGGCAGCGCCGGAGACCATGAACGATGCAGCCATCGTGTGCAGGAAGGCCATCACCGCGGTGTTCTGGAAGAGCACGGCACCGATGTCGTTGAGGACTGCACGACCGGTGGCCGGATCGATCTCGTAACCGACCGGATGCTGCATCCATGCGTTGGCGGCCAGGATGAAGTAGGCCGACAGCATCGTTCCGACGGCGGCAGCCCAGATGGTGGCGAGGTGCAGTTTCTTGGGTAGTCGATCCCAACCGAAGATCCACAGTCCCAGGAAGGTGGATTCGAGGAAGAAGGCGAGCAGGCCTTCCATCGCCAGTGGGGCGCCGAAGACATCGCCCACGAATCGTGAGTACTCCGACCAGTTCATGCCGAACTGGAATTCCTGGACGATGCCGGTGACCACACCCATCGCGAAGTTGATCAGGAAGAGCTTGCCGAAGAACTTGGTGAGCTTGAGGTAGATCTCCTTGCCGGTGAAGTGCCACATGGTTTGGAACATGGCGACGAACCACACGGTGCCGAGGGTCAGCGGCACAAATAGGAAGTGGTAGATCGTCGTGATGCCGAATTGCCAGCGTGAGAGGTCTAGCGCGCTGCCCATGGTCTGCTCCTCGTTCAGGTCTGCAGCCAAAGTCTCCGCTCGGAAAAGGCAGTTCACACCCGACAAGGGTCAGAATTCACCAGGACTTTGGTCCCGAATAACGCGCGCCGAATCCGTGAAACGCTTACGACGCGATCTTCGCCCGAAATCCTTGCGCGACCTCGATCACCCGGTCGTTTGCCTCGACCTCGCCGATGCTGATGCGCACTCCTTCTCCCGGGAAGGGGCGGATCGTGATGCCAGCGGCCTCGCACGCTGCAGCGAATCCCTCGGTTCGGTCGCCGAGCCGCAGCCAGATGAAGTTCGCGTGGCTGGGGTGGATATCCCAGCCTTGCTCCACCAAGGCTTGCCACACTCGCTCGCGCTCGGCGGATAGTTGCTGAACCCGCTCTAGCAACTCGTCCTCGCTTTCCAGCGCGGCAAGTGCAGCAGCTTCCGCAAGGTTCGACACTCCGAACGGCAACGCCGTCTTGCGAATCGCCTCCGCGATTCGGGGAGAAGCAATCGCGAAGCCGACGCGTAAACCCGCCAAACCATAGGCCTTGGAGAAAGTGCGAATAACGACGACGTTCTCCCGTCCTCGCGCCATCGCCAGACCGTCGGGAACATCGGGATCGACGATGAACTCCCGGTAGGCCTCGTCCAGAACGACGATCACATCCGATGGCACTCGATCCAAGAAGGCGCGCAACTCCGCCTCGCGGACCGCTTCCCCGGTCGGGTTGTTCGGGTTGCACACGAACACCACCCGCGTGGTGTCATCGATCGCCGCGGCCATTGCGTCTAAGTCATGGCGTTCGTCGTCGAGAAGTGGGACTTGCACGCTGCGAGCACCGGTCATCTGCACCCAGATGGGGTAGGCCTCGAAACTGCGCCACGGATAGACAACGGTGTCTCCTGGTCCGGCGGCCGCCCACAGCAACTGTCCCACCACGGCAACGCTTCCGGTTCCCAGTGCGATCTGCTCGGGGGCCACATCGAAACGTTCGGCGAGAGCGGTGACCAACCGCCTACTAAAGGGATCCGGGTACCGGTGTACCTCCCGGGCCGCCGCCTCGATGGCCTGGCGAACACGTTCAGGTGGCTCGAACGGGGTCTCGTTGCTGGAGATCTTGTAGGTGGTGATGTCGGTTCGCTCGACCGGCGCCTGGCCGGCCTTATACGCCGGCAGGGACTCGATTTCCGGACGCAATCGCGGCTGACTCACTCGCCCAGGGTAGAGATCACCGTTAGGTACCGCCCGTCGCGGCTCGTACCTGGCACCCTGCACCCATGAACCTGCAGGACCTGCCGCTGCGCAAGCGGCTCCTCGTCGGGTTCGTCGGAATCGCCGCCGCCCTGGCCGTTATCGGCGTCGTCGTCGGGGTCCAGTACCTGGTGACCTACAGCGGCGCAGTCCGTCTGCAGGAGCGGCTGACACCCGCGGCGGAGTTGGCCGACAACCTGCTGCTCGCGCAGTCCTCGGCCTCCGGCGATCTCAGTGACTACGTACTCACCGATCGAAACCGTGCCCGCAACGCCCATCTGGATTCGGTGTCCGACGCCGATGCCTTCATGCGCGCCCTGGAAGCTACGTTGGACCAAGATCCCGCTTTGCTCGGTCAGCTAGCCGGCGTGCGAGCCGCTCAGCAAGTGTGGTTGAACGACGACGCCACCCCCACCCTGGAACTGATGGCGGAAGGCGACCAGCGGGGCGCCGCTCGGGCAACCAATCGAGCAGCAGCCTGGGAGTCCTTCGACGCGATGATCGCGGCCACCTTCGACTTCCGGGAAGCGATCCTGATCGAACGAAACACGGCCCGCGACCGCGTCGACTCTTTCGCCCGGCAACTTGGCTGGTGGCTAGCCATTCTCGCGTTAGCCGTTCTGCTAATCGCCGCCTCTTCCTTCGTAGCACTGCAATCGTGGGTGCTGCAGCCGCTGCGCGCTATCCGCCGCGACATCCGCAAGGCTGCCGGTGAATCACATGTCCATCCGGTGGCCGAGACCGGACCACCGGATCTGCGGGCTGTCGCGAAGGACACCGAGTACTTGCGCCGATCCCTGGTGGCTGAGATCGACGAAGCCCGAGCCGCGCGCACCGGCCTAGCCCAGGATGCACCGCTAGTCGCGCAGATGCGTTCGGCGTTCGAGCAACGCACACCCGCGCAGTTGGCCGGAGTGCAGGTCGCAGGGACGAGTTCGTCCGCCGAGGGCGTATTGGCCGGCGATTGGTGGGACACCATCGAGGTGGATGCCAACCGGCTGGCGCTCGTGATCGCCGACACCTCCGGCCACGGAACCAGCGCGATCATTACTGCTCTGCGGGTCAAGGACTTGCTGCGCGGCGCGTTGGCTACCGGTCTTGAGCCCTCCGCCGCGGCAGAGCTGGCCGCGGTTTCCTGTCGCGACGACGACAACTTCGTCACCGCCTTCATCGCGATTATCGACGGTGGCGCCGGAGTCATGACGTTTACCAACGCCGGTCATCAACCCGCGGTGATCGTCACCGCGGACAAGGAGACGGTGCTGTGCGAGGGCACGGGACCACTTCTCTCCAGTCTCGGTGGTTCCTGGCGGCAGCGAACGGTGTCGTTGAACACCGGTGATTGCCTTATCGCTTTCACCGACGGGCTGATCGAGGGGCATGGAGCCGACAGCGCGGACCTCGGTCCGGAGGACATCTCCCGGATCATCCGGAGTCTGGACGCACCCGTCCGGCAAGACGCTCACGAGGTGCTCGCCCGGGTCATCGCCAGCATCCGGGCGCGCTCGACAACCTGGCAGCGCGACGATGTGACCGCAGTAGCCCTGTCACGACCGGTCATGGCAATATGA
>CAZWIW010000050.1:0-11864 GCA_964634545.1 uncultured Rubrivirga sp.
ATCTGGAGAACCCGCTCGCCGCGGTTCAGATGGGTTTGATCTACGTCAACCCCGAGGGCCCCAACGGCACCCCGGATCCGATGGCTTCGGCACGCGATATCCGCGAGACATTCGCGCGCATGGCGATGAACGACTACGAGACCGTCGCCCTGACCGCAGGTGGCCACACGTTCGGCAAGATGCACGGCGCCGGCGATGTCGAGAAGTACGTCGGCCCCGAGCCAGAGGGCGCACCGCTGCAGGACATGGGCCTGGGCTGGATCTCCACCCTGGGCACCGGCAACGCTGACTACACCATCAGCTCCGGCCTCGAAGGCGCGTGGACTCCCACTCCCACCACCTGGGACATGTCCTACTTGGAGACCTTGTTCAAGTACGACTGGCAGCTCACCAAGAGCCCGTCTGGTGGACAGCAGTGGATCCCCACCGATCCGGAGGCCGCGAAGTTGGTTCCGGATGCTTTCGACCCGGACAAGACCCACGCCCCGGTGATGACCACCGCGGACCTCGCCATGAAGGTCGACCCGATCTACGAGCCGATCTCCCGGCACTTCCTGGAGAACCCGGAGGAGTTCGCCGACGCTTTCGCGCGCGCATGGTTCAAGTTGACCCACCGCGACATGGGACCGAAGTCGCGTTACATCGGCCCCGAGGTTCCCGCGGAAGATCTCATCTGGCAGGACCCGGTCCCGGCCGTGAGCGGACAGCTCGTGGGCGAGGCGGACGTTGCTGCGCTGAAGGACAAGGTCCTGGCTTCGGGCCTTACCGTCTCCGAACTCGTTTCCACTGCGTGGGCGTCGGCTTCCACTTTCCGTGGCACCGACAAGCGCGGCGGCGCCAACGGTGCACGGATTCGACTCGAGCCGCAGCGTGGTTGGGCGGTGAACAACCCCGATCAGCTCGACAAGGTCCTGAAGACCCTCGAGGGCATCGGTTCGGAGTTCAACGCCGCCGGTGGCGCGCAGATCTCGATGGCCGACCTCATCGTGCTCGCAGGTGCTGCGGGTGTCGAGAAGGCCGCGAAGGATGCCGGTCACAACGTCACGGTTCCCTTCACCCCGGGTCGCACCGACGCAACCCAGGAGATGACGGACGTCGAGTCCTTCACCGTTCTCGAGCCTCTCGCCGACGGCGTGCGCAACTACGTCACCAAGGGCCAGGTTCGTCCAGCCGAGCAACTGATGGTCGACAAGGCCAATCTGCTCACGCTGTCTGCTCCCGAGATGACAGTTCTCACCGGCGGTATGCGCGTGTTGGGCACCAACTACGACGGCTCCGACGTGGGCGTGCTCACCAGCGAGACGGGCAAACTCACCAACGACTACTTCGTGAACATTCTCGATATGGGCACGACGTGGGAGCCGACAGACGACACCGAAACCCTCTTCGAGGGCAAGGATCGCAAGAGCGGTGAGGTCAAGTGGACCGCGAGCCGAATGGATCTGGTCTTCGGTTCGAACTCGCAACTGCGGGGCATCGCTGAGGTCTACGGCTCCGCCGATGCCCAGGAGAAGTTCGTCAAGGACTTCGTGAAGGCCTGGGACAAGGTGATGATGCTCGACCGCTTCGACGTGAAGTAGTACCAACACCACTCGAAAACGGGTGCCGGTCTTACCGACCGGCACCCGTTTTCGTCTTGCCTCTGCCACTCTTGCCTCGTGCAGGAGGAAGACGAGGCGGATTCTCCGAGTGGGGAACACCGGGAGTATTGGTTCGAGTTCTTCTACGACCTAGTGCTTGCTGCCGCACTCGCAAGCATGCATGACGCCTTCCTGAAGAATTTCACGTCCCAGACCGCTCTGGTCACCGGCTCTGTAGCTGCGATCCTCTTCACCATCTGGCTGTTAACGACACTGCAGATGAATCGCTTTCCACAACCTCAACCACTGCGGCGAGTAGCACTGCTAGTGCAGATGGCAGCGATGATCGTCGTTGCCCTGACCGCGGACAGATCCTCAGGCATTCCCTTGAATGCGGGCCTAATCGCCTACGTCATCGCACTGCTGACCGTCGCGTTCTTGTACTGGCAGTCCCTGCCGCAGTTACCTGCCCATGTGGCTCGTGTGCAACGACGCATCGTCATCTTCCTCATCGTGGCAGCCATCGTGGTCTCCCTCGCCATCTTCCTGCCGGCATCCTTCGCATTGCCGGTGCTCTACGTTGCGCTGGCCATCTCGATCGTTTCCATGGTGCTGGGCTACCCGTCACCCGCTGAGCCGCGGAACAATGTCGATATCCCTCACATGAACGAGCGCCTCGGCGCCTTCATCCTCATAGTCATCGGGGTGGCTTTCGCTCAGTTGGTCATCGACTTGAACGGACTCCAAGGTCTCCCCGATTGGCGGTTCTTCGCTCTCGTCTTCATCCTCATGTTCACTTTGTGGTGGATGTACTTCGGACTAGGGGTGCACGAACGCCAATACGCCACTAGTCGGTACCGATTCCTATGGGTGGGCGCCCACTACTTGATCCTGATCGGCGTGGTGGGCATGACGGATGTCCTCACTGCGCTCGCCGCAGACAAAGACACCGGGACTGTTCGGTTAGGAGTTGGCTACCTGGGGCTGATGGCAGCCCTTGTCCTCATGGGCTTCGCCGCATTCATGTTGATGATCCAGGGACTCGGCGCGAAGGCTGCTGTCGGACTAGCGTCGCTCGCGCTGCTCACATTCGCGTATGGAGCAGTCGTCGAGGTAACCGGGCACCACGGATTACGCACGGCCGCGACAGTTGTCGTCGCAGGCCTCGTGATCGGAGCGTTGGCCCTCGCCTTCGCCGCACCGCGGTCGGGACCGAGATTCGGAATCAGTCTCCGCTGAAGGCATCGCAATTCCGCGTGAGCCGATGCAAGCGAGTGCGCCCTACCAGCTGGTGATGGACCAAGCGGTGCGAGCAGTTGTTTGCGTGGATTCTCTCCCTGACTGACGTCTCTGCCACTACCTTGGCCTGTCTCGGCCTTCGGATTCTCCAGGGGGATCAAAGAGTGCTTTCGTCACTGTTGCGCCGCAAGCCCGCTGAGGAGCTACTGGCGCATTCGGATCTCGCCCCGACGATGGGGCGCGCGGCCTTGCTGTTCTTCAGTGTGGGAGCCATCGTCGGTAGCGGCATTTTCGTGATTCTCGGCGTAGCCATCCCAAAGGCCGGTCCGGCGGTGCTGTTGTCATTCCTGCTTGCCGCTTTCGCCGCGCTGCTCTCCGCCCTGTCCTACGCCGAACTCGCGAGCACTATCCCGGCCAGCGGCTCCTCCTACTCCTACACCTACGCGACCCTCGGAGAGATCGTCGCGTGGGCCGTCGGCTGGATGCTGATGTTGGAGTACGGAGTATCCGTGGCTGCTGTCGCGGTTGGCTGGGGCGAATACCTGAACACGTTCCTGTCTTCGTTCGGGGTCAGTATCCCAACAGCAATCACACAACCTCCCGGTGAAGGAGGTCTGATCAATATTCCTGCGCTGATCGTGATCGCCGCCTGCGCAATCCTGCTCATTCGTGGGGCCTCGGAATCCGCACGAGTCAACATCACGATGGTGTTGTTGAAAATCGCCATTCTGATCTTCTTCAGCGTCGTAGCTTTCACATCGTTCGATGGCTCGAATCTGACTCCCTTCCTGCCGCTGGGACTACTCGGCGTGACGGCCGCAGCCGGACAGGTCTTCTTTTCCTACATCGGATTCGATGCAGCCTCGACCGCCGGTGAGGAGGCCAAGAATCCTCGCAAAGATCTGCCCTTTGCGATTATCGGAAGCCTTGCCATCGTCACCGCGTTGTATCTACTCGTCACGATCGCCGCACTAGGCGCCCGCCCATGGCAAGAGGACGCAGGATCGGGAGCAGAGGCCATCTTGGCCACCATCGCCAACGCATCCGTGGGTGGAACCTGGGCGGGCAACCTCATCGCCCTAGGTGCGATCGTCTCCATCTTCAGCGTCGTGCTGGTCACTCTCTATGGGCAAACACGCATCTTGTTCGCGATGGCTCGAGACGGGCTACTCCCCAAGGTCTTTACTCGCATCAACCCGCGCACCAAGACACCTAACGTCAATACCGCCATCGTCGCCGTCGCCATAGCTATCCCGGCATCGGTGGTCTCGTTGGGCCAATTGGCCGAGGCGACGAGTATCGGAACTCTCGGCGCCTTCGCGGTGGTCAACGTTGGAGTCATCGTCTTGCGTCGTCAACGCCCCGACCTGCCGAGGGGCTTCACCACTCCGTTGTTCCCGTTGCTACCTATCGCGGCAATCGTGTTGATCATCGTCATCGTGGCTGGCCTAGATCCCATCACCTGGCTGGTGTTCGCTTCTTGGATGGCCGTGGGACTAGCCGTCTACTTCGGCTACTCGCGATCACATTCGGTTCTTGCCCGAAAGTGACGTGCAAATGACACCGGAAGTTCTCCGTTCGTCGCGACCATCTACCCTCTGGTAGGCAGCCGATCCAGGGAGTTCCCGTGACCAACCCGCAGTTCTTCGACGACGCCGTCGCCCGTGATGTCCCGCGCAACACCATGCCGCGTGAGCCGATGCACGCGAGTGCGGCCTACCAGCTCGTGATGGACGAAGCGATGCTCGACGGCAACGCTCGGTTGAATTTGGCCACCTTCGTAACCACCTGGATGGATGAGGAGGCTGACAAGATCTACGCGGCAGCCGCCGACAAGAACATGATCGACAAGGACGAGTACCCGCAGACGGCGGCGATCGAGAAGCGGTGCGCGGAGATGGTCGCCCGCTTGTGGCATGCACCGGAGCCGCACACCACGATGGGTGTATCCACGGTCGGTTCCAGCGAGGCGTGCATGCTCGGGGGGCTCGCCCTTAAGCGCCGCTGGCAACACGCCCGCAAAGCGGCTGGGAAAGATGCCAGCAAGCCCAACCTCGTGATGAGTTCTGCGGTGCAGGTTGTCTGGGAGAAATTCTGCAACTACTGGGATATCGAGGCGCGGTATGTGCCGATCTCCGATGAGCACCCAACCCTCGATGGCGCGAACGTCACGGATTATCTGGACGAGAACACGATCGGCGTGGTGGCGATCATGGGCGTCACCTATACCGGGGCCTACGAGCCCGTGGCTGAGATCGCCAAGGCACTCGATGAGCATCAGGCGAAGACGGGCCTGGATATTCCGATCCATGTGGACGGGGCTTCCGGAGGCTTCATCGCCCCCTTCCTGCAGCCGGATATCGAGTGGGATTTCCGCCTCGAGCGGGTGAAATCGATCAACACCTCCGGACACAAGTACGGGCTGGTCTACCCCGGCTTGGGCTGGGTCGTCTGGCGAACCAAGGAGGACCTACCCGAGGATCTGGTGTTCAACGTCAGCTACCTCGGCGGTGACATGCCGACCCTCGCGCTGAACTTCTCCCGGCCGGGTGCGCAGGTGCTACTGCAGTACTACCTGTTCTTGCGACTCGGCTTCCAGGGTTACAAGACCGTTCAACAAACCACGCAGGACGTCGCTATGTACCTCGCCAAGCACATCGGTGAGATGGCGCCCTTCACCTTGCTCAGTGACGGCTCCTCCATCCCGGTCTTCGCGTGGCAACTCACCCCTGGACATACGAAGAACTGGACCTTGTACGACCTCCAGCAGCGGCTTCGTGCCCACGGGTGGCTTATTCCTGCTTACCCACTGCCCGACAACTTGAGCGATCAGGTGGTGCAACGCATTGTGGTTCGTAACGGAATGAACATGGATCTTGCTTCCAACCTGCTGCGAGACATCCGCACCGAGGTGGACTACCTCGATTCCCTCGATGGCCCGCTACCGACTCCGAAGAGCACTAGCAGCTATCACCACTAGTTGCGCTTGGTCCACCGGAAGGTCAGCGCCGCGCCGACAGTCCCCACCACGAACCACAGCGCCAGGACGATAGCTACCCCGGTCAGGTTCCATTCCGCACCGATCTCCGCGCCCTTGTACGCGTCCGGAAGGAACACGTACCGCATTCCCTGGGCTATCCACTTCAGTGGGAACAGCGAGGCGATGTTCTGCAGCCACTCCGGCAACTGCGAGAACTGCAGATACACCCCGGAGATGAACTGCAGGATCAATAGCGGGGGAACGATCACACTGGTGGCGCTCTTGGCACTGCGCGGTATCGCGCTCATGGTGATTCCCAGCACCGCAGACGAGACGATGCCCAGTATGAAGATCCACGAAAGCGTCAGCCACTTGGTCGGTTCGGTGGGTAGTCCGGCTCCGAGGAAAACCCCACCGACCACGAGCAAGATCACCAACTGCACGAATCCGGTGATGAATACCTGCCCGAACTTGCCCATGAAGTAGGAGACAGGCGCGATCGGGCTACCTGCGAGCCGCTTGAGCGTTCCGTCATTGCGCTCGGTGGCGATATCGATACCAAGGTTCTGCGCTCCTGAGATGAAGATGCCCATAGCAACCATCGCCGGCAGGTAGTACTCAGCCGAACTCACTTCGATGCCGAGTTGGGGAATCCCGAAATCCTGAGCACTGAAGGCAACGCTGAAGACCAACAGCATCATCAGGGGGAACGAGAAATTGAAGAACATCGAGTCCGGTGTGCGCACGTACGTCTTGAGTTCGTAGCCGATTCGGGAAACTCCCACCCGCAGCACACTCGGCAGGGTCGTGTTCACTGCTCGCTCCTACCATCGAGCATGGCGAGGTACACGTTCTCCAGGGTGGGGGTTCGCACATCGAGTCCCTCGGGTTCTCCCCCGAGGCGCTCAACCAAATGGGCCACGAAAGCACCGGGGTGTTCTGTCGCTTCGCTTCGTCGCGTTCCGTCTTCCAGCCAGCTCACGACCGGCACCCGCAACTGTGCGCCCCCGATGCGAGAGACGGCATCCAACGCGACAAGTTGTCCGTCGAGGATGATTCCGGCGCGATCGCCGAGCTCTTCGGCTTCGTCGAGATAGTGCGTGGTGAGCATGATCGTGGTGCCCTCGGCTTGCAGCCGACGAATTACTTCCCAGAACTGCCTGCGCACCTCCGGGTCGAATCCGGTGGTGGGCTCATCGAGGAACAACAGTTCCGGGTTACCGATCATTCCGAGTGCTACATCCACCCGATGTTGCTGACCGCCGGAGAGTTTTCGGATGGCGGTCTCGGCCTTGGCCGCAAGGTCGACCGCATGGATGACTTCATCAACGTCCCGCGGGTCCGGATACAAGGAGGCGAAATGCTCAAGCGTCTGCCGGACGGTGAGCCTGCCGAGGTCCCCTGCCTGCTGGAGCACAATGCCGATCCGCGCCTTGAACGCCCGGTCAGCCTTCTGCGGATCGATCCCGAGAACCTCCACCTCGCCGGCAGTGCGATCACGGAATCCTTCGAGGATCTCGATCGTGGTCGACTTACCAGCGCCATTCGGGCCAAGCAGCACGAATGTCTCGCCCCGAGCGATCGAAAAGGAGACGTCGTCAACTGCGCGAAGTGAGCCGTACTGCTTGGTCAGCCCAGCGACTGATACGGCGACATCACTCATTGATCAGTCTCCCGAGCCACGTTTCGACTCTAGTGTTTCGACATGAACACTTCGTCATCCACCAAGTCCACGTCCTCGGAACTGACCCCTGCACAGGCCAGGCGACAGCACTGGCTCGAGGGCTACACCAGGCGCATATCCCCGCTGTTGTCCCTGCTCGCGCTGGTGTATCTGGCCACCTTCTCCATTCAGGCGATCTGGTACCAACCGCAGGAGACGTGGTTCCAATGGATGAACACTTTCAGCTTGGCCTTGTGGGTGTTGTTCGCTGTCGACCTGCTCTTTCGATTCCTGATGTCAACTGCGAAGCGTTACTTCTTCCAGAGGAACTGGTTGGACACGATCACCGTGGTCGTGCCGCAATTCCGTGCGCTGCGCGCCTTGCGGGCGTTCACCGCCAACGGCGTCATCTCCAAGAAGACCGGCTTGATCAGCAGCGGCGGGTTGACTTCCGCCGCTCTAGCCGCACTTCTGGTGGTCTGGATCGGCAGCGTGATGGTGCTGAACGCCGAGCGCGGAGCACCGAATGCGGAAATCGTGAACATCGCCGATGCGGTGTGGTGGGGCTTCGAGACCGTCACGACCGTCGGGTACGGGGACTTCGTGCCTGTCACCTGGAACGGCCGTGCCCTTGCCGTGTTGGTGATGCTCGTGGGTATCAGTGTCTTGGGCATTGTCACCGCTTCGCTCTCGGCGGCCCTGGTCAAGCGCACCCACAAGGGACCGGATCGGGTGGATGAAGTCCTCAAGGAACTCGAGCACCTGAAGCAAATGGTGGCCAGGCTCGAAGCTGCTCAGTCCGGCAAGACCCCTTGACGGTCGGCGCTCGCGGTCACCAGGTCGCGAAGCAGATCCGCATCCACATCCCAATCGACCGGCACCTTGATGGTCTTCTTGTTGAGTGAATAGCCGGCTAATCGCTCGCGCAAGTCCTCGATCACACCGGAGTCATACGGGGCGATGAGGATGTGTCGAGTGAAGACGCCTAGGCCAAATACATAGGCACCTTCGAGTTTCACCATGGGTTGGTTCCAGGCGATCACTACCTCCGCTTTCGGAAAAGCACCGGTGATCGACGCCAAGATGCCTCGCACGGTCGCCTGCTTGGTCGCATCGTGTTCGGCAAGATAATCGTCGACTGAGGCAAACCTCTGCGCACTTGTCGACCCGCGTGAGAACTGCACCAGAGCATTGGCGTGAGCCCGCGAAAAACCATGCTGCTCTTGCAGGAAGGCCATCTGATCGGGATACCGATGACCGGCCACCTTCCTCATCTCCCGATGCCAGTGGGACATCGGCTTGCCGTATCGCTTCTCGATAGCGGGGAAATGCGATGCCCTGTCGGCGCTATCCGTCACACCCGGATCGTAGATGCGAAATTCACCTATCCCTGCCATAGTCATGACGTGATCAAGACGCGTTGGCAACTCAGCGCACTCGCCTTTGCCCTAGGCACTGTTTTGTCCGTTGCCCCCGTGATGGCTCACCAACCGGTGGATCTCGATCGTGGGGACTCCTCTCCCTCCCGAGGGCCGCTGCTGGTCGACGGGACGGTCTCTTTCGCCGTCAACGCCGATGTAGCCCGTGGCGACCGCCGAGGTTTCCGTTTCGATCTCGACAGCGGGGACACCATGGCGATCCAACTCTTGATCCGCGACACTCCTCCCGGCAACCGTCTTGCCGCCTCACAGATGCCGCGCGTTACCGTCACCGACCCTCGTGGCCGAAAGACGCGGATGGTGATCAACGAACGCACCGAGTTCTACGAGCCCTACGGCGGTAACACCTACTTCTACCTCTCACGCATGGAAGAGGAAGCCGTTCCGGGTACTTATCGGGTACGGATCTCCGGGCGTAGCGAGCGTCCGGTCCAAACGGTGGTGGCGGTGGGATACCGCGAGGTTCCCGGACAGGTGCAAAACCGCTCGTCCAACGTGACCTTGTCCACCTTGCACGCAATCCCTGCGAACCGCGGAGTACGGGCCGTTGACGTGTACGCCGATGGAACCTTGGTGGCTGAAGGCCTCTCAAGCGGTGAACTGACTACCTCAACGCTCAAGGGCGGCACCTACGACATCGTCGTCGTTCCTGAGGGCGTCACGCGTTTCACGAACAATCCGATCCTGCGCGAAGATGACGTCTCCTTGAGCGCCGGCGATAACCACACACTGGCACTGCACCTATCCCCCACTGGTCAAGTGACGAGCACGGTGTTCGACAACAAGACGCGCACCGTCGGCCGCGACATGGGGCGGATGACCTTCCGACACATCGCTGCCGCACCGAAAGTCGACGTGCGCACACGCGGCTCGGTGTTGATGCGAGGCGTACGGGGTGGTCAAGAAGCCGACAAGGGCGTCCGCTCCGGCGACTACAAGGTGCGCGTCGTCAAGGAAGGCACTCGCCAGAAGTTGGTGCCCACCAGCACCCACTCGATGGAGAACGCACCGGGGCGTCAGGACATGGGCGACAACCGGATCATCTATCTCTGGGGATCTGAGGATGACGACTCCCTGAGACTCGCCGTGCAGGAGATTCCGCTCGACCTGCGTTGAGTTTCCGCTAGTACTCGTCGAGTTGGTACTTCCGCGCCGAACTCCTATAGAGCGGCAGCGCAAGGGCCATCAGCAGCAGCGCGAGAGCAACACCCCCGGCAGTTGCTTCGAGTCGGTATTCGGCGGTCATTTCCACCGAAGAACTCGCGCCCTCGAGTATCACGATGGCGATGGTCAAGAACGCCGCATAGACCACGTAGTCCCAGCGCCGGATCAGCGCGTACATCGCTATTGCGTAACTGGCGCTGCCCACCGCGTACAGCACCGCGTCGGAAGAGATCAGACTCGCAACGATGTACGCAATCGCGAACCCCAGCACCGTTCCACCCGCTCGTCGCAACGATCGATCCCAGCCCTGTTGCACATAGGGCTGCAGCACGATGAACGGCGTCATGATCAACCAGCCGCCTGGTTGACCGAGATCACCGGCCACAGCGATGCTGGTGGTGATGAACGCCGCGATCGCCAGCAGCGCCGCGTAAGCCACCGCCCGAGACCCGGATACGGCAGGTGCGCTCGGCAGCGGCATCCGACGCGCCAGCACGCTGACGACAGCCACCGTCATCAGCCCCCACACCGTGAAGGCGACCCCCACTTCCAGCGCGGTCAGGGCGATATCGCCGCCCGACCCTCCGGCATCGGCGATAACGAAACCCAAGGTGCTCGGTATCCACGCCAATGCCGCCTGCCACCCACGCCGGGCAGTCAGTCCGAAGCCGAAGCCCACGATTGCCATGGCCAGCGCCGCCACGATCCACAGCGACGACGCCAGGACAACAAGCGCGCCCCCGGCACCCACCACGAGAGCCACCACCAGACCAGCACGGGCATTGATGCCCGCCGTTGCCATCGCCGCGCAGATTCCGGCGAGCGAGACCAGAGCTCCGCGTGCGCCTTGACCGACAGAGATGGAAACCGCAACGGGAACGGCTACGACGACCAACGCCACCAAAACGAGCGAGGCGATACCTGCCCGCGAGACCCCCGGCGTGGACTCCTGCTTCGCGCTGGCTTCGCCCACGGCTTCCAGGCTAGCCGGGCATAGGAGACAATTCACCGGTGCGCACAGGTTCCACAGGTAAGGACCGACAGCGCGGATTCCTCTGGTGGTTGTCCGGCCTCGCGATCGTGCTCGTTACAGCAGCCACTGCGGGCCTGTACATCGTGCAGCCGCCGGGAGGATCGGTAGCTGCCGACACCACCCCGGAAGTCTCGACCTCCCCGCAACCGCCCGCTCCGGCCCCGAGCCCGTCGGCGGCCTCCCCGCTGACAACGCCGGCTCCCCAACCGACGTTCCCGCCCGATCAGATCGATAGCCAGTGGCCGAAGAACCCACCGTGGGATGCCTGCCCGGCTCCGGTTTGGCCTGGAACGCCCGGCACGGGTACACCTGGTGATGGCCGGCGGGTGCTCATCTTGGGTGATTCGCTCACCCGGGATTCACAAGAGCCGATGACGAAGTACCTCGCGGAAAGTGGGTGGACTCCCACCTTCCGCTGCTGGGGATCCAAGCGCCTGGACTGGGGCCTTGACCAAATCAAGCGAGCCAAGAAGCTCGATCAACTACCCGAGTACGTGATCGTCGCTCTGGGCACCAACGACATCTCCTGGGAACAACCGGCCACCACCGAACGCCGGGTGAACACCATGCTCGATCGCCTCGGTCCGGATCGACAGGTGTTGTGGGTCGACCTGGACATCGCCTACAGCACGTTTTCTATGGAACGAGCGGACTGGTTCAACAAGATGATCCGCCAGGTGGCCAAGGATCGACCGAACCTGAGGGTGGTCCCGTGGGAGAAGATCGCCCGTCAGGAGAATGCAGCTCGGTTCGATGGCATCCACTA
>CAZWIW010000051.1:0-7132 GCA_964634545.1 uncultured Rubrivirga sp.
GCGGCACCGGTCGAGGTAGCCGAGGTGTCGGATGCCGCGACCGAATCGGCCGGGGAGTTGTCGGTGCCGACCCGCTCGAGCACTGTTGTGCCGAGAACCAGCGCGAGGGCGACGGCGCTTACGGCTACCAACGGCGTGGTCCAACGGCCACCGGGGAGTACCCGCCGGCGCCCGGAACCCTTGTCCTGCTCGGCCTGGACTCTGTCGAGGATCTGCTCCCACACGGATTCGGGCATCGGTGAGTCTGGGTCCTGATCCAGGCTGTTGCCCCACCGACCAAGCAGGCCGGCCACGGCGTCTTGAACCTCAGGGCGGTAGGCCGGATCCTCGGGGTCATCCCCCACCGGGCGCATACCCTCATCGTTCACTGGCCTACTCACCTCCCTTGGCTTCTTCGGATCCCTCGCCCGTTGCCGGTTCACTCGAACCGCTGCCCTTCGCCTTTGTGACGGATGGCGGGGGTGGGTGGTTCCTCAAGAACCCCAGCGTCTGGGCCAACTTGGCCCGACCCCGCGAGCACCGGCTCTTCACGGTGCCCGGCGGACAGTCCAAGATCGCGGCCGCCTCCTCGACGGAGTACCCCTCGACGTCCACCAGGACGATCGCCTCGCGTTGGTTTTGTGGCAGATCGGCCAGCGCCCGCGCGATGATCACCTGGTTCTCCCGATCCTCGATCGGGTCGCGGGGTGGGCCACCTCGCCCCACGGGTGTAGCCGCAGCGGTCAGCGAACCGGCGATGTCGTCCTCGGGCAGCGGCACGCTGGAGCGCACCGAACGTCGGCGCAGACGGTCCAAACAAGCGTTCACCACGATCCGGTGCAACCAGGTGGTGACAGCCGAATCGCCGCGGAACTGTTCGGCTCGACGAAAAGCCGAGATGAAGGCGTCCTGCAGGGCGTCGGCCGCTTCCTCTGGATCGCCCGTGGTGCGCAGGGCGACCGCCCAGAGCCGGTCGCGGTGCCGGGTGATGATCGTCGCGAAGGCGTTCGGGTCCCCCGCGACGTGCGCGTCGAGCAGGTCGCGGTCGGAAGGCTCCACCGCCTCGGACACGGTGGTGAGCCTACTGATCGCCGAGTTCCTCCGGCGGATCAAGTCCGGTGATGGATATCTGCTGGATACCGCCTTGGAATCGCGGATTGTCGGTACTGGTGGTCGCTGGGATGACCGGTAGCCCGGTCAACCACACGAGCACATATTGACCGGTCACCGAACGTGGGGAACGCAAGGCGATCTCCGGGCCGGCGTCCTTGACCGAAGCGAACTCGGTCCACAGATCCGGGTCATCGAGGATCTGATCGGCCACCCGCACATCGAGGTCGGTTCCGAATCCGACGAGGTCCAGTTCCACTGTCGAGATCTGCTTGGGGGCGCCGAGGTCGACGATCAGTCCGACACCGCCCTTGTTTCCCACACCGGGGGTGTCGTACTTACGGGTTAGCCACGCGGTTGTCCCGTCTGAGTCCACGGCGAGTTCGGCGCGTGGGTTGCGTTCCTTACCGTCTGCTCCGTCGGGGACTCCGTCGTCGTTGCTGTCCCCGAGCGGGTCATACGAGCGCACGTCGACGACGGGAAGGACCGCTGCGAGATCGGCGTCGAAGTCCTCCTCGAACGGAGTCGCCTCGGAGTCCAGGACGGCGTCGAAGGCCGCTGCCTGCTGCGCTTCGTCGATGCTCGCTTCGGAGGTGAGTAACTGCCAACCCACCCAGCCGAATCCCCACACCACGGCGATTGCGGCGGCGAAGCCGACGATGCGTGCGGTGATCGTGCGTCCGGTGAGCCGGGATCGCTCTCGTGTCTCGACTCGATTCGCGGAAGCGCCAGCAGCGTCGGGAGATGCGTGCTCGAACTGTGCATCGTTGCCGACGGTTACGGGGGTGTTCACTGTTGTCGCGGCGGTGACAGTGTTACGCAACCGCTCGCCAACGCTGATGTGCGGAGCGCGGCTTACCGGTGCGAGGTAGTCCATGGCCGAGCCGGCGGTAACCGCGAAAGCCTCGGAACTGGTCAGCGGCAGGGCACCGCGGGGACGAGCTACCTGGCGAACCGACCGGCTCACCAGATCGTCGATTTCCCCGGGGACACCCGCGCGCACCCGTGACGGCATCGGCACCGTGCGACCGGTGGCGGGGGCCAGCGGAAGGTGCACACTCGAGGCGTCGATTGCCAACGCGGGCCAACGCCCGGTAACCATCGCGTACAGCAGGCAGCCGAGCCCATCGACATCAGCATCCGGGGCAGCTGGATCGATGGGACCGAACAGTGCAGCATCGACGGCGAGCCCGCGGATGCGCACTTCACCGGCCTCCGTCCACAGCAAGGCCGTGGGCCGAAGACGCCCGTGGGCGATATCGGCCGCGGCGCTGGTGGCCATCGTGCGTGAGACCTCCCCGATCACTTCGAGGGCGACCGTGGGATCGAACAGTGCACCATCGGCAAGTCGCTGCGCCAGGTGCTCGCCATCGGCCCACTCACTGACGATCGCGGTGCGGGCAACCTCGCCGTCGTTACTGGGCGCATCGAGGACATCCAGGATGCGCAACAGCCTGCGATCGTCGACCCGCGCCGCGGCGCGGGCGGCACCGAGGACCCGGTTCATGCGGGCGTCGTCCTTGCGGATCAGCCGGATGGAAACCGGACGGTCCAGAACGTCGTCGTGCCCGCGCCACAGTTGAGTCGGGAACTGCCGATAGCCCTCGAACTGCTCGGCGGGGGTGTGCACGCTGATCAGATCGAGTAACGCGTAACGATCGATTCGGGTGCGGTCGTTTCCCGGGGGTGTGGGAGGTGTTCCGGTTGTGTCGGTCATGAGCGCATCACCTTCGATTTGATCATGCGCAACCCGCTGGAGACTTCGTGAACCTGCGCCAACCAGGCGAAGAAGAGGAAGGAGAGAGCTCCGAGAGCACCGATCACCACGATGGTGATAGCCGACGTTATTTGGGCGGACATTTCTGGGAGCACGATGCTGATCAGGTTAGCCCGAGCGATTGCCATGATCGCGACGGATGCGATGCCGGCGAACACGAGTCGGACGAGCACCCAGATCGTTCGGGGTGTCTGCAATCCGCCGAGCCGTAGCGCAAGCCACAACCACAGCAGGGCGAAACCGAACCAGTAGGCCAAGACGTACCCGAGCGCAATGGCAGCTACCTGCGGCCCACCGGCGTTGGTGACGCCCAGATTTGACAACGCTGTGAACAACATGAGCACGAGTACGAGCATCACGGCGGAGAAAGCGACAGTTACGAAGAACGGTGTGCGCGTGTCTTCCAGTGAGTAGAAGCCGCGCAGCAGCACGTAGAACAGCGTGAAGGGAAGAAGGCCGAGCATGAAGATCGACACGATGTCACCCATGACGGCAGCCTGTTCGGTGGTTGCAGCGCCGTAGCCGAACAGCACCACCGACACATCCGAACCCAACACCAGCAACAGTGCGGCTACCGGCACGATCAACGCCGCAACGATGCGCATAGCCCCGGCTACGTCGGCTCCGACTTCCTTGAGTTTGCCTTCGTGCGCGAGTCGGCTCAGCGCCGGGAGCAGCGCCGTCACGATCGAGATGGTGATCACGCTGTGCGGGAGCATGAACACCAGATGCGCCTTCTGGTACGTGGTGATGCCGGCCGCGGTCACTCCGGCTGCAGCGGCGTCGACGTTGGCTTGCGCGGCCAGCCGGGTAATCACCACGTAGGTGATCTGGTTGACGAGAACCAACCCGATGGTCCAGCCGGCCAGCTTCGCGGCCTTCCCCAATCCCTGGTCACGCCAATCGAAGCGTGGGCGCCAGGTGTAGCCAGCCCGCGAGAGAACCGGGAACAAGATGAGTGCTTGGACGACCACGCCCAACGTGGTGCCGATGCCAAGCAGGAGAACCTGTCCGGTCGTCAAGACACCATCGGCAGCGGCGGATGTGCCGGCAACGGCGATGAAGAGCCCGAACGTGGTAATCGCGACAACGTTGTTCGCGATCGGTGCGAACATCGGTGCACCGAACTTCCCCCGCGAGTTCAGTACTTGTGCAAGCATCGTGTAAACGCCGTAGAAGAAGATCTGCGGCAGACACAGCCGAGCGAAGGCAACCGCGAGTTCGAACTGCTCTTGTGGATAGTCGGCCGGTGTGTAGAGGTCCACGATCCACGGTGCGGCGATCACGGCCGCGATGGCTAACACGATCAACACCGATCCGGTCAGCGTGAGCAGTCGGTCTGCGTAGGCCTTGCCGTCGTCGGCGTCGCTTTCCATCCGGCGTACCAACTGCGGGATGAATACCGCGTTCAAGGCGCCGCCGACCACCAGGATGTACACGATCGTGGGCAGCGAATTGCCTAGAGAGTAGGCATCGGAGACCAGGAAGAAGCCCAACGCAGCGGCGAGTGCGATGTCGCGGGCGATGCCGGTCACGCGGGAGATCACGGTGCCGGTGGCCATCACCGTGCTGGGCCCTAGTAGCGCGCGGGCGTTACTCATCGGCGTCACCTGTTCGGTCACTCGTACTGGCAATCCGAATACGCCGGATCACACCGACGATCACGAACACCACGATTGCGACGAACGCAACCGCAACCACCCAGGCGGCGGCTCGGGCATAGGCGGTGCTCGCGACATCGATGCGAGCCGGCGATCCGAAACGTGATCCGTCGGGAGTCAGAAGTTGCACGCGCACCGGAAGAGTGTTGCCACCAACCACGCGCGCCTGCAGGTCCACGCTCACCTTCCGACCGGGCTCAACGTTGATCCCGGTCAATGGTTCGGACTCCAATCGCAGCGACGGCGATGCTCGCAACTCGACGCCAACGGTCACGGCACGATCCAGGTTGTTTTCGATAGTGACAGGTACGCGTCCGGTGTCTCCGGAGAACGTGACCGTGCCCTCGGAAAGCACCTGCACCTGATCCACTTGCCCGTTCAATTGCTCGCGGGTGTCTTTGAGTAATTCGAGTCCCCGCTCGGGTTCGGCGCGCCACGCGCTCGAAGCCGACCGCAACAAGGCAGCGGCGTAAACGTCGGAGACACCGATCGGGTTATCCAACACACTGGTGAAAGCAGCGAGCTCGTCGCTGGCCTGGCGCACCTGCGCAAGATATTCACTGGATAACTCCGCCGCCTGCGCCTGGCGTCCGTAGCCGCCGCGCTTTCGCTGCAAAGGATTCGTCGGTCCATCCAGGAGTTCGTCCAGTGAAAGGGACGTCATCCAGGGCGCACTGATCGTTGCCCGCAGTAATGAGTTGACCACCGTGGTGGACGGATCCCAGCGGATGTCATCGGGTCCGACCACGATCGCTCGAGAGGGAGCATCCTGCGGGATGGTGCCGGCCAGCACACCGGATTCAGCCAGGAATGCCTGGCGGACTTCGATGGCGTCGGAGCGGTTGCGCTGCGGCGCGGTGAGCAGATCGGACATCCGCGGCTCACGCAGGACGGCTTGCAGGGCACCGAAGGAGGTGTTGATCACCGCACGCCCGGTGTTCGCACCCGCGAACGCGTCTTGCGCCCGCAGGAAACGACCGGACACGATCACCGTGCGCACTCCCGCGGACGCGAGCAGGTCCGCGGTCTGTCGGTCGACCCGACCGAAGGGCGCCCAATAAATGCCGCCGGTCACCGGCTGGCCGATCGCCGCCGACGCCACGGGCACCGCCTGAGTGATCGAGCGGACAACGTCGGTGGACATGTCCCCTCGCACCAGGGCGGTGGCGTCGGTGTCGGCGTAGGGGAGCACGCGCAAGGCGGGCGCATCGGTAGCTGGTGGTGTTGCCGCGACTAACGCTGCATCCAACGCCGCAAGCCAGGTTTGCGCGTCCTGTGAACGATCACCGACCACCACTTCCCCTGAGCGCACGACCCGGTAGCCGTCGGTCATGTCTTGCACCGATTGCAGCACGGCAGGATCGGCGATCCAGGTGATCGACCGCGGTTGCAGCGAACCGCTTTGCACGAGTTCATCGAGCCGCCCGCCGGCAGAGATGGCCAAGGGTGTCTGGTCGTCTAAGAAGACACCCTCGGCCGTACGCGCCGGATAGTCGGCAAGCGGCCATAGCCACACCATCTGCACCGGAGTGATGGCTTCGGGGTCGGGGAACCAGGGCAAGAACGTGCGCATGATCCCTTGCCGCTGCTCGAACTCCTGGTTGGCAACACCGCGTCGCACTCCCAGCACTTCCACTGCGATCGCGTACACGCCCTGTTCGGCGAACGGCAGATCATCGATAGGGATGCGTATCGCAAAGGACACCTGTCCACGTGGCGGAATCGAATCCGCGACGGCTTCTCGCGTGGTGTCGACGACGACATCCACCGGTTCGGCGAAAGGTTCGGTTTCCGGTTCCTCGGGTTCTTGCGTGTCCAGACCCGCCTCGCGCACTTTGGTGATCTGTGAGCGACGAGTCAGCGGCTCGGAGGAAACGCGGGCGCGCACCGCAGCACCTGCGATGGCGTTGGACGTGTTGTTCACGATCCGACCCTCGATGCGCACGTTGTCACCCGGCTTGGGAACCACCGGGGTGAGCCGGTCCAGCACGATCTGCACGGGAGCGTCGTCGTCGGCCGCGGCCTCCGGCGGCGGCAGGAGCGCCGCACCGAAGCCGACTACGGACAAGACGAGCAACGTCACGAACCACCGTGGCGCGCGCAGGATCACCACGCGCCCCTAGCCGGCGTCGGCCAGCAGATCGGGCACCTGGGCCATCAGGCGTCGTTCGTCGGCGTAGGCCAATCGAGCCGTCACTTCGTCCAACGGCACCCAGTCCACCTCATCGACCTCGATATCGGCGGCGCTGAGTTCCCCGCTCTCGGCGCGCAGCAGGTAGTGGTGAACCGTCTTGTGGACCCGACGATCGGGCGCGGTGAAGTAGAAGTCGATCACGCCCAGGGGGGCGACTACCCGGCCCTTGATGCCGGTTTCCTCGGTGATCTCGCGCACAGCGGCGTCTTCGAGGCTCTCGCCTTCCTCGAGGTGGCCCTTGGGCAGCGACCACAACAGTTGCCCACGACGGTTGGTGCGGGCAATGAGGGCGGCTCGGCCGTGCTCGTCGACCACCAGACCCCCGGCGGAGGTCTCTTCGACTGCGCGGCGGGCCATGGCCCGAGGATAACCGCGGCGCCGGGCTAGCCTTGGCCGTCGTGTCTACCCCGC
>CAZWIW010000051.1:7232-11800 GCA_964634545.1 uncultured Rubrivirga sp.
TGGCCGACCTGCATCGGCAGGCGGTGGCCTCGCTTGCCCCGGTGACCGGCCCGCTGCAGCGGATCGGCCAGCGCTTCAGTGACGCCGGGCACTCGATTTCCCTCGTGGGCGGACCGGTGCGCGATGCCCTGCTCGGCCGGCTGACCGAGGACACCGACCTGGACTTCGCCACCGACGCCCACCCCGAGCAGGTGCTCGCGCTCCTGGAGGGCTGGGCCGAAGCTATTTGGGACGTGGGTATCCGGTTCGGCACCGTCGGTGCGCGGGTGGACGGCCGGGAAGTGGAGATCACCACTTACCGCACCGAGGCCTACGAAGCCGATTCACGAAAGCCCGAAGTTGCCTACGGCACTGAACTCAGCGAGGACCTATCCCGTCGCGATTTCACCATCAACGCGATGGCGATGACCCTCCCTGAACTCACCTTCGTCGACCTTTTCGACGGGATCGAGGATCTGGCCGCGCGGCGTATCCGCACGCCGGTGACTGCGCAGCAGTCTTTCGACGATGATCCGCTTCGCATGATGCGCGCTGCTCGGTTCGCCGCGCAGTTGAATTTCACCGTCGACGACGACGTCATCGCCGCGATGACCGAGCAGGCAGCACGCATCGAAATCGTCTCGGCCGAGCGGGTGCGCGAGGAACTGACGAAGATCGTCATGAGCAATCACCCGCGCATCGGACTCACGTTGCTGGTGGACACCGGGCTCGCCGACTACGTGCTCCCGGAGTTGCCGCTGCTGCGCCTCGAGGCGGACGAACACCACCACCACAAGGATGTCTACGAACACACGCTCACCGTCCTCGAACAAGCCATGGCCTTGGAAAGTGCTCACCAACCGACGTGCGAGCCTGATCTCACGTTGCGCCTAGCCGCGCTGTTGCACGACATCGGCAAGCCGAAGACCCGCAGGTTCGAATCCGGTGGCCGGGTGTCCTTCCACCATCACGAGGTGGTCGGTGCTCGCATGACGAAGAAGCGCATGCAGGCGCTGCGTTATCCGAACGATCTCACCGACGATGTCGCGAAGCTCGTGGAGTTGCACCTGCGCTTCCACGGTTACGGAACAGGTGAGTGGACCGACTCCGCGGTGCGGCGGTATGTGCGCGATGCAGGTGATCAACTTGTTCGCTTGCACAAACTCACCCGTGCGGATTCCACCACCCGCAACCGCAAGCGCGCGTTGGCTCTGCAGCGGGCTTACGACGATCTCGAACAACGCATAGAGGAGCTTTCCGAACAAGAGGAACTCGCGGCGATCCGCCCGGACCTCGACGGCAAGCGCATCATGGAGATCCTCGATATCCCGCCCGGCCCGGTGGTGGGTGAGGCCTACAACTTCCTGCTCGGCCTGCGGCTGGACCGCGGTCCGATGGATGAAGAGACCGCTACCGAAGCGCTGCGCGCCTGGTGGGCTGCACGCGAATCGTGAGTCGTTAGTTCACCGACTCCAAAGCACGATTGATCAGCGAGAGTCGCCCGGCCAGGGAGATCGCGGCCGCGGCGATCAGGCCGACTACCGGCCCATCCTGCGGATCCCATGCTCCGGTCAGCCCGGCGCCGAGGAACAGCACTAAAACCAGGCCGAACGCAGCGAGCGCGAAGATAGCCAGCACCCGGGTGCGTCGTAGCCCGTGCTCGTCGGCGGGCAGTGCGCCAAGGGAACTGCGGCCCAGTGCGGCGAAGACGAACAACACGATGGCGAAGGCCACCGCGATGCCGTTGAACAGCCAATCGAAGAAGCCCCACTCGTCGATCGTGGTGGTCAGGAGGGACAGCGCTACTCCTGCGAGCGCGGCGATACCCATGCCGATACTGATGCCGCGGGACGCGGACTGCTTAGCCATATGAACCCCTCGTGGACCCGAACTACTGAGACGTCAGGTTACGCGCTTCGGAGGGCCGATGGTCGGGAGCGGCGTCGTCCGGTGCGTGCATGAGAATTTGCGCCAGCGTCAAGACCCCGACCAGTAGCGCTGTCCAGCCGAGGGTGCGTTCCAAGGTGACTGCACCGAAAGCGAACACCGCGATAAGCCAGATACCCAGTAGCCCCCAGCGCACGAACGGCGCGTACTCGCGCAGTGGTCGACCTATGGTGGCGAAGGATGCGGGCAGACGTTGGCCCACTTCCACCAATCCGGAGTCGATCGCACCGCGGACGCTGATAGCCGCGCGCGTGGATCCGCAGAACCAGCCCAGCACGATGATCACCACACCGAGCAGCATCAACCCTTGAACGGAGAGCAGGAGGTAGATCAGTAACTGGTTGTAGAAAGCGGTGGCTGCCTGTTCGAAGAGGGTGTTTTGGAAAGCACTGACGAAGCTGTCTTCGGCGATGCTCAGGCTGTAGTTCAAAACCACCGCCCACGCCACCACGGTGATACCTACGGCAACAGTGGTGCGCGCCCGGCGGGTGGCGAGCAGGACGGATAGCGTGAACAGCGCCGCGGTGAGCAGCAAGATCACCGACAGGATCGGGCTGGCGAAGCCGTAGATGGCGCGGGCTTGAGCCAGGGCGGGGGAGTCGAGCAGCACCACCTGGGCGTCGGACTCGGGGATGGTTATGGCACCGGCGATTTCGATGCCTTCGTCGACGAGTGCTGTTTGGACTTCCTGGAGCAGCGAGGAGATGTTCAGCACGAGGTCATCGCCCTCGAATTGAACCGGCCCGCTGGGATCACCGGACAGCGCAGCGATGAAGCCGCGTTGGGCGGCTTCGTTGATCTTCACCCACGCTTCTTGGAAAGCGCTGGAGGTCACGAATCGATCGACGCCACCGCGGATCAGGCCGTCGATACCCACCTTGATCGGCCCGGCGAGTAAGTCGGAGAGACGCTCGTTGGGGATGAAGGCGCCGAGTAGTCCGCTGGCGAGGTTGCCGGTGTCGATCTGCTCGATGATGGCGTTACTGACGACGTCGGCGACCGCCTGCTGGATTTCGGGGTCTTCGGCCAGCGGAGCGACGGTGCTGATGTATTGCTCCGGGTTGGCGATCGTCTGGTGTCCCCAATGCCCGATGACCGCGATCGGGGTCAGCAGGGTGGCGACGATGAAAAGCACCAACGAGACGTAGGACCGCGCACGCCAACGCTTGCGGGTGACGGGGCTTTGCACGTAGGTGGCCGAAGCGCCGTTCGTTGCCCCGGTAGCCATGGCGGCGAGCATAGGGGGGTGGGCGATCCCTTGTCCGCGAGATCACCGGGCCTGTGGTTAGCACTGATGCGTGAGCGCACTCGGCTGCTGGCTGTTCACTCGCTAGGAGGTCGCCGAGGCGCGCTTGCCGTACCAGGCGGCGGTGAGGACCAGGATCACCGCACTGGCCAAGAATCCGAGTGTGAAGCGCCCTGAGATGGGTGAGCCGAACGCGGTGATGGTGATGCCAAGGACCAGCGAAACGTTCACGATCATGTCGAACAGCGCGAACACCCGCCCGAGTCGATCGTCGGGGATCTCTCGCTGCAGCACAGTGTCGGCGCACACCTTCACCGATTGACCGGTGAAGCCAATCGAAGCGGCCCCGGCGATCAGAGTGATCAATGCAGGTTGCAAGGCAGTGGCCGTCAGCAAACCGAAGCCGATCACGCCTCCCTGGACTAGCACGAGGACAACCCAACGACGAATACCGATTCGCCGCGTCATCGCCGGCGTGAGGATCGCGCCGACTAACGCGCCGAGCGCTGCACCTGCCGTGGCGATCGCGAAGTCGGCCAGGGCCGCATCGGCATCCTCGACCGGATGCAAACTGCCCCGGACTAAGAGCAGTGCCCCCGCGGTAAGTACGCCGAATACGAACCTGTTGGCGATGATCGTCACCATGATGTGTCGTGCTGGAATGTTCTCGCGCAGGGAGCGGGCTCCGAGGATCAGCCCGTGCCAGACCCGCGCGAAGGTGTCTGCGGGGGCTTCGCGGTCTGGCCCGAGAGCCGTTACCGCCAACCGAGTGGCGATGAGGCCCGCCGCGAGGTAGGCACCCATCGAGCACACCAGCACGACTTGGCTGCCGGTGTCGCCACCACCCACCAGGGCTCGGATGCCCACGCCGATGATTCCTCCCACGCCAGTGGCGATGGTTCCCGAGGTAGGTGCAAGCGCGTTGCCGGTAATCAGGTTGCGACCGCTCACCACGTGCGGCAATGACGCCGAGAGTCCGGCCAAGATAAAGCGACCGACACCCAGCACGGCCAGCACGAAGATCCCCAAAATCAAGTCCGCCTGGCCCGCACCGACGATCACGATGACCGGGATGGTCAATAACGCCTTGAGCCAGTTGGCGCGCACCAACACGTTGCGCCTGCGCCAGCGATCCAGCAGCACGCCAGCGAAGGGCCCGATGAACGAATAGGGCAACAACAAGATCGCGAAGGCGGCGGCAACGCTCGCGGCATCGGGCTGGCGTTCGGGAGAGAACAGCACGAACGTAGCTAGCGCTGATTGCAGGAGTCCGTCACCGAATTGGCCGGCCAGGCGGGTGCTGTACAGGCGCCGGAAATCCCGGCTGGCGAGCACTGAACGCAGAGCACCGCGCTGCGGACCCCCGTGGCCCACGTCGGACATGTGGGCAGGCTAC
>CAZWIW010000052.1:0-11329 GCA_964634545.1 uncultured Rubrivirga sp.
AAGGCGTCACGGTCGAGAAGGTCGGCAGGCGCGACAAACTCAGCGTGGTGGTCGACGCCGACGGTGGGGTCGACCTTGATGCCGTTGCCGAACTATCGACCGCCCTATCGGCTGCTTTGGATGAAGACTCCTCCATCGGTGAGTCCCCGTATGTCCTGGAAGTGACCAGCCCAGGGGTCGACCGACCGTTGCAGTTGCCGCGGCATTGGCGCCGGGCGAAGGATCGACTGGTTGCCGTCGAGCTCGCCGATGGTGGGTCGATGACCGGTCGGGTACTTCGTAGTGATGAGACCAGCGCCGAGTTGGAGGTCGACGGATCTGTTCACACGGTGCCGTTCGACGATGTGGTGCGCGCGATCGTCCAAATTGAGTTCGATCGGAAGGATTCGTGATGGATATCGATGTTGCCGCACTGAAGGGACTGGTTCGGGAGAAGGACCTGTCCTTGGACTTGGTGGTCGAGAGCATCGAAGCAGCATTGCTCGTCGCCTACCAACGAACCGAAGGTTCCCGGGAAAGTGCGCGCGTGCACGTGGATCGCAAGAGTGGTCACGTGACCGTGTGGGCGGGCGAAGTGGACGACGAAGGTGAGGTCATCGGGGAGTTCGACGACACCCCCGAAGGCTTCGGTCGGATCGCCGCGACCACTGCCCGGCAAGTGCTGTTGTCGCGGTTACGCGAAGCCGAGGGCGATGCCACCATGAACGAATTCACCGGCAAAGAAGGTGACCTCGTCTCTGGAGTCATCCAGCAATCACACAACCCGAGGATGGTTCGAGTCGACTTGGGGAAGGTCGAAGCCAACCTGCCACCGGAAGAACAAGTTCCCGGGGAGACCTACGAGCACGGGGAGCGCATCAAAGCCCTCGTCACTTCCGTGCGCCGCGGCTTCAAGGGTCCGATGGTCACGATTTCGCGCACTCACCCGAATTTGGTGCGCGAATTGTTCAAACTCGAAGTCCCCGAGATCGCCGATGGCACTGTCGACATCACCGCGATCGCACGCGAAGCCGGACACCGCACCAAGATCGCGGTTCGATCGAATGCACCCGGCGTGAACGCCAAAGGCTCGTGCATCGGGCCGCAGGGCCAGCGGGTTCGTCACGTCATGAGCGAGCTCGGCGGTGAGAAAGAGAAGATCGACATCGTCGATCACAGCGACGATCCGGCCGAGATGATCGCCCATGCGCTGTCCCCGGCCCGGGTGACTTCGGTGGAGATCGTCGACGCGAATGCCAAGGCGGCTCGAGTGCTCGTGCCGGACTACCAACTGTCCTTGGCTATCGGCCGCGAGGGGCAAAACGCCCGACTAGCAGCTCGGTTGACCGGCTGGCGCATCGACATCCGCCCGGACAACGGACTGACGGGCGGGGCTGCCGTGGCCGAATCGGCTCCGGGGGGCGGGTAGACTTGGGGGTCGGCTTCGCGGGAGAGGCTGCCCGGACGTGCATCCGCACGTGCATCGGGTGTCGAACCCGAGAACCGAGATCGGCCCTGGTCCGTATCGTGGCCGACCCATCCGCCCCCGGCGGGTGTGCGGTGGATGCGGATCGGACTCGGCCCGGGCGTGGAGCCCATATCCACCCCCGTACCGAGTGCGTGGAGGAAGCGCAGCGGCGTCGGGCACTGCCTCGGGCGCTGCGGATTCCCGCCACGGGGATCGACCTAGAACAGGTGCGTTCGCTCATCCTCGCCACGAGGTTGTAGCGTCCGCACCGACAGCATCGTGAGATGACCACGAAGGAGTGGCTCGGAGATGAACACCAGATGAGCACGCGAGCATGAACATGCAGCGTTCGTTCTAGCCGTCCGGGCACCGCCCGGACCCAGACAGGAGAGTTGTGTCAAAGGTTCGGGTCTACGAGCTCGCCAGAGAGCTCGGAGTCGAGAGCAAGGTTGTCCTTGCGAAATTGCAGGATATGGGCGAATTCGTCCGTTCCGCATCGTCCACCATCGAGCCGCCGGTAGCCCGGCGCCTGGTCGAGGCGATGCCCAAGGCGGAGGCACCGGCGAGCAAGCCGGCGAAGAAGGCCGCCAAGAAGACCACCAAGAAATCCACCGACGAACCAGTACCCGCCCAGGAGTCGGCTCCCGACACCGGGGATGCCGGCGCCGGTGCGGTCAGCGAGCCGCCAGCAGCGCCTCCTGCGCCAGCCGAACCCGCGGCACCTGCGGCACCACCTGCAGCCCCGAGCGCACCTTCGAGCCCCCAGGCCCCCGCTGCTGGTCCAGCACCGACCCCAGCGCCCGGTCCGGCTCCCAAGCCGGCACCGCGCCCGGGTAACAATCCCTTCGGCACCGGCGGCAGCGCCGGGCCTCGTCCCGCTCCGCGCCCGGGTAACAACCCGTTCGGTGGCTCGGGCATGGGTCGACCCACCGGCGTGCCCGGCGCACCCCGGCCCAACCCCGGCTCGATGCCGCAGCGTCCGGCCCGGCCCGGGGCTCCCGGTGGACCAGCCGGACGAGGTGGACCAGGCGGCCCCGGTGGCCCCGGTGGCCCACGTGGTCGCGGTGGACCCGGTGGACCGGGTGGACCTGGCACCGGAACGCGTCCCGGTGGCGGCCGTGGTCCGGGCGGTCCCGGTGGACCCGGTGCACCCGGCGGTCCGGGCGGTCCCGGCGGACCAGGTGGTCCCGGTGGCCCCGGCGGCGGTCGCGGCGGTGGCCGGGGCGGGTTCAACCGCACCGGTGGGCGCGGCAATGCGGCCGGTGCTTTCGGCAAGCCTGGAGGCCGGCCTTCGCGTGGGCGCAAGTCCAAGCGCGCCAAGCGCCAAGAATTCGACAACATGGAGGCGCCGACCCTCGGTGGCGTTCGGCTGCCACGCGGCGGCGGCGAGAGCGTCCGGTTGCCGCGCGGTGCGTCCTTGACCGACTTCGCGGAGAAGATCGATGCCGCTCCGGCTGATTTGGTGAAGGTGCTGATCGGTCTGGGCGAAATGGTCACCGCTACCCAGTCCATCGACGACGAAACGCTGATGCTGCTGGGCAATGAGCTGAACTTCGATGTCCAGGTGGTCTCACCGGAGGACGAGGATCGGGAGTTGCTGGAGTCCTTCGATCTGGACTTCGGTGAAGACGAAGGCGATTCCGCGGATCTCATGCCGCGGCCGCCCGTGGTGACCGTCATGGGTCACGTCGATCACGGCAAGACCAAGTTGCTCGATGCGATCCGCAAGACCAATGTGGTCAGCGGAGAAGCGGGCGGCATCACCCAGCACATCGGTGCCTACCAGGCAGTGGCGCACACCCCCGATGGTGATCGCATGCTGACCATCATCGACACCCCCGGTCACGAAGCCTTCACGGCGATGCGTGCGCGCGGGGCCGAGGTCACCGACATCGCCATCTTGGTGGTGGCGGCTGACGACGGCGTCAAGCCACAAACCATCGAGGCGCTCAACCACGCGCAGGCAGCGCAGGTGCCGATCGTGGTTGCGGTGAACAAGGTCGATAAGGAAGGCGCGGACCCGATGAAGGTCCGCTCCCAGCTGACCGAGTACGGGCTGGTTGCCGAGGACTTCGGCGGCGACACCATGTTCGTGGACGTCTCGGCGCTGCAGTCGATGGGTATCGAGGAGTTGCTCGAAGCCGTGCTGCTCACCGCGGATGCAGCGCTGGAACTGCACGCGAACCCGACCCAAGACGCCCAAGGTGTTGCCATCGAGGCGCACCTGGACCGCGGCCGGGGCCCGGTGGCCACGGTGCTCGTCCAGCGCGGCACGTTGCGCCAGGGTGATTCGATCGTCGCGGGCGATGCCTTCGGGCGCGTGCGCGCGATGCTCGACGACACCGGTCAGCCGGTCGACGAGGCAGGTCCGTCTACTCCGGTGCAGGTCCTCGGTTTGACATCCGTGCCCGGCGCCGGTGACACCTTCCTCGTGGTGGAGGAAGACCGCACCGCGCGGCACATCGCCCAAACTCGGCAGGCCCGTGAGCGCAACGCGCTGCTGGCCAAGAACCGGGTGAAGCGCTCGCTGGAAGACTTCTTGGAGTCCTTGGAGAAGGGCGAAGTGCAAGAGCTCACCTTGATCATCAAGGGCGACGTTTCAGGTTCGGTCGAGGCTCTCGAAGATGCCCTGACCAAGATCGATGTCGGCGACAACGTCGATCTACGGGTCATCCACCGAGGAGTCGGCGCGATCACGAAGAACGACGTCACCTTGGCTAGCGCTTCGAAGGCGATCATCATCGGCTTCAACGTGCGCCCCGAGGGCAAGGTCGCTGAATTCGCGGCCGCGGAAGGCGTGGACGTTCGCTACTACAGCGTCATCTACCAGGCGATCGATGAGATCGAGTCGGCGCTGAAGGGGATGCTCAAGCCGGAGTACGAGGAAGTGCAGCTCGGCACCGCCGAGGTTCGGGAAGTGTTCAAGTCCTCGAAGTTCGGCACGATCGCCGGCTGTGTTGTGCAAACCGGTGAAGTCAAGCGCAATGCGAAAGCGCGCCTGGTCCGTGACGGCGCTGTGGTGGCGGACAACTTGTCGATCGCTACCTTGCGCCGCTTCAAGGACGACGTCACCGAGGTGCGTGAAGGCTTCGAGTGCGGCATCAACCTTGGCTCCTACCAGGACGTCAAGGTGGACGACATCATCGAGACCTTCGAGATGCGCGAGAAACCACGCGCTTCCTAACGCCGTTGTCGTATCGGTAGTCGGGTCGAGCAAGGAGAGGAAGCGATGGCGAACGTCGCCAGGCAGCGTCGGTTAGCGGACCGCATCCAGCACATCGTGGCCGAGATGCTCGAGTTGCGGATCAAGGATCCGCGGCTGGGATTCATCACGGTCACCGATGTGCGGGTCACGCCCGATCTGCGAGATGCGTCGGTGTTCTACACGGTGTACGGCGATGCCGAGGAGCAAGCGGCTACCGCGGCGGCCTTGGCATCGGCAACCGGTGTCATCCGCAGTGAGGTCGGCAAGCAGACCGGCATCAAGTTCACCCCCACCATCGCGTTCATCCCCGATGCGGTCCCAGAGAACGCACGCCATGTCGAGGAGTTGCTAGCCCAGGCTGCCCAGGCCGACGCCGCTGTGCACGAACAAGCGGCCAAGGCGCAGTTCGCTGGGGATCCGGATCCATATCGACACGGTGACGATGAAGATGACGAAGAAAGCGATGAAGCAACCACGCAATGAAGCGTAAGGACGATCCGTCCATCGCCGGTGCGCTGCTGATCGACAAGCCCGCTGGGCTGACTTCGCACGACGTAGTGGGCAAGGTCCGTCGGGCTTTGGGTGTGCGGCGCGTGGGCCATGCCGGCACGTTGGATCCGATGGCAACCGGCGTCCTGGTGATCGGAGTTGGACCAACAACTCGATTGCTCGGGATCGTGGGTGGTCACGACAAGGAGTACACGGCCACCATTCGACTCGGCGCATCCACTACAACCGATGACCGTGAAGGTGAGATCACCACCCGGGCCGATCCGCAGGCGGTTGCGGCTATCGACGATGCGGCGGTGCGCCAGGCCGTCAACGGCTTCATCGGCACCATCGGGCAGCGACCGAGCTCGGTGAGTGCGGTGAAGGTCGACGGGAAACGCGCCTATGAACGCGTTCGTTCCGGTGAAGAAGTGGAGTTGGCGCAGCGAACGGTCACGGTGAGCGCCTTCGATGTCCTGGACATCCGCGTCTTGCCGGGTTTCGTAGACGTGGATGTTCGCGTCGAGTGCTCGGCGGGCACCTATATCCGCGCCCTGGCCCGCGATGTGGGCGAGGCGCTAGGAGTTGGGGGGCACCTGACCGAACTGCGCCGCATCAGGTCCGGCGGTGTGCGGGTGGATGAGTGCAGCGCGCTGGAAACCGTGGATCGAAAACACCTCATAGCTCCCGCGGCGTTCGCACGCTCGGAATTGCCCGTTGTCGACATCGACGAGGTGACCGCGGCTCGCGCGCGGCATGGGTCGTCGTTGGAATTGAACGTGGCGGATGCTCCGGTGCTCGCACTGGTGGGGCCCGGTGAGGACTTGGTCTGCGTGGCAGAGGTCAGTGGGGGCTTGGTTCGGTATCTGGCTGTGTTCCCACCAGTGGGCGGTCCGGTAACCGGCGCGTGAGGGGTAGGCCGATGAGGCCGATGACGAAGACGATGCCAAGGCCGGCCCGCAGTGATTGCAGTTTGCTGTTGGCGTAGTCCTGCACGATGGTCGTGACGTCATCTTGCGGCACGCCTGCGTCGGTCAGCAATTGCTCGGCCTGCGCGATAGTGATCACCTGCATGCCGCTCTCGGCCGCCTGGATCACGCCCTCCTGAACGGCGGCATCGATTTGATCGTTGGAAGCAACCGAGGATGTGAAGGTCGCCGCCAGTCCGATGAACAACGCAGTGCCGGCAAGTGCGACACCAAGCGAAGATCCCAGGTTCTGCGCCGTTCCCTGCAGGCCACCGATCTCATTGCTGCGGGACTCGTCCGCGGAAGAGAGGTTCACGTTGCCAATCTGGGAGATGGCCAGGCCGATACCGATGCCGATGACTGCCATGGCAATAGCGAACAACGTGCCTCGTGCCTCGGGAGTGATCGCGCCGATGAGCAGCAACAGTCCCAGGCAGGCAGTGACCAGACCCCAGCGGATGAGTTGTTTCGGCGAGAAACGAATCGCCAGCCGGGATCCGGCCAGCGCCATCACGAACAGCGCGACAGACATCGGCAGCATGCGGATGCCCGATTCGAGGGCATCGAGGTCGAGCACCGTTTGCAGGTACAGCGGCAAGATGAAGAACGAGCCGGCGATGATGAAATACAAGACCAGTTGGGACGCCAGACCGGCGCGAAGCGAAGGAATTCCCAGCAGATCGGTCCCCAACAGCGGTTCGCGTCCGGTGCCGGGAACCTTCTTCTCCCACTCCAGGAACAACCACCCGATCCCTAAACCGAGGAGCACAGCGGGAATGGTCGGGGAGAAGCCGGCGATCGTGAACGGCGGGTTCATCGGCTCGATGAACCCCCATGTGCTCGCCGAGACCAGGGCCAAGACGACGGTGCCCATCGCGGTAGCCGAGAGCACCACCCCGGCGAAGTCGAATCGGCCCTTGCTCGGCTGCACCGGGAGATCCTTGATCGTTCCGGTGAGCGGCAAGATCACCGCGACGATCAGCAGCGTTTCCGCGGCGAATACCCAGCGCCAGGAGAACTCGCTTGTCACCCATCCGCCGATAAGTGGTCCCGCGGCTGCTGCCGCACCGGCGATTCCACCGAGCATGGCGTAGGCGATGGCCCGGTCCTTACCCGAGTAGTTCACCGCCGCCAATGCCGCGATCGCCGGGATAACCAGCGCGGCGCCGATACCTTCGACGATGGACCAACCGATAAACAGCGTGCCGAATCCGGGGGCGAGTGCGGTGGTGAGGGAGCCGATCCCGTAGATGACCGAACCGATCACGAAGGTCTTGCGTCGTCCGATGCGGCTGCCTAGTCCGGCGCCGGCCAGCATCAAGGCGGCCATCGTCAAGGTGAAGGTCGCAATCGCCAACTGCATTGAACTGACCGTGGTGTCCAGGTCCGCGACGACTGTCGTGATCGAGACGTTCATGACCGTGCCATCGATCACCATCACGAACTGCCCGAGACCCAGGACGAGGATGGGCAGCCACTTGCGCACGGATGGAGCCTAGGGCGCGGACCGCGACGGTCATGCTGTTGACTAGACAACCAGTGCCAGCACGCACGCGTAGGCTTCGGGTCCGTGAGCCAGCGAGTAGCCATCATCGGAGTCTTCGATGGCGTGCACCGAGGGCATCAGGCTGTCATTGCGCAAGCGCGGGCACTGGCCGGCGACGGCGAAGTTGTTGCCATCACCTTCGACCCGCACCCCAGACGGGTGCTGTCCCCGGACGATGCTCCCGCGATGCTGATCGCTTTGGATGAGCGCATAGATGCCCTGCAGGATGCGGGCGTGGATGACGTCGTCGTCGTTCCTTTCACGCGAGAGTTGAGCGGAATGAGTCCACGGGAGTTCGTGCAGGAGTTCATCGTCGATCGCGCCGACGCCAAGGCAGTGGTGGTGGGGGAGAACTTTCGGTTCGGTCACCGGGCGAGTGGGGATGTCGCCACGATGCGCGAGCTCGGAGACGAAATGGGTTTCTCCGTGCATGGATTGCAGGTGCGTGGCGACAGCGACCGTTTCTCCTCCACCCGCGTGCGCCAGGCACTCGATGATGGTGATCTCACCCAGGTGACGCTGATCCTGGGTCGACCGTTCACCTACCGAGGTGAGGTAGTGCATGGCGACCACCGCGGTCGCACCCTCGGGGTTCCCACCGCGAACATCGAAGTGCCGACCGATCGGGCCGTACCGGCCGATGGCGTGTACGCCGGCTGGGTCCGGGTGCTCGCCGGGTCGTGTCCGCGGATGCCGGCAGCCATCTCGGTAGGGGAGAACCCCCAATACGGCGGTGTGCAGCGGCGCATCGAGGCGCACGTGATCGATCGAGACGACCTCGACCTCTACGGCGAACAGGTGGAGGTGGGCTTCACCCACCGGCTGCGCGGGCAGCAAGTGTTCGACTCCGAGGATGCGTTCGTCGCTCAGATGCGCGCGGACGTGGATCAGGCGCGGACGCTGGCCACCGGAGTGGGTACGGCCACCTGATAGCCTTCGCATCGACGGTCGTAGAGCGGGCGCTCAGCGATTCGTGACCAGGCTGCACCGTGCAGCCATCGCCGAATGATCGGCGCGCCCGAGAGGAATGTGAATGTCGCTCGACACCATGACGAAGTCCGAGATCATCGCCGAGTACGCCATCAAGCCCGGCGATACCGGAAGCCCCGAGGTTCAGATCGCGCTACTCACCAAGCGCATCACCGAACTCACCGAACACCTGAAGACCCACCCGCACGACCACCACAGCCGTCGCGGCCTGCTGATCCTCGTGGGCCAGCGTCGCCGGCTGCTGAAGTACCTGACCAAGACCGACATCAACCGCTACCGCGCGATCATCGAGCGTGTCGGCATTCGTCGCTAGGTCGGCACCGACAGACTTTCCCTCGACAACCGAATAGAGAAAACCAAACCGCAAGGATCCGGGGCGCTACGGTGCGCCGTCGTCGGTCCTCGGTAGTGGCCCTCGAAGGGATTGGCGCATAGCGCGAGAACCCGGGGGCCTCGATCGAAGACCGCCACTGGACGACTGCCGTGGTTGCCCCTGCTTGCATACCAAGGAAACAGGAGGCACCCGTGGAGGGTTCCCAGATCGCGACGGCCGAGGCCGTCATCGACAACGGCGCGTTCGGAACGCGCACCGTCACCTTCGAGACCGGGCGATTGGCCCGGCAAGCCGCCGGATCGGTGGCTATCTACCTCGACGGTGGCACCATGCTGCTCAGCACCACTACCGCTGGCAAGCACCCGAAAGAACAGTTCGACTTCTTCCCGCTTACGGTGGATGTCGAAGAGCGGATGTACTCCGTGGGACGCATCCCCGGATCCTTCTTCCGCCGCGAAGGCCGACCCACTGAAGACGCCATCCTCACCTGCCGTCTCATCGACCGGCCGCTACGTCCGACCTTCAAGAAGGGCCTGCGTAACGAGGTGCAGGTCGTGGTGACCGTGCTGTCCTTGAACCCCAACGATCTGTATGACGTCATCGCCATCAACGGCGCCTCGGCGTCCACCCAGTTGTCCGGTCTGCCGTTCTCCGGACCGGTGGGCGGCGTTCGCATCGCACTCATCGACGGACAGTGGGTCGCATTCCCGACTCACGAGCAGCTCGAGCGCGCGGTCTTCGACATGGTCGTTGCCGGCCGGGTTGCCGGAGACGATGTCGCGATCATGATGGTCGAGGCCGAGGCCACCGACCAGACGGTGGATCTGGTCGCCGGCGGCGCCCAGGCACCCACCGAAGAGATCGTCGGTGCCGGACTCGAGGCCGCCAAGCCGTTCATTCGCGCCTTGTGCGATGCGCAAGCCGACCTGGCCGGTGCTGCCGCCAAGGAGGTGCAGGACTTCCCGGTCTTCTTGGAATACGAGGACGATGCCTACGACGCCGTCGAGCGGCTGGCACTAGCCGACGTACGCGATGCGCTGGCGATCGTGGAGAAGGCCCCACGCGAAGCACGGCTCGATGACATCAAGATGACCGTTACCGCCGAGCTCGCGGTGCAGTTCGAAGGCCGCGAGAAGGAACTGTCCGCCGCTTTCCGTTCCGTGACCAAGCAGGCGGTCCGTGACCGGGTGCTGCGCGACAAGGTACGCATCGACGGCCGTGGGTTGGCCGACATCCGGGCGCTGACCGCTGAGGTCGACATCCTGCCCCGGACCCACGGCTCGGCATTGTTCGAGCGTGGGGAGACGCAGATCCTCGGTGTCACCACGTTGAACATGTTGCGCATGGAGCAACTGCTCGACACCTTGAACCCGGACAACCGCAAGCGGTACATGCACAACTACAACTTCCCGCCCTACAGCACCGGTGAGACCGGTCGGGTGGGTTCGCCCAAGCGTCGGGAGATCGGACACGGTGCACTCGCCGAGCGAGCGTTGCTTCCGGTGCTGCCCACGCGCGAGGAATTCCCCTACGCGATCCGGCAGGTGTCCGAAGCGCTCGGATCCAATGGCTCGACGTCCATGGGTTCGGTGTGTGCGTCCACGATGTCGCTGCTGAACGCCGGTGTGCCGCTGAAGGCACCGGTTGCCGGTATCGCCATGGGCCTGATCTCCGGTGAGGTCGACGGCAAGACCGAGTACGTGACCCTCACCGACATCTTGGGAGCCGAGGACGCGTACGGCGACATGGACTTCAAGGTGGCCGGTACCAAGGAGTTCGTCACGGCACTGCAGCTCGACACCAAGCTCGATGGCATCCCCGCGGACGTCCTCGCCGGTGCGCTCACCCAAGCGCGTGATGCACGGCTGACAATCCTCGAGGTCATGAACGAGGCGATCGATGCTCCCGACGAGATGGCTGCAACGGCACCACGCGTGATCTCGGTCAAGGTGCCGGTGGACAAGATCGGCGAGGTGATCGGGCCCAAGGGCAAGATCATCAACCAGATTCAAGAGGACACCGGGGCCGACATCACCATCGAGGACGACGGCACCATCTACATCGGTGCGGTCGACGGCCCCTCGGCCGAGGCAGCACGAACCGCGATCAACAACATCGCGAACCCGACGATGCCCGAGGTGGGCGAGCGTTACCTGGGCACCGTGGTCAAGACGACCAACTTCGGCGCATTCGTCTCGCTGGTTCCCGGCAAGGACGGGCTGTTGCACATCTCGGAGGTCAAGAAGTTGACCGACAAGAAGCGCATCGAAACCGTCGAAGAGGTTCTCAACGTCGGTGACAAGGTGCAGGTCGAGATCAAGGAGATCGACCAGCGCGGCAAGCTCTCGCT
>CAZWIW010000053.1:0-11086 GCA_964634545.1 uncultured Rubrivirga sp.
GCGATCGAGCTTGGGCTCTGGTGCTTGACCAAGAGCCCAGTGCCGTCACCGAGCAGTTCGACAGCGTGTGGGAAGTGTGTGGCGATGACCGGGCCACCGGCCACCATCGCCTCGGCTAATACGCCGGACGTGACCTGCTCTCGAGTGTCGTAGGGCAGCAGATACATATCAGCAGAGGTGATCAATCTGGTCAGGCCGTTGTTGTCGAGGTAGCCATCGACGAAGTGCACGCGGTCGGCAACGCCGAGGCGTCGTGCCATCTCGCCCAACTCGTGCCGATACCGGTGCCCATCCCGGGCTGCGACCTTCGGATGGGTTTGCCCAACCACGTAGTAATCGGGCATCGGGTCGACATCACGCAACAGTGAGAACGCAGCGATCCCCCATTCGATGCCTTTACCTTCGCTGAGTAAACCCCAGGTGAGAATGCGCGGACGCATCCGCACGCCATTCGGTCGATAGGACCCACGGACGTCAGCGGCACCATGTGGAATGACGAATGTCCGGTCCGAGGGAACGTCGTAGGTGCGAAGGAGTGCATCGAGTGCCGCGTTGGAAAGCAGCACAACCGCATCGGACGAATGCAGCAAGCCTTGAATGATGCGGCGTTGGCGGTAGGTCGGGCGCTCACCCACGGTGTGCAGGATCGAAATCACCGGCACCGTCACTTCGGCAAGCAAATCAAGAACGCCCTCACCATCCTCCCCTGGATAGATGCCGAATTCATGCTGCACAATCACCGCGTCATGACCGTTCAAGATCTGCGCCGATCGAGGCACATCCAGTGGTGACCCATGATCGCCAATCACCAAGGGACCAGCAATGCCGCTGGTTTCATCGACCAAGCGAAGGATGCGGACATCTTGCCCAAGGCCGTTCATCGCCGCGGACATCGATCGCGCGAAGGTCGCGATTCCACATTGGGTGGGCGGGTAGGTGCTGATCATGGCAATCTTCTGCGACATTCGTCTTCTCCTTGGGAACCGTTGCGGACAGGTGATAACCGTGGATCAAACGGACATCGCGACGAGCGGACAAAGCCGGCCGCTATCAGTCAATAGCCGTTCACACACGCTTAGCGGTGACGACCACATTCGCCTGATAGCCACCCTGTGAACTGTCGTACTCACCACCGCAGGTCATCAGGACCAGGCGATGTGGGCCATCTGTTGCGAAGATTTTCGTAGCTTGCGCCGCGAAAGCCGTCCGATCGAGCACTCTCACATCACTCACGACGTACTCGATTCCTCGACCAGAGAGATTCTCGACCGTGATCTCATCTCCAAGGGATAGCTCCCCGAGGCGACGAAAGACTCCCTCAGGGTCATCGACTCCGTCCCGGTGCCCGACCACCACCGTGCTGCCCTGCTCTGCGAGCGGCACGACGCTGCGATCAAACCAACCGATCACGCGAATGTCCGACGGCACCTGCATGGTGACCTCGTCGGTCATGCCCACCGGCTGAATCCGCCCCTGCACATCCAGTGCCGGGATGTTCAAACTCGTCGGCTGCTGACTGTTGGAGTAAGGAACCGGGCGCTCAGTGTCACGCTCAGGCTCGGCCTCGCGATCAGGCTCGACGAACAGCGGAGCAGCCTCAGGAACCCGAGGCGTGGAGTCGGTTGCTCCGCCCGTGGTCGAACACCCGGAAACGAGAACCACACTCATTGCCATCGTCACAACGAACATGGCGCGGCTGATCCTCGTCCGTCGACCGACTACCACCAGGTCACCTTCGCAAGAACCGTAGGGACGTTGTCACACAACGGCAGCGTGCCTGTTCCCGACCAGCGCTGGAACCGGCGATGTCAGAGTGTCTTCATTCAGCAGACCTCGAAGTCCTGCAATGTGCACGGCATCTCTGCGCCCTTCGGCACCGAGATGCCGATAGATCGCCATGGTCTCCTGGCGAACGGTGGAGTCGGAATAGCCGATGCGAGCAGCTATCTGCGGGTTCGTCATCCCATCGGCCAGCAGGTGAAGGATTCGCATTTGTCGCGGGGTCAACTCGGCATCAGGGTCCTTTTCCTGATGGATAACGCGGGTGGCTTCCCCATCCGGGACATGCCCGTTGGGAACGGTCGAACGCAGACTTACGTATAGGCCCAGTAGGGGTGCGATAGCGGTAAACACACCCTCGATGGATTCTCGCGCAAACGGCTCAGCGAACTGCATCTGCAACGAACCGAGACGCTGACTACCGATCGCCAACGGCCATGCGATCGTCGGGTGCAGTAAGGAATCGTGGTTGCCAAGACCGGGATAGGCGGCAATGAGCGCCTGCCGATCGTCGTGGACCACTGGAGCTCCGTCACGGATGGCATCGACCGCGGGCGATCGATCCCACAACGAGAGTCGCCTGAGTGCGCGAACCACGTCCGGAGCGAAACCGAAGGAACCTGCAGCGCTGACGCTGCCGCTGGAATCGAAGACACTAATCAACGCCGTACGCGGTTGGCTTTCGTGGAATGTGCTCAGCACCAGATGTTGGGCAACATCGTCCAATGCGGGTTTAGTGGCCATGTAGAACACCAAAGCGTTCAGTCGATCCATTTCTTGTGACACGTCAACTCCATTCATGTAGCAGTCATATGAATGTAGAAGGTTTTGCTTACTGCATGCTTTCGTCATGTTCACAGGTTGCTGACAATGACTACTCACTTCATGGCTTCGGAACCGCATGGTGAATGTGTCCAAAGACTTGGTGTTCCCAACGCTCGATGGCTCCTTGCCGTCCTTTTGGCAATGTCGGTATGCACCTCTGACTCTGCAGGCGCTAGGAGCAAGGTGCTCCAACGCACTTGGGCTCCTGATCGGCGGAAAGGATCCCACCAGGAGCCCAAGAGCCAGCACAATCGCTGCTAGCCGTGATCACAAAACGCGAAGCGAAATCGTCAGCGCTTGCTACTCGCAGCCCCACCACCAGCTGGCACTGATGTCGGTACCGATTCCTGTTGTGGTGATGCAGGTTCAATCCCCACCGGCTCTTCCTCGCTCGCGAGAGCACCTGGATCGGCAATGTCCACCGGGACTGACTCGTTCGGAAGTAGCTCATCGCTATCCACAGGTGCAGGTGTCTCGGGAGATGCAGGAGCAACGGTCGTCTCCGGAGTCGGCATGGGTGTTTCCGTCGGCGTGGGTGTGGGCGAGGGCGAGGGCGACGGACTTACGAAGTTGCAGCCGTTTAGCCACGTCGGTTCACCCTCCGGCCAGTTCAATCCGTTGGGAAGGACGTCCGGGACCGGAGGAATGATGTCGCCCCACCCGCCCTCCATCCCTTCAGTGAAGATGGGTCCCGTGTGGTTGACATGACCGTTCAGATCAACGGAGCTCGTGTCCACCTGGTTGGTGGTGTAGGGATTCTGAGCGCTGTTCGAAGCATGGCAGATGTCAACCTTCCCGGGATTCTCTGCGCTGACGAACGCGAAAGAGGCACCCGCACCGGCTGCTGTCAGTACCAGCACGCTACTCACGGCAATGAACCTGCTTGCTAGTCGCATGTCAATCCTTCGAAACAACGGAGTGGGCGCTCCACCTCGTCTTCAACTATCACCGGATAGGCGAATTGATGGTTGGGCTCGAGACCGACGGATGCTGACTCTGACCGTTCAATCAAACTTGCCTCATCGCACCAAGCTGCGATGCAACGACTGGTGTCTCACTCAGCAGTCCTCTTGAGTTGGGAATACTGATGAGTGCTGCCCGCGGCTTAAGGTCTCGGAGTACCTCTAGCACCAAGATTTGGTTACTCCGTCAACGGTTGGCTTGCTGGCAAGGTAGGACTACAGAGCGACCGTTCGATCGTTTTGTACAACGGTCAATTGCGGCATCTTGACTGCATTCACATGGTGGTCATTCCCTGGTAGGCGTACGAAATGACTGACGGCTCTCGCCATGTTCACAGGTTGTGGACAATGACTGCTCACCTTGCTACCTATTTCGGCTTGCACAACGCAGGCTGTAGAGATGCGCACCAACACGAGAGTCCGCTATTGGCTCATGGGCATCGTTCTGGTGCTCGCGACAGCCGGCTGCTCACCAGCGGCGTCGAGCACAGCATCGATCGCGCAAGCGGAATTGATTGATCGCCTCGAAGTTTCACAAATCATAGTTCGCTACGGACCGGGTGCTCCACCATCCACCAGTGATGGCGCTCCCTGGGGGGTGCAGTGCGTGTCGCAGGACTACAAGGCAAATCTGACACAAGGTTTGTCTATCGGAGGACAAATGAAGGTCGTGGTGATCAACCCTCCTGTTCTCACGGTTGTTGCCGAGCTAATCGCGCTTGAGATGCGGCAGTGTCCGTATATCGAATGGGCTGAAGCGGATGCGGTGCGCTTCGACGTTCCCTCAGCGCGGGATCTAGACCCAGCACCCACATTCTCCGCGGTTAGTGAACGGTGAAGACGACCCGCAGGCCCGGGACGTACTCTGAACACATGCGTGCACTGATGACCGCATTGGCCGTTGTCTTGACCATCCAGACAGCCCTCCCTTCAGTCTCGGTGGGGCAAGAACGAGCGGCCAAAACTCCCGTCATCGTGGCGGTTCTTGATACCGGAATCACCGCGCATCCAGATCTCGGTTGGCGAATCCGTCCCAACGGCTCCGGTCGCCCGGGAGGTGTGGTCTTACCGGGCTATGACTATGTGTCGGATGCGTGGTCGGGAGCCGATGGTGATGGCTGGGATTCCGACCCCAGTGACAGAGGGGACGGAGTCCGTCCTCGCGAAGCCGTAGATCGTGTCGATTGCCGATCGCGAGTCAGTTCCTGGCACGGAACGAATGTTGCCGGCACTATCGCCGCTCAGCAGTCAACAGATCGCCCCAACCTTGGGATCGCCCCGGATGCACGCATTGTTCCGGTGCGGATCATGGGTAGATGCGGCGGAAACACGGCAGACGTCGCCGCCGGGATTCTCTGGGCAGTCGGTGAACAGATACCTGATGTTCCGGTGAATCCAAATCCAGCGAGGATCATCAATATCTCCCTCGCAGGTGCCGCCCCACGCTGTCCACTATCCCTCCAAGCAGCCATTGATATTGCCCGGGAGAAAGGTGCCATTGTTGTTACTGCCTCGGGAAGCAGCGCGCGCGACACCAAAGCCATAACACCGGCGAACTGCGCGGGTGTGATCGCCGTAGGGGCAGTGGACAAGTTCGGTGAGCGGGCACCCACTTCGAATTTTGGCGATGAAGTGACCCTCTCGGCCTTCGGCGGAAATATGGCTACCGGTGAGCGCAACGGAGTCTTCACCACCACCAATACGGGTCGCTATCGACCAAGGAAGCCGGCCGTGGGTTATTACCAGAGTTCCAGTGCCGCAGCGGCTCGAGTCAGCGGTGCGCTTGCTGTGTTGGCTGCCCGCGCACCTGATGCGACGGCGAGCGATCTTGAGGCCCAGCTGTTAGCCAATACCGACACCTTTGCTCCCGGCCAATGTGACGCAGGTGAGGGTAATTGCGGTCAGGGAATTTTAAATCTCGCGCGTATCGTTGCGAAAAACTGAGACTGCTCGCTCACTCAAGTCAAAAATTAAGATGGGACGCCGACGAACGAGGGAAGAGGTCGAAGCCCCTTTGCTCGGTTCGAGTGCCGCGGCTTGCTGGCTCATGAACTCTGTCGGGTCACCTTCAGTTTGGCGTCGATGTCGATGACAAGGTTGTCCACGGTTCCGATTCCCGGGATCGGGATGGTGACCTTGCCGAAGCCGGCGCTGCCAACGAGTTCTACTTCTGACATCGCGTCCCAGTCCTCGTCCACCGGAGTGAGGGTGAGTTCGATCTCCACATCCAGCGTGCCTGCCTTAGCAGAGCCGCGGACACTCGAGGAATCATCGGACAGCCCACCAGATCCGACATAGACCAAATCATGAGCGCGATATCCGGCGATAAAGGCTCGGGCTGCGTGTTCGGTGAGGAAGTTTCCGGTCTTCACCTTGTCCAATGCCACAGTCAGGTCCAACTGCACGTTGGACGTAGCCAGCAGTAACTGGCCCGCACGCACGGGTGCGCTGATGTCCAGATCCATCAGTCCGGAGCCACCGCCGTTGCGCAGTCGGATGTCGCCGCCGTCCATCTGTCCGATTTCCCAGATTCGATTCACGGGCTCACTCTGCCAAAGCCGACGATGACAACCGGCGGTAACCCACGGATTTTCGATGTGAGCGCATGCGAAGGGGGCGGGAACCTTGCGGTCCCCGCCCCCTTCGGCGTAGTTCTGTTGAGCGCTGCGGACTTAGAAGTCCATGCCGCCCATGTCGCCACCGCCGGCCGGCATGGCCGGGGCGGGCTCGGGCTTGTCGGCCACGACCGCCTCGGTGGTGAGGAACAGGCCAGCGATCGACGCTGCGTTCTGCAGCGCTGAGCGGGTGACCTTGGCCGGGTCGATGATGCCCTCGGCCACCATGTCGACGTAGACGCCGGTCGCAGCGTTGAGGCCCTGTCCAACCGGGAGCTCGCGGACCTTCTCCACGACCACACCGCCTTCGAGGCCAGCGTTCTCTGCGATCTGCTTCAGCGGAGCGGAAACCGAGACGCGGACGATGTTCGCGCCGACAGCCTCTTCATCGATCAGGCCAAGGGCCTCGATCTTCGGATCAGCGGCCTTCATCGCCTGGATGAGGGCCACGCCGCCGCCGGCCACGATGCCTTCCTCGACAGCTGCCTTCGCGTTACGAACGGCATCTTCGATGCGGTGCTTGCGCTCCTTGAGCTCGACCTCGGTAGCGGCGCCGACCTTGATGACCGCAACGCCGCCGGCCAACTTGGCCAAGCGCTCTTGCAGCTTCTCGCGGTCGTAGTCGCTATCGGAGTTGTCGATCTCGGTGCGGATCTGGTTCACGCGGCCTTGGATCTGCTCCGCGTCGCCAGCACCCTCGACGATGGTGGTTTCGTCCTTGGTGACGACCACCTTGCGGGCGCGACCGAGCAGGTCGAGCGTTGCGTTCTCGAGCTTGAGGCCAACCTCTTCGGAGATGACCTGGCCGCCGGTCAGGATTGCGATGTCCTGAAGCATGGCCTTGCGACGATCGCCGAAGCCCGGGGCCTTGACGGCAACCGAGCGGAAGGTGCCGCGGATCTTGTTGACGACGAGGGTCGCGAGGGCTTCACCCTCGAGGTCCTCGGCGATGATCGCGAGCGGCTTGCCGGACTGCATGACCTTCTCCAGGACCGGAACGAGGTCCTTCACCGAAGAGATCTTGGAGTTCACGATGAGGACGTAGGGGTCCTCGAGTTCGGTCTCCATGCGCTCGGTGTCCGTCACGAAGTACGGGGAGATGTAGCCCTTGTCGAAGCGCATACCCTCGGTGAGCTCGAGTTCGAGTCCGAAGGTCTGGCTCTCCTCGACCGTGATGACGCCTTCTTTGCCGACCTTGTCCATCGCCTCGGCGATCAACTCACCGACCTCGGAATCGCCACCAGCGGAGATGGCCGCGGTTGACGCGATCTGCTCCTTGGTCTCGACGTCCTTAGCCATGCTGAGCAGTTCCTCGGCGACGACGTCGACAGCCTTCTCGATGCCGCGCTTCAGACCCATCGGGTTCGCGCCGGCCGCGACGTTGCGCAGGCCTTCACGAACGAGAGCCTGGGCGAGGACGGTGGCGGTGGTGGTGCCGTCGCCAGCGACATCGTCGGTCTTCTTGGCGACCTCTTTGACCAGCTCGGCGCCGATCTTCTCGTAGGGGTCCTCGAGTTCGATCTCCTTGGCGATGGAGACGCCGTCGTTGGTGATCGTGGGGGCGCCCCACTTCTTCTCCAGGACGACATTGCGGCCCTTGGGGCCCAGGGTGACCTTCACGGCGTCGGCGAGCACGTTCATGCCGCGCTCGAGGGACCGCCGGGCCTCCTCATCGAATGCAATCATCTTTGACATGGGGGTCTGTTCCTCCGGAACGTCCGAGTGGAAAGTTGTCACTCTCGGGTGTCGAGTGCTAAATCAAAAGTTAGCACTCACCCCCAGGGAGTGCAAATCTCCACCGGAACCCTCCGGCCCCGGCGAACTACCCGCTGGCTACCGACTGGTGACGTCTACACCGAGCCGGCGGGCCGAGCGGGCACGCTGCCGCGCAGCGCGCATCCGGCGCAGCCGCTTGACCAGCATCGGGTCGAAGCGCATCGATTCGGGGCGGTCGATGAGGTTGTTGATGATCTGGTAGTACCGAGTGGCGCTCATGTCGAACAGATCGCGGATGGCCTGCTCCTTGGCCCCCGCGTACTTCCACCACTGGCGCTCGAACTCCAGGATCTGGCGCTCACGCTCGGTCAATGCTTCCCCTGCCGCTTCGGACTCGAGGCGGGCAGCATCCATGCCGTACTCCTTCGTCGTCAACCCGGGAAGCTCGTACCCGTGTTGCTGGTCGCGGGTGGTCTGGGCCCCAGCGGGGGTGCCAGTGCCGTGGGGAAGGTGCACGCCATCGTAGGACCTGAATGCCATGGATGTCATTCACCTGCCCGTCGGCGCCGCTGACCGGTACGCAAAATAACCCAGCTGAAGCCGTAGCCGAGGCCGTTGGTGGCCCAGTGCAGGCCCATCGGTGCGATCACGCTTCCGGAGACGATCCGCATCAGCGCGAACAACACACCCGCCACGGTGGTGGTCAGCACGCTGCCAGCCACCGCGAGGACGTTCCCCCGGATCCCTCCACCAACGACGGAACCGAGCGCGGGGTTGCGCTCGTGGGTGCCGATGCTGGGCAGCACGTGCCAGATGCCGAACAGCAGCGCTGAGATGGCGATCGCCCAGCCCACCCCGAAGCGGCGAGCCAACATCGAGAACAAAACCGCGCGGAAGGCGATCTCTTCGAGCATGACGGTTCCGAAAGGAACTTCGACGAGGGCCTGGAAGGCAAGCCGTCCACCAGATAATCCACCGATGCTCTCGTCTTTGAATGCCTGCCGTGTCTTGCGAAAGAAACTGCCGATCACGTAAATCGCCGCAACCAACCCGATGGACGCGGCCGCCCAGATGAACCCGGAAAGGAAGAAGAACCAACCCAGGCCCATGTCCGTGAAGGAGTTGCCATCGAGCAGTCCGATTGCCACCAGCACAACGGAGCCAGCGAAGGACCACAGCAGGTAATGCGTCTTGGGAGCTACCCGGTTGTTGACGATGTTGATGATGACGATGGCGGCAATGACCACCAGCAGTGGCCACCACGGCAGGCCCGGCTCGTACTCCGGAACGCGCCACCCGATCATCGCCCGGCCGCCTGCGCGAGATAGACCGTGTTGGTGGAGTGACCGCCCTGCAGCGGATTCGGGAAGCTCACAACCTGCGAACGCACATCCGCGAAATGACGCCGTAAGACCTGCACGTACTCCTCATCGGGCGGATCGTTCGACCACAACGCGAAGACACCCTCAGGAACCACAAGCGCAGCCAGCGCCGCGGTTCCTTCCTCTGTGTAGAGCCAAGCGTTCTCCGGAGCGAGGGTGTGTCTTGGCGAGTGATCGATGTCGACGATCACCGCATCCCACCGGGCTTCACTGCAAGGGCCAGCGCCTCGGCGCACCAAGTCGAAGAAGTCACCCTCGTGCAAGGTGGTTCGGCTATCCCCGCTCACCTCTTCTCCCAAGGGCACCAGGCCCTGCTGATGCCAGGAGATGACCGGTGCGATGGCATCGACCACCGTCAGTTCGGCCACCCGCTCATCACGGAGCACTTCTCGAGCCGTGTATCCAAGGCCAAGTCCGCCGACCAACACCCGAAGTTCAGGACCGGAAACCAGACCCAGTGCCAAAGACGCGAGTTCCTCCTCAGCAGCGGTGAAGGAACTCGACATCAAGTACTCATCGCCGAGCAGCACCTCGTAAACCTCGCGGTCGAGCACAAGATCATGGCGACGGCGCAGGGAGATCTCGCCCCAGGGCGTGGATTGCCAATCGACCTCGGTTATCCGCCTCGACACGAAGGAACGCTAACCCACGCGCTGGAGTCGTCATTCGGTCAGCGGTGACTCACGAATCATCGAGACCGAAGTGCGCCGCTAGTCTTGTCTCGCTCGGGTCCGCCCCTGTAGCTCAGTGGTAGAGCAACCGCCTTGTAAGCGGTAGGTCGTCAGTTCAATCCTGACCGGGGGCTCTTATTTGCCAAAGCTGCCTGATCGCCAAGCATCGAGGCGACGGTGCGCTCGGCCACCTCCAGCGCCCCTTCGATGTGACCGGCGAAGGACTGCGCCGTTTCGGTCGATGACCAGTGCAACCGACCTCCCAACGCTGCCTGTCGGTAGAGCGGATGCCCGAACAGGCCGTACTCGGGTGATCTACCCGTGGTCGGTACCGCGGTCCACTGCTCGCGACTCCAGTCCTGGATGAGCACGTCGATAGGTCTCGCTGCCGCCGGTCCGAACATGCGGGTCAACTGCTCGCCGATGTCAGTCCCGATGCCGGGATGCATGGAGGCTGCGCGCGCGAATCCGAACAAGGCAGCCGGTTCCCCACCTGGCCCTGACATGTCATGAATCTCTGCGAGCGGGCCGCGTCGACTCATGGCGGCACCGGCTAATCCGTCGCGTCGCCACAAGGGATCACTGAACAGCGCGACGACCTTCACCGAATCACCCATCCACACCGGGGTTCGAGACGCAACGTCGATGAGTTCGGGAGGCAGTTGGCTCGGGAGTTTGATCGTGCGCACTGCGAGTGCTGGCGGGAGCGCAATTACCACGTGATCTGCGTGCCATATCTGGTCATTCGTTACGACAGCGTGATCGTCGGTGATCTCAAGCACCGGCTGTTGCAAATGGATCGTTCCTGGTGGCAGTTGATCGGCGAGGGCTGCGGCCAATGTGGCGGTTCCGCCGACGATGCGATGCGCGGGAACGTCGATCGGGTTTCCCGGGTATCGCTGCACGCCGGTGAGATCGTCGATGATGGCTTCGCCGTCTCGATACTGGTCGAAGGTTTCGATGCCCAAGCGCTGCGCGAGTGCCGGCACTCGGTGTTCGCCGGGCCAGAACCACGAGGCGCCGAGGTCGAGTGGTGATCCGAGCAGCCGGCCGCCTACGCGATCGCGTGCTTCCAAAACGGTGACGGTTCGACCGGCACGGATGAGTTGATCGGCAACCGATAGCCCGCTGATGCC
>CAZWIW010000054.1:0-2841 GCA_964634545.1 uncultured Rubrivirga sp.
TTCTCCTCGGTGGGATCGGCGGCTTCCTCTTCGTCGATCACCGGCGCGGATCCGGTTCGCTCATCGGTGAGTTCGATGGTCATGCCCTTGTTCAAGAACGCCATCTCCTGGAAACGACGCGACAAGGTGGTGAAGTCGTACCAGGTGGTGTCGAAGATGGCCGGGTCCGCCCAGAAGGTAACGGTGGTGCCGGTGAGGTCGGTAGAGCCGGCTTCGACCAACGGTGCCATCGGTACGCCGTGCTCGTAGGACTGCTGGTAGATGGTGCCGTCGCGATGAACCTCGACGTCGAGCCGCGTGGACAAGGCATTGACAACCGAGACACCCACGCCGTGCAGACCACCGGACACTTGGTAGCCGCCGCCACCGAACTTTCCGCCGGCGTGCAGGACGGTCAGGACGACTTCGACCGCGGGTCGCTTCTCCACCGGGTGCTCATCGACGGGAATCCCTCGGCCGTCGTCGACCACGCGCACACCGCCGTCGGCGAGCAAGGTGACCGAGATGGTGGTGGCGTATCCAGCCATGGCTTCGTCGACGGCGTTGTCGACAACCTCGTAGACCAAATGGTGCAAACCGCGCTCGCCGGTGGATCCGATGTACATACCGGGGCGCTTGCGCACCGCGTCGAGTCCCTCGAGGACGGTGATGGCGCTGGCGTCATAGGACACGGGCGATTTGCCTCCTTCGTCCCGCCCCGCCGCGATCCGGGTGGATCGCAGGAAACCGCGGGTGGTGGGCCAAGGTGTCAGTCTACCGTCGCGTGAGGTCAAAAATCACCATCGACCCTGCCGGAATCGGCGCGAGAAACGTGATTGACGCTTGGCACCCCCAGGGGGCGTACCGCCCTACGAAAGCATTCCGTTCAGCCCGCAGCGCAACGTCTAAGCGCCGATCGGCCTATCCGTAGGTGTCCCGTGGACCCCGCCCTTTGACCACCCGGGGGCCCGCCCGCCAGGAGGGGGCTTGTGGTCCACGCACGCTGACCGCGCGCACCACGTCCTTACCGACGACCCCTTGCACCTGCGCCAACACCGAATCGGCCAGGAGTCGAATCTGGGTGGCCCAGGCGGTGGAATCAGCCCGCAGGGACAGTTGGCCATCGGCAACCGACTCCACCTGCACGTGCTCGGCCACCTCCGGGCCAACGATTTGGGCCCACGACGCTGAGATCTGGGCGATCGCCGAGGTCGCCTCCCAGCCCTGTTCGGCGAGGAAACCCTCCAGCACGCTGCCGACCTCCTGCGGGTCACGTGAAGAAGACGAACGACGACGCTTCGGGCTCTCACCACTCGTGGATCGAGAACGTTTGCCGGGGGCTCCACTGGCGCTGGCTCGGCGTAGGGCGCGGGCAGCCATGCGCTCAGCATCAGCGCTCGTGCGTTCGTTCGACGTGTCCTCGGGCATCACGCAGGACTCACTTGTCCGTCATGCACATCGAAGCGAGCGCCGGTCAGTTCCACGGGAACATCCTGCGGCACAGCGGCTGTGATGAACACCTGGGTGGCCTGTTGGACCAGGGCTGCCAACTGCGCACGTCTACTGGTGTCGAGTTCGGCGAATACGTCGTCGAGGATCACGATGGGATCCACGCCGTCGCTGCGTAAGACGTCGGCTGCTGCGAGTCGTAACGCGAGGGCCATGGACCACGATTCACCGTGCGATGCGTACCCCTTCACGGGTAAGCCGTTCAATGTCACGTCCACCTCATCGCGATGCGGTCCCACCAGTGTGATCCCCCGCCGTGCTTCGTCTTCGGCACGCTCGTCAAGATCAGCATCCATGGCCAATGTGATTCGCTCACGCAAGGTTTCGTCGATCAGCGCCACTTCCTGCTGGACCCGCGGAGACGATGGTCGGTATTGCACGTTGACATCCGAGCCGGTTGCGATGGATGCGTACGACGATTGCACGAATGGTTGAAGGTCTGCGAGCAACTGTGCCCGCGAAGTAGCGATATCGGCACCGAGTTTCGTGAGTTGCTCGTTCCACACCGACAACGTCGAAGCTATGGAAGATCGAGGTTTTCCGATGGCAGATTTCACAAGGGCGTTGCGTTGACGTAGCACCTTGTCGTAATCGGCTCGGACTCCGGACAAACGAGGATGCCGCTGCACACCTACTTCGTCGAGAAAACGCCGTCTATCGGCAGGGTCACCGCGTACCAGCGCGAGATCTTCCGGGGCGAACACGACAGCTCGCACGATCCCCAGTACATCCCTCGCTCGCGTGACCGGTGACTGGTTGATACGTGCCTTATTCGAACCACGTTCGAGAACTTGGACATCGACGCTGACACTGCGCTCACCCTCGCGTACTCGAGCGCGCACAACGGCACTGCTCGCACCCGACTTGATAAGTGGCGCATCCGCGGCGACTCGATGACTGGACAACGTTGCTAAATAGGCAATGGATTCGACGATGTTCGTCTTTCCCTGTCCATTCATTCCTACGAAAGTCGTGACACCAGGGCTGAACTCCACATCCACCTGGGTGTAGGAACGAAAGTCCGTCAGGCTCAGGGCCTGTACCCACATGGTCAGCCGGTGAGACGTACGGGCATCAACAGGTACCGGTACTCACTGCGAACTTCGTCATCGACGATGCCGGAAAGTACGGCAGGTCGGGTGGATTGGGTGAAGGCGAATTGCGCTTTCGGTGAGTCGATAGCGGTGAGACCGTCGAGTAGATATCCGGGATTGAAAGCGATCTCAATGTCATCACCGGTGATCTGTGCTTCCAGGGCTTCCTCGGCTTGGGCGTCGTCGCCAGTGCCAGCGCGTAAGCCGACCTCGTTGTGGGCGAAGGTCAACCGAACCGGAGTATTTCTTTCGGCCACCA
>CAZWIW010000054.1:2941-9001 GCA_964634545.1 uncultured Rubrivirga sp.
GGAATCAACAATTCAGCTTGCGCGGAAGACGATGCCGGTGTCCAGGTCAATTCGCGCACCGCAAGTCGATACCGATCGGTCGCGGCGAGCACCAACGAGTTCCCGTCGATCTCCATCCTGATACCGGTCAAGGTAGGCAAGGTGTCATCACGCCCAGCTGCAATCGCTACCTGTGCAACCGCAGTGGCGAAGAGCGAACCGTCCAGGGTTCCGCTGCTTTGCGGCATTTCCGGCATAGCCGGGTAGTCGTCAATGGGCAACGTTGGCAAGGTGAAGGAGGAACGTCCACAGGTGATGGCCACCCTGTTGCCTTCGGCGGCGAAGACAACGGGTTGGGCGGGCAAGGAACGAGCGATGTCCGCCAACAATCGTCCCGACACCAATGCACTACCGGCGGCTTCGACATCCGCGTCGATCTCCACCCGGGTGGAAACTTCGTAGTCGAAACTACTCAAGGTCACCGAATCCCCAGCGGCCGTCATCACAACACCAGCGAGGACAGGCAGGCTCGGCCGAGTCGGCAGGGTGCGAGCTGACCAGGCAACGGCATCCGCTAGAGCGTCTCGCTCGACCCTGATCTTCACGAATGTCCTCCTTGGTACCGAAAGCTCGAAGCATCACTCCTCGCCGATGACGGGTCAGACAGTACGGGAGGTATCCACGGGCGTCAGCGTCAAGGCTTGTAGTGGATTAAGGATAGAGAGAAAGGTAGTCATCGTCATAGGCCCTGGGGACGCTGTGGAAAAGGTGGCGATTCGTGGGGTGTGGGGCGAATATGGGCTGTGTAGTTGCTGTGGGTGGAATAGGACGCAGCTGTGTAGCTGTGTGGATGTCGGTGGTGGGCCGTCGAATGATCCCCAGGTGGTGTCCACTCATCCACAAGAGCGGAGGATTCAGCGGGGGCGAGCCCTCCTTATTACCCACAACTAGTCCACAGGTGGGGATAGCCGAACAGATTTCATAAATCGGACATAAAGTTCACTGTTATCCCCAACGTTATACACAAGTGTGATCCACATCTGGGGACAGGTTGGGGATAAGGATGTCTAGCGGTACGGATGTGACGAACGATGCGGACAAAGGTGAAGGGATAGCCGCTACGCGGGCCGTGGTTGGGACTTAATGCGGCTGGTGAGATCGGTGACCTGATTGAACAGGGAACGCCGTTCGGCCATCAATTGACGGATCTTGCGATCTGCGTGCATCACGGTGGTGTGATCGCGGCCCCCGAAGGCTTGACCGATCTTGGGAAGCGAGAGGTCGGTCAACTCTCGGCACAGGTACATAGCGATTTGACGTGCTGTCACCAAGACACGCGAGCGGCTCGCCCCACAAAGATCATCCACGGTCACTCCGAAGTACTGGGCGGTGGCGGCCATGATCTGGGCGGCGGTGATCTCCGGGCCGGTTTCCGATGGCAGGAGATCCTTCAAGACGATCTCGGTGATCGTCAGATCCACGGGTTGCCGATTCAAGGAAGCGAAGGCGGTTACCCGAATCAACGCGCCTTCGAGTTCCCGGATGTTGGTGGTGATCTTCGAGGCGATGTACTCCAAGACCTCAGGTGGGGCAACTAGGCGCTCGTGCTTGGTCTTCTTGCGCAAGATGGCGATACGGGTCTCGAGGTCCGGTGGCTGGATGTCGGTGATGAGCCCCCACTCGAAGCGCGAGCGCATCCGATCCTCAAACTCCTGAAGCTGCTTGGGTGGCAGATCCGATGTGATGACGATTTGCTTGTTGGCGTTGTGCAAGGTGTTGAAGGTATGGAAAAACTCTTCCTGCGTCTGGACTTTTCCGCTCAGGAACTGAATGTCGTCAACCAGCAGCACATCGGTTTCACGGTAGCGGCGCTGGAATGCAGAAGCCTTGTCATCACGGATGGAGTTGATGAACTCATTCGTGAACTCCTCGGAACTCACATAACGAACGTGCGTGCCCTTGTACAGGGTTCTGGTGTAGTGACCAATCGCATGGAGCAGGTGCGTCTTGCCGAGCCCGGATCCTCCGTAGATGAACAACGGGTTGTAGGCACGGGCCGGCTGCTCAGCGACCGCAACCGCCGCGGCGTGCGCGAAGCGGTTACTCGAGCCGATAACGAAGGTGTCGAAGATGTACTTGTCATTGAGGCGACCATCGCCGCTGCGGGTGTCCGGGGATCCGGTACCGGGGCGCGCCGTCCCTTCGGATCCATCGGGTAGCACCGATTCCTCGGGTGTAGCGCCACCGGTGCGTGGTGCGGGGTCGTCGGCGTAGGTGGCGTCGGCCATTTCGTCGGTGGTGGTTTCGTCGACCGCGGGTGTGATGGTCGGGTCGACCGTGACTGCCAAGCGGACGTCATGCCCGATGGTCGTGGTCAAGGCGCGTACCACGATCGGGCGCAGCCGGGTTTCCAGGACATCCTTGGTGAATTCGTTGGGCGCAGCGACCAAGGCGGTGTCGCCGACTAGTCCTAGCGGCTGGGTCAAGGTGACGAAGGCGCGCTGTTGGGCGGGCAATTCGTCGTCGGAGAGGCTCGCGAGCGCTGCCGCCCAGTAGGCAGATAGCTCGTTTTCCTCAGCCACGCCGCACACCTTCCCCGTTCATCAGCAATTTGTCCACATGGTTATCCACAAGTGTGGAAGCCGAAGCGTCACCTTAGTCAGAGAGGGTGTGGATACACAAGGCCAGCCGGAAAATCGAGGGCCGACGAACCCCGGTTTGACCATGCCACAGGTGGCACCGTAGCCTTAGGCGCTCTCTCGACGTCCGGCCCGTCGAGGAGGATCATCGGCGGTCGGTCTTTCCCAGGAGCTTGTCATGAAGCGCACCTTCCAGCCCAACAATCGGCGTCGTGCACGCAAGCACGGTTTCCGGGCACGGATGCGCACACGCGCTGGACGCTCCATTCTGGCGAGCCGGCGCTCGAAGGGTCGCGCTCGGCTCTCGGCCTAGTTCGTTGCGGGGCTGTGGGTCATGTTGCCCCAGGCCTACCGACTCACCCGGCCCGATGATTTTCGACGGACCATTCGCGGCGGCGTCAGCGTTCGTCGACCCACGGTCATTGTCTACGGCTCAGCAAGCACCGAGGGCGCGCCCGAACAAGCCCCACGTGCTGGAGTCACGGTAAGCAAAGCGGTGGGCGGTTCGGTGGTGCGTCATCGGGTAGCTCGAGTGATCCGCCATGAACTGCGTGATCGCCTACCCGAGGCGCCAAGCGGCTCGACCTGGGTCGTCCGGGCGCTACCAGCCGCAGGAGCGCCTGATGCCGGTAAGGCCATCGCCCAGGACGTATCAGCGGCGTTCCATGAGGTGCTCACCCGCATGGGGGCACGGACATGACGAACACGACGGTCGTGCCTCACCTGAGACAGTGGATGCGCTCAGCGGGGCAGGGCGTGTTGTGGCTGTGGGATCACTCGATCGGCTGGCTGGTGAAGTGGGTCTTGCTGGCCTTGATTTGGATCTATCAACGCGCAATCTCCCCGCTGCTCCCGCCCAGTTGCCGGTACCACCCCAGTTGCTCGGCCTACGGTTTCGGTGCGATCGCGCGGCACGGATCCGCCAAGGGCTTAGCCTTAGCCATCTGGCGTCTACTACGGTGCAACCCGTGGAGTGGGGGCGGGTTGGACCCGATTCCCGAACCTGGACGCTGGGTTCCACCGATCTACCCTGACGGACGAGCCCGCCACACTGGACTGACGACGCAGTCACGACTGCCTGGACGGAGAACGACGTAACGCATGGCGATCTTGGAGTTACTCGACGTCCCCGTCAGCTGGGTATTGGTGCAGTTCTACTCGTTCTTCAGTCTGTTCATGGACCCGAACAGCGGGTGGACGTGGGCCGCTTCGATCGTGGGCCTGGTCATCTTGATGCGTATCTTGTTGATCCCGCTGTTCGTCAAGCAGATCAAGGCGCAGCGTGGATTGCAGATCATCCAGCCGCAAATGAAGGAGATCCAAAAGAAGTACGCGGGTGACCGTGAGCGCCAGTCCCAGGAAATGATGAAGCTGTACAAGGAAACCGGGACGAACCCGCTGGCTTCTTGTCTGCCGATCCTGTTGCAGGCACCTATCTTCTTCGGTCTTTTCCGCGTTTTGCAGTACGGCATCGCGCAGGAACAACCCATCGGCGTTTTCGCGTGGCCGCAGTACCAGAACCTGGTCAGCATCGCCCACGATGCGACGATTTTCGACGTCCCCTTGTGGGCCACTTTCTGGTTGGCCGGTCAGGTCGAGGTGGAAACCGGAACGAGTGAACTGACCGTACGCATCCTGGCGTTCATCTTGATCGTTGCCATGAGCACGACGACGTTCTTGACCCAGCGGCAACTGATCGTGAAGAACACCGCGCCCGACAACCCGATGGTGCGTCAGCAGAAGATCCTGCTGTACGTCTTCCCGTTGGTGTTCGCGGTGGGTGGCGTCAATTTCCCGATCGGTGTGCTCATCTACTGGTTCACCACGAACCTGTGGTCGATGGGCCAGCAGTTCTACGTGATCCGAAACAACCCGCAGCCAGGCACCCCTGCTTTCGAGGCCCTCGAGGCGCGCAAGAAGGAGAAGGCCGCCCGCAAGGCCGCGCGGAAGGCAGGCGGGCCCGCGGCCGCAGGGACAGCGACCCTTTCCGAGGACGAGGAAGTTACCGACGAGGCGTCGGAAACCCCGAAACGCGTGCAGCCGAAGAAGGCGCCACGGAGCAAACGCAAGAAGAAATAGTGCGTGGCGCGGGGCGGGCTCTTAGGCCTGCAGACGTCACAACGAGACCCGAGTACACCTGGGCGTAGCCCGGAGAAGATGGAGTGCACGTGAGCGAGACGACAGAAGCCGAGTCGACGAACAGCGAAGAATCCGTCGCAGAAGAGTCCGCAGAAGTGTCTGCAGAAGTGCCGGTTGAAGAGGGCCCCACTTTGGAAGAAGAGGGGGATGTCGCGGCCGACTACCTCGAGGCGCTGCTAGACATCATCGACGCCGATGGGGATATCGACATCGATGTCGAAGGCGAACGTGCACTGGTGTCCGTGATCGAGGTGAACCCCGGTGAGCTATCCCACCTGGTCGGCGAGGACGGGCAGGTGCTCTCGGCGCTGCAGGAACTTACCCGGCTCGCCGTGGCGCGAGAGACCGGGGAACGGTCACGGCTGATGGTGGATATCGCCGGGTTCCGCGCTGAGCAGCGCAAGAAGTTGCAGGAAGCCGCGAAGACGGCGATCGCCGAGGCGCAGCGCACCGCGGCTCCGGTTTCGATGCGGCCGATGAATCCGTTCGAGCGCAAGGTTGTCCACGATGTTGTTGCGGAAGCTGGCCTGGTGAGCGAATCGGAGGGCGAGGAGCCCGAGCGCCGGGTCGTCATCCGCATCTCCTAGATGGTTTCCCGTGAAACATCGCCCCCCGAACTGCCGGGGTGGCTAGGGCCCGCCACGCCGGCACTTACCCGATACGCCGAACTGCTGGTGGGCCCAGGGATAGAACGGGGTCTACTCGGCCCCCGGGAGGCCCCCCGGATTTGGGACCGGCACCTGTTGAACTGTGCTGTGGTTGCCGACCCCCAGGCTGGTTTCCTCGGCCCCGAGGTAAGGGTCGCCGATATCGGCAGCGGCGCGGGGCTGCCGGGGTTGGTTTGGGCAATCACCCGCCCCGACCTGCAGGTTGTCTTGATCGAGTCGCTGCTGCGCCGGGTGTCCTTCCTCACCGAATGTGTCCTGGAACTCGGGCTCGGGGATCGGGTGAGTGTGGTTCGAGCCCGCGCGGAGGAGATCGCGGGGCGGGCACCCATCGACGGGGGCATAGATGTCGTGACCGCCCGGGCGGTGGCTCCGCTGGGGACCATCGCGCAGTGGGCGGCACCGCTGGTGCGTGAGGGCGGGGAACTGCTGGCGATCAAAGGGGCCTCAGCCCATGAAGAGCTCGAGCGCGACCGCGATGCGCTGACCGCCGCGGGTTTCACTGGCGCCGTGGTGCGCGAAGCCGGCCAGGGGGTCGTGGATCCCGTCACCACTGTGATCACGGCGCGCAAGGCTGCGGCACAATGACGCCCATGCGTGAACCCCAACCCGGCCGCCCTTCAGGACTGGGATGGCCT
>CAZWIW010000054.1:9101-10882 GCA_964634545.1 uncultured Rubrivirga sp.
ATGACCCGGATCCTCACTATCGCCAATCAAAAGGGCGGTGTCGGCAAGACCACCACAACAGTGAACGTTGCCGCGGCTTTGGCTCAGTCCGGTCACCGGGTGCTCGTGGTGGATCTGGACCCACAAGGCAACGCCTCGACGGCGCTGGGGATCGAACATGCTGCGGGAACCCTGGATGTTTACGACGTCATCACCGACGACGTCCCTTTAGTCGACATTGTCACTGAATGTCCTGATATTCCCGGATTGTGGGGGGCACCAGCAACGGTCGACCTTGCCGGTGCGGAGATCGAACTCGTCGGCGCCGAGCGCCGCGAATACCGGCTCAAGGGCGCCATCGAGCAGTACCTCGAGCAGCAGGAGAACTCAGGCACGCAGGTCGACTACGTACTGATCGACTGCCCGCCGAGCCTTGGCCTCCTCACCGTCAACGGCTTGGTCGCTGCCCGCGAAGTACTGCTGCCCATCCAGTGCGAGTACTACGCACTCGAAGGCTTGTCCCAACTACTGCGAACCGTGGACATGGTCGCCGAGCATCTCAACCCGGAGCTACACGTCAGTGCGATCGTGTTGACGATGTACGACGGCCGAACGCGCCTTGCTTCACAGGTCGCCTATGAAGTGCGCACCCACTTCGGCGCCCGCGTCCTCGACACCGTGGTGCCACGTTCGGTGCGGGTGTCCGAAGCGCCGTCGCACGGACTCTCGGTCATCAGTTACGACCCCACGAACTCCGGTGCCATCGCCTACCGCGAAGTCGCCGAGCAACTCGATGCAATCGGTCCTGGCACACCCACCCTCACTGCAAAGGAAGCACATGGCTAAGCGCGGACTCGGGAAAGGTCTCGGCGCGTTGATCCCTACGTCCGAAGACTCGGTTACCTCCCCAGAGAAGACCAAAAGCAGACCGACACCGCAGCAAGCCGAAGCCCCCAAAAAGCCAGCAACTACAACGGTTTCTGACGCTTCGGCTCATGCTCGGTATGCCGAACTCGATCCGTCCTCCATCAGCCCGAACCCACAGCAACCACGCAGTGTTTTCGATGAAGATGCCCTCGCGGAGTTGGCGTTCTCCATCAAGGAGATCGGCCTGTTGCAACCGGTAGTGGTGCGTCCACTAGGTGCGGACAGCTACGAGTTGATCGCCGGGGAACGGCGCCTTCGTGCCACTAAGGAAGCGGGCCTTGCCACCATCCCCGCGATCATCCGCACCACCGATGACGCCGACATGCTGCGCGATGCACTGCTGGAGAACTTGCACCGAGCGGACCTCAATCCACTCGAAGAGGCAGCGGCCTATTCGCAGATGCTGGCCGACTTCGATTGCACCCAAGAACAACTGGCCTCCCGGATCGGCCGGTCACGACCACAGATCTCCAACACCTTGCGGCTGTTGAAGTTGCCCACGAGCGTGCAATCGAAGGTGGCGTCGGGGGTTCTAAGCGCCGGCCACGCCAGGGCGCTGCTCACCTTGGACTCCACCGAACAGATGGATGTGATGGCCAATAGGGCCATCGCCGAGGGCATCAGTGTTCGTGGCCTCGAGGAACTCGTCATGCTGGACGAGGCGGGCGCCCCGACCAAGGAGCGAAAGCGTCGATCACGCACTCCCCGCAGTGACGAGCTCACCGACCTGGTCGCCGAACTGACCGCGCGCGTATCCGATCGGCTGGACACCCGGGCTAGCGTCACCGGCTTGGCGCGCGCCAAGACCCGAGGTTCATTGGTGATCGAGTTCGCCGACGCCGAAGACCTACGTCGGATCGTCGACGAGATCGATT
>CAZWIW010000055.1:0-10657 GCA_964634545.1 uncultured Rubrivirga sp.
GGGTGCGCGCGTGTAGGAACCGTGCGAGCACGGTCGCGAACCCCCGATGCGGCGTCGGTAGTGGCCGCAAAATTTGAAAAATTGCGGCCACACCTGACGCCGCATCGGGGAGAGGGTGGGCCGGGTTAGGGGTTGAGGACGAGATCTTCGCCGTCGGGCAAGGTGCCAACGACGACGGAATCCCCGTCCTTGACCTCCCCGGAGAGGATCGCCACCGCGAGCTTGTCCCCCACCGCAGTTTGCACCAGGCGGCGAAGCGGACGGGCGCCGTAGATCGGATCGAAGCCCTTGTTCACCAGCCACTGCTTGGCTTCCTCGGTGAGCTCGATGCTGATCCGGCGATCGGCGAGCCGGTGCTGAAGTTGCTCGATCTGGATTCCGGCGATGCGCATGAGTTCCTCGCGGTCCAGCGGGTTGAACATCACCATCGCATCCAGACGGTTCAAGAACTCCGGGCGGAATTGCTGACGAACAACACTGAGCACCTGTTCCTTGCGCTCCTCGAACGGAGTGGTGAGGTCGATCAGGAACTGTGAGCCCATGTTCGAGGTGAGGATCAAGATCGCATTACGGAAGTCGACCGTGCGGCCTTGACCGTCGGTGAGTCGTCCGTCGTCGAGAACCTGCAGCAGGATGTCGAAGACTTCCGGGTGCGCCTTCTCGACTTCGTCGAGCAAGATGACGGAGTAGGGACGACGACGCACCGCTTCGGTCAGCTGCCCACCTTCTTCGTAGCCAACGTATCCGGGAGGCGCACCGACTAAGCGTGAAACCGAGTGCTTCTCGGAGTATTCGCTCATGTCGATGCGCACCATCGCGCGTTCGTCGTCGAACAAGAACTCCGCAAGCGCCTTGGCTAGCTCGGTCTTACCCACACCCGTCGGTCCGAGGAACAAGAACGATCCGGTCGGCCGGTTCGGGTCGGAGATACCGGCGCGCGAACGGCGCACCGCATCGGAAACCTCGCGGACCGCTTCGCTTTGACCAACTACCCGATGGCCCAGTTCCTCTTCCATGCGCAACAACTTCTGCGTTTCGCCCTCGAGCAGACGCCCGGCCGGAATGCCGGTCCACGCTGCAACAACCTCGGCGATGTCGTCGGCGGTTACCTCTTCCTTGACCATCGTCGCTTCGCGTTCGTTGGTCTCCTTGGTGACCCGTTCGAGTTCCTCTTCGAACGTGGGGATCTCCGCATAGAGGATGCGAGATGCCTGTTCGAAGTCACCCGCGCGCTGCGCTTTGTCGGCTGTGGCACGTAGGTCGTCGATCAGCACTTTGATCTCACCGATGCGATCTAGGCCCTGCTTCTCGGCATCCCACCGAGCGCGCATGCCGCGCAGGTCCTCTTCCTTATCGGCGATCTCCGCGCGGATCTTGGACAGTCGCTCCTGGGAAGCCTCGTCGGTCTCCTTGGAAACGGCGAGCTCTTCCATGCGCAGCCGATCCACCTGGCGTTGCAAGACGTCGATCTCCACCGGAGAGGAGTCGATCTCCATGCGCAGCCGGCTGGCGGCCTCGTCCATCAGGTCGATTGCCTTGTCCGGCAGGAAGCGGGAAGTGATGTAGCGATCGGAGAGGGTTGCCGAAGCCACGAGCGCGGAGTCGGAGATGACCACCTTGTGGTGCGCCTCGTACTTCTCCTTGATCCCGCGCAAGATCGCCACGGTGTCTTCCACCGACGGTTGGTCGACGAACACCTGCTGGAAGCGACGCTCGAGCGCCGGGTCCTTCTCCACGTACTCGCGGTACTCATCCAGTGTGGTGGCCCCGATCATCCGCAGTTCACCGCGGGCGAGCATCGGCTTGAGCATGTTGCCGGCGTCCATCGCCGAATCCCCGCCGGCTCCGGCGCCAACAACGGTGTGAAGTTCGTCGATGAAGGTGACTACCTGGCCGTCGGATGCTTTGATCTCATCGAGCACCGCCTTCAAGCGCTCTTCGAACTCACCGCGGTACTTGGCGCCGGCCACCATCGCGCCGAGGTCCAGCGCGATCAAGGTCTTTCCAGACAACGACGTAGGCACGTCGCCTTCGACGATCCGGCGCGCGAGGCCTTCGACCACGGCCGTCTTGCCGACACCGGGATCACCGATCAACACCGGGTTGTTCTTCGTGCGCCGGGACAACACCTGGATGGTGCGCCGGATCTCGTCGTCGCGGCCGATGACCGGATCGATCTTGCCTTCCCGAGCGCGGGCGGTGAGATCCACACCGAACTTCTCCAGAGCCTGGAAGGTGCTCTCCGGATCCTGGCTGGTCACGCGGGCCGACCCGCGAACCTCCTGCAGGGCTTCGAGCAATGCCGGCCCCGTTGCCCCCGCTGCAGCGAGCAAGTCGCTCACACCAGGTCCGCCGTCCTGGGCGAGCGCGATCAGTAGGTGCTCGGTGCTGACGTATTCGTCACCGCGTTCTTTCGCCAGGGATTGCGCTGCATTCAGCACTTTGAGCGCCGGCTGGTTCAAGTTCGGCTGGGCGACGGTGCTGCCCTGCGCCGAAGGCAAGGATTCGACCTTCGCGCGCGCATCTCGGGCCAGCGCAGCCGGGTCCGCACCGACCGCATCGAGCAACGCGGTCGCGATGCCCGGGCCGAGTTGCAGCAGCGAGTCGAGCAGGTGGATCGGCTCAACTTGCGGGTTGCCGTTCGCCGCTGCGATCCGCACGGAAGCACCGAGTGCTTCTTGGGCTTTCGTGGTGAATTGGATGTCCATCGTTCTTTCCCTTTCTTACGTCTTCGCTTAGCGGCGTCGCCGCCGGTGGGGCTGCCACACGACGAGGGCGCGCGATGATGCTTCGGCGCGGAACTCCTCGAGTCGTTGGCGCAATTCGCGCACTTCCTCCTGCAGTTCGAGCACCCGACGGATGCCCTCGAGCGAAAGTCCCTCGCTGGATAGTTGAGCAACCTCGCGCAGCCGCATGATGTCCTGGCCGCTGTAGAGACGGTTGCGACCGCCCACGCGGGTTGGACGCACCAAGCCGGCGCGGTCGTACTGGCGCAAGGTCTGTGGGTGCAGTCCGGCGAGTTCGGCCGCCACCGAGATCGCATAGACGGGCGCATCGGAACTCGGTGCGAACGAAGCTCGCTGCTCAGCCACCGGAACCACCCGCCATCGCCGTGAGGTCCTTGCGTGGATCCTCGGCACCGGTCAGGTCCGCATAGGCCTGCAGTGCCTCGCGGGCTTCATCGGACATGTTCTGCGGGACGGCAACCTCGACGGTCACCAGTAGGTCACCGTTCTTGCCGTCCTTGCCACGGATGCCTTTGCCCCGAACCCGGAAGGTGCGTCCGTTCGACGTTCCTGCCGGGATCTTGACGGTCACCGAGCCACCGCGCGGGGTCGGCACCGCGATCTGCGAGCCCAGTGCTGCCTCAGAGAACGTGACCGGCACGGTGATCGTGACGTTGTTGTTCTTGCGGCCGAAGACTGGGTGGTCGCTCACATGGACGGTGACGAACAAGTCACCTGCCGGTCCACCGCGTTCACCCGGACCACCTTTGCCCTTGAGCCGGATCTTGGATCCGTCTTTCACGCCAGCTGGAATGCGGGCCTGCACGGTGCGGGTGCTGGTGCCACGTCCGGAACCGCGACACGAGGGGCACGGATCGTCGACGAACAATCCGCGTCCACGGCAGGACGGGCACGGTTCAGCGAACGCGAAACCACCGGCGTTGCGGGATGTTTGACCGGTTCCATCGCAGGTGGGGCACACCCGCGGAACGGTTCCTGCCTTTGCACCCGTTCCCTTGCACACCGAGCACGGTGCGTCGCTGCTTAGCCGCAGCGGGACGGTCACTCCATCGAGGGAATCGTCGAAGGACAGCGTGAGTTCGCTTTCGAGGTCCTGTCCCCGACGCGGCTGACGGCTACGGCCGCCGGCACCACCGCGGTTGAACAACCCACCGAGGAAGTCACCGAAACCACCGCCGCCATCACCGAAGAGGTCCTCGACGTTGACGTTGTACTGACCGCCGCCACCACCGGGGAAGCCACCGAAACCGCCGGCACCACCGCCGCCGGGGAAACCACCTCCGGCGAACAGCGCACGGGCTTCGTCGTACTCCTTGCGCTTTGCCGAATCGGAGAGGACGTCATACGCCTCGGAGACCTCCTTGAAGCGAGCCTCGGCCTTGGCGTCCCCGGGGTTCTTGTCCGGGTGGTTCTCTCGCGCCAGGGTCCGGTACTTCTTCTTGAGTTCAGCCTCGCTGGCGTCCTTGGATACACCCAAGGTCGCGTAGAAGTCCTTCTCCAACCAGTCCTTGTTCATCTTCCTTCGTTTCGTCTCCTACCCAGGTACATGCACGTGCACGTCCTGTCGTGGCGGCGAGCTCTACTCAGTTGCCCGCTACCGCAACGCGTGCCGGCCGCAGGACGCGGTCGGCGAACCGGTAACCCGGCTGATAGACGGTGACGACCGTCGGCTCGGACACGGCGTCGTTCTCCTCGCTGGTGAGCGCTTCGTGCACCAGCGGATCGAATTCCTCACCCGCGGCGCCGAAACGCTCGAGACCCAACTTGGTCAACGTCGACTCCAGCGCTTCGCCCACAGTCCGGAAGGCACCTTCGAGCTCACCGTGCTCGCGAGCGCGCTCGATGTCATCGAGCACAGGCAGCAGTTCGGTGATCGCGGCGCCCACCGCAGCGGCCTGCATGACTTCACGGTCACGCTCGACGCGCTTGCGGTAGTTCGCGTACTCCGCGTGCAGGCGCTGCAGGTCGGCCGTGAGTTCGGCGACCTTGGCTTCCACCGCGGTCACGTCACCTTCGACGGCACTGGCCGCGGCAGCTTCCGCGGCCAGTGCGTCGTCGTTTGCTCCTGCAGTCGTTGCCGCGCCTTCCCGGACTTCGTAGGTCTCCGGGTCGATGCGGCGCTTGTCGCTGACGCGCACGCCTTCGCCGGCGTTCTCCTCTTCCGAATGTCCGGGATTGCTCACTTGGCTTCTTCCTCGCCCTCGTCGACGATCTCGGCGTCGATGACCTCGTCCTCGGCCGCATCGGCGGCAGCCTCAGCTGCTCCCTCTGCGGACGCGGTGCCCTCTTGCTGAGCGGTGGCATACATCGCCGCACCCAGCGCCTGGCTGGCCTGCGCAACCTTGTCGGTTGCATCCTTCATCGCGGCGAGGTCGCCATCCTCGATCGCCTTCTTCAATTCGTTGAGCGGCTCCTCGACGTTCGCCTTGGCGTCCTCGGGGACGTTCTCGGCGTTGTCGGTCAGGAACTTCTCGGTCTGGTAGACGAGCGCCTCGGCGTTGTTGCGCACCTCGGCCTCTTCGCGCCGCTGCTTGTCTTCCTCAGCGTGCTGCTCGGCGTCACGCATCATCTGGTCGATGTCTTCCTTGGACAACGCACTGCCGCCGGAGATCGTCATCGATTGCTCCTTGCCGGTGGCGGTGTCCTTCGCGGACACGTGCACGATGCCGTTGGCGTCGATGTCGAAGGCAACCTCGATCTGCGGCACACCGCGCGGGGCGGGCGGCAGACCGGTCAACTCGAAGGTTCCGAGCTGCTTGTTGTAGGCCGCCATCTCGCGCTCGCCTTGGTAGACCTGGATCAGCACCGACGGCTGGTTGTCCTCGGCCGTGGTGAAGATCTCGCTGCGCTTGGTGGGGATCGTGGTGTTGCGCTCGATGAGCTTGGTCATCACGCCGCCCTTGGTTTCGATACCGAGGGAAAGCGGGGTGACGTCAAGCAGCAGAACGTCCTTCACGTCGCCGCGCAAGACACCTGCCTGCAACGCTGCACCGATAGCCACGACCTCGTCGGGGTTCACACCCTTGTTCGCTTCCTTACCGGTGATCTCTTTCACCAGTTCGGAAACGGCGGGCATACGGGTCGAGCCGCCGACCAGCACTACCTGATCGATGTCACTGAGCGAAATACCGGCGTCCTTGATGACCGCTTCGACCGGGCTCTTGGTGCGCTTGAGCAGATCGGAAGTCATCGACTCGAACTGCGCGCGAGTCAGGGTCTCGTCAAGGTGCAGCGGACCTTCCGCGGACGCGGTGATGTACGGCAGGTTGATCGAGGACTGGGTCGAAGACGACAGCTCGATCTTGGCCTTCTCCGCGGCTTCTTGCAGACGCTGCATCGCCATCTTGTCTTTGGACAGGTCGACACCGTGCGCATTCTTGAACTGGCTCACCAGCCAGTCGACGATCGCGCTGTCCCAGTCATCGCCACCGAGGTTGTTGTCACCGCTGGTGGCCTTGACTTCCACAACGCCGTCGCCGATCTCGAGCAGCGAGACGTCGAACGTGCCGCCACCGAGGTCGAACACGAGGATCGTTTGCTCGGTGTCGCCCTTGTCGAGTCCGTAGGCGAGCGCGGCCGAGGTCGGCTCGTTGATGATGCGCAGGACGTTCAGTCCGGCGATCTCACCGGCTTCCTTCGTTGCCTGACGCTGCGCGTCGGAGAAGTACGCAGGAACGGTGATGACAGCGTCGCTAACGGTGTCACCGAGGTAGGACTCGGCATCACGCTTGAGCTTCATCAGCGTGCGAGCGCTGATCTCTTGCGCGGTGTAGTCCTTGCCGTCGATCTCCTGGGTCCAGTTGGTGCCCATGTGGCGCTTGACGGACCGGATCGTGCGGTCGACGTTCGTCACGGCCTGGCGCTTGGCGACCTCGCCGACGAGCACCTCGCCGTTCTTGGCGAAGGCAACGACGGACGGAGTGGTCCGCGAGCCTTCCGCGTTGGCAATAACGACGGGGTCTCCGCCTTCGAGGACCGAGACGACCGAGTTGGTCGTGCCCAGGTCGATACCTACTGCTCGTGCCATGGTGGCGTGTCTCCTTGTTCGTGTGTTTTCTCTTGTTCAGCCGGCCGGGAATCGCCTGGTCGGCGACCCCCTCCGGGTGGTCTGTTCGCTTCAGTGTGACGAGTTTCCGGTCTGACTGCAAATCCAGACGCAGATCCTTTGAGTCACACCGACTCAATGTGGATAACGCCTCGACACTAGGGAGTATTCCTCGATCCCAGGAGGGTTAAGAGTGATCTAGATCACATTTAGCGAGGCCGACGACGACGTCACTACGACGCACGAGATCGACAGCCACCACCTGGTGGTGGGGTTCCGGGGCCTGGACGAAGAGCCGCCGTCCCTGGCGATCGGCATCGACCACCGGCCAGCGGGCCATGCTCCCGCCCAGCCCCATGCCCAGTGCCTTGGCTGCGGCTTCTTTGGCCACCAAGACCTCCAGCACATCAACGGCACCCAGCCCGGCGCCGGAAACGAGGATCGATTCCTCGGGCGTCAACGCGCGAGCCAAAGAGGCGACGTTGCGATCGCGGGCTTCGACGTCCACCCCCAAGCCTCGCCCGGGATCGCTGGCCCCGGCGAGCACCAGGGTCGGGCAGTGGGCGAGGGAGACAACGGGCGAGCCCCCACGGTCTTCTAGTTCGGTGGAGACCACAAATGGTGCACCCGCCGACGTCGTGTCGATGCGGATCGCCCGAGGAGTCACTGCACGTTCGTAGCGCTGGATAGCCCAACTGCGCACCGCGTCCTTGAGGGCCACCCTGCCTAGCAACCACTCACTCCTCCGGCGCGGCCCGGCGTCCATGGACAACCAGGTGTCGCGTTCTTCGTCCGTGAGAACCGCGCGCGCCAACAACTGCAACCACGATGTGGAACGGGGGGAGTGGCCATCCATGCTGGCATTGGGAATGGATCGCAGCTGAACTCCCGTTGGAGACCCAGGCCAGCGGGCGCACAATGTGGAACGCGAAGGCCTGCCGAGGAAATATGCGAAACGTCGCGCACTGCCGCCCGGTATCACCACCGCTCGCACCTCCAGCCGTGCTCGACCACCGACCGAGAACTCACCGGCAGATCGTCGTAAATCTAGTAGCGTGACCGAGTGCAGACAGGTGTTCAGACGGCCATCATCGTCGTGGCCGCAATCGCCACCATCGTGGCGTTCGCGATGTTCGGGCGCACCCTCGCTTCCATGGTGCGCACCTATGCCGGCGGCCAGCCGATCTCCCGTTCCGACAATCCCGGGCAACGCACGACCACGTTGCTGCGCGAAACGCTCTTGGCGAGCAGGCTGAAACAACAGCCCGTCGGCGCGATCGTTGCCTCCGCGCACTGGGTCGTCCTGGTGGCGTTCATCGTCTTGTTCTTAACGCTCATCACGGCTTACGGCCAACTCATCAATCCCGACTTCGCGCTGCCCATCATCGGGCACTTCCCGCCGTTCAACTGGCTGGTCGAAGGTCTCGCGTGGCTGATGGTCATCGCGATCCTCTTCTTGATCGCCGTGCGGTTATCGCAACTACCAAGCTCCCGCGGCCGCAACTCGCGCTTCTACGGCTCGACGATGTGGCAGGCGTACTACGTCGAGATCACCATCCTCGTTGTCGGACTCGCAGTTATCTCCATCCGCGCACTCGAGTACGCGCTCGGCACCGAGCAAGGCGAATCGTGGGCAACGATCGCGAACTTCCCGCTCACCGCGTGGATCGGTTCGGCCTTCACGTCCGCCTCGATCTCCGCGCTGGAAACCGGAATCATCGTTATCGCGCTGATCAAGATCGCGGTATCGCTCGCCTGGTTGATCACCGTCGCCGTGCAACCGACGATGGGTGTGGCCTGGCATCGCTTCCTCGCGTTCTTCAATGTGTGGTTCCAGCGCAATGCCGATGGCAAGCCGGCGTTGGGTCCGCTGCAACCGATCGCCATCAAGGGTGAAGCGATCGACTTCGAGAACATCGACGATCTCGACGACGACGCCAGCTTGGGCGTCGGCACCATCGGGGATATGACGTGGAAGGCGTTGCTCGACGTCAACACCTGCACCGAATGCGGGCGCTGCCAAAGCCAATGCCCGGCGTGGAATACCGAGAAGCCGCTCAGCCCGAAATTGCTGACCCTCGCGCTGCGCGAGCAATCGCACGCAGCAGCGCCATGGTTGAAGGCGTCTTCCGATGCGCGTGCGGATATGCACGAAGACGTCCTGCAAATCGCCGAGCGGCAACTCATCGCCGAAGGCGAGGGAGACCCGTGGGCGCAGACCTCCGGCGGCGTGATGAGCCCGGACGTGTTGTGGAGTTGCACCACCTGCGGCGCCTGCGTGCAGCAGTGCCCGGTGGACATCGCGCACGTGGATCACATCGTTGACATGCGCCGCTACCAGGTGCTGATGGCCAGTGAATTCCCGAACGAACTCAACGGGCTGTTCAAGAACATCGAGACCAAGGGCAACCCGTGGGGCATGAACGCCTCCGATCGCAACGCCTGGATCGAAGAGGTCGATTTCCCGATACGCGTCTTCGGCATGGACGGCGAAGACGAAATCCCGGCCGATGTCGATTACCTGTTCTGGGTCGGTTGCGCCGGTGCCTACGAAGACCGCGCGAAGCAGACCACCAAGGCCGTCGCCGAACTGTTGAACATGGCCGGGGTCGAATTCATGGTGCTCGGCGAAGGTGAGACCTGCAACGGCGATCCCGCACGGCGCGCTGGCAATGAGTTCCTGTTCCAGATGCAGGCGATGCAGAACGTGGAAGTGCTCAACGAGATCAAAGCCAAGCGGATCGTCGTTACCTGCCCGCACTGCCTGAACACCCTGGGCCGGGAATACCCACAGATGGGCGGGCACTACGAGGTGGTGCACCACACCGAACTGCTCAACAAACTCGTCGACGATGGCAAACTCAAGACCGTCAAGCCCGTTGACCGCTCGGTCACGTATCACGATCCGTGCTACCTAGGTCGTCACAACGACGTCATCACCCCACCGCGCGAACTCATCGGCGATACCGGTGCCACGCTCACCGAGATGCCGCGGCACGGCAAGCAATCGTTCTGCTGTGGCGCTGGTGGTGCGCGCATGTGGATGGAAGAGAAGATCGGAACCGCGGTCAACAAGACCCGCGCCGACGAAGCCATCGCCACCGGCGCTCAGACCGTTGCCGTCGCCTGCCCGTTCTGCTCGGTGATGATGAGCGACGCCGTCGCTTCCCGGCAGCAAGACGGTCAGGCCGAAGGGGTCGAGGTCACCGATATCGCACGGCTGATGTTGCAGGCAGCCAAGTCTGAGTAGACCAAGATGGGATGCATATCGCATCCCATCTTGGTATGCTCTATGCATGTCGATTCAAATTGCCGTTCGCCTGCCCGATCACATGGTTCACGAACTCGATCAACTCGTGGCAGACGGAACAGCACCGAGCCGGGCGTCCGTTGTTGAAGAAGCCCTGCGTCGGGAACTGCGCCGTTACCTCTACGAGCGCGAAGCGAAAATCTTGGCGGACACCGAACCCGATCCAGATCTCGAAGCCTGGGTTTCCTATGCCGCACGATCGCCCCTAGACCTCGACTAATGCGCCCCATCTTCCTGGCACACGTGGATAAGCCGCGCCCTGCGGTTCTGCTGACGCGAGAACTCGCAGTCGGCTACCTCACTAGCGTGACCGTGGCTCCGATCACGACTCGGATCCACGGAATCGGCAGCGAGGTACGCGTTGGTCCGGAGAATGGACTCGAGCAGGAGTGCGTCATCAACTGCGACAACATCACCACGATCACGCGCAGCGATCTGCTACGAGAGATCGGCATGCTGACCGAGGATCAGAACCAAGCCCTAGCCAACGCCATCAGTCACGCCTTCGATTTGAAGCCGACGTTCTAGCAACTACAACTGTGTGCGGTGGAAGTT
>CAZWIW010000056.1:0-10315 GCA_964634545.1 uncultured Rubrivirga sp.
ACGCACGCCGACGGGAGCGTCTCGACGGGAACCAGGGCTCCGGACCATCGGCGACGCAACAGAGTCTGCCATGGAAGGTGGCAATCCGCGCAACGGACGTGCGGGTGGGGCCGATTCGTGCTGGTGGGGGCTAGTTAGCCAGGACAGCGATGGCCCGGCCCGGCGTGGTGACCGTGACGGATGCCTCCTCGGCGGTGATCGCCACCGCCTGACCTTGATCGGCGTGGATCGCCTGCTCCCCCACGGCCACTTCGCACGATCCGTCGATGGCCACGACCAGCCGGTAGGAGGCGGTGGCCAGTTCGCCTTGTTCGTCGATGACCTGCAGCCAGAAGGTGGCACCGTCGGGGGCGATGGTGGGTGTACTGGTGGCGGTGTTGCGGATGAACTGGGCGGGCGTGGTGAAGTCCAAGATCGTCAGCGCGTGATCGATGAACACCGGCTTGCCGGTCAGTCCCAGGCGCAGCACATTGTCCGAGGAGGTCATCACTTCGAATCCGATGCCGCGCACGTAGCTATGCGGGATGCCCGGGGCGAGGTAGACCGCATCGCCGGGGGCCAGGGTGGTGAAGTCCAACAGCGGGGTCAGCGCGACACCGATGTCATCGGGGAAATCGTGCGCGGCCTGCTGATAGGCGGCGATCTCGTTGTCGGTCAACTGCCTGCTCAGGGTCCCGGCGTCCTGTGCTTGCTGAATCGCCGTTGGTAGTTGGCGCGCGAACTCGGGCGCCTGATCCCTGCGCTCGGTGATCATCTGGATGGCGGTGACGTAATCGTGGCTATGCAGCGCGGCCGCCGCGAGCGAGAGTCCATCGATGCGCTCGATAATCTCGGCTGCATCCCCTGCCGGGCGCCAACCGACGAACGCATCGAAGGCCTCCAGTGCGTAGAGCACCTCGGCCTTCTCATACGGATCGGCGAGGATCTGCGGGCCTGCGATCTGCTGGTCTTCCCACATCTTCTTCGCATCGTGAGCGTTCGGGTGCACCTGCACCGACAGCGGTTGCGCCGCGGTGAGCACCTTGGCCAGCACCGGGGCCTGCTCGCGAGTCAAGTGATCGGCGAGGGTCGTGTTGGGCGTCGCGTCGTTGTCGTTGTTCCTCTGAACAAGCGGCGAGGGCCCGCTTGGATGGACACCAAACCACAACTCGGCCTGCGGCTGACCGGAATGTGCGGTCGCAGCCGCTCCAAGCCACGGCGCGAGCCCGTCGACTACTCCCCAGGGGTAGTCCTTAACGGTGCCGCCGATGAGATGCATCAGTTCGCGCTGGCTCCGATGCCGTCTTCCCCGATGCCGTTCGGCCCCGGCGTTGCCTCGTCGAGCAACATCACCGGGATGCCGTCACGAACCGGGAAACGCGTGGCGCACTCGGTGCATACGATCTCGTTGGTGGCCTCGTCGGCTTCGACCTTCGCGTGCTGCGGGCACGGACAGGCGAGGACGTCCCATAGGTGCGGGGACAATCCGAGCGGGGAGTTCGGGTACTCGCTCATGCGGTGCCTCCGCGCATCATCGACAGGACGCTATCTCGCAGTTGCTGCATGGTTGCTTCGTCTTTGGCTTCCACGTTCAAGCGAAGGAGCGGTTCGGTGTTGCTGGGGCGCACGTTGAACCACCAATCGCCGCCGTCCACGGTCAAGCCATCCATGTGGTCGGTGCTCACGCCACCTTGGTCGGTGAAGTGCTGCTCGATCTTCGCGGTGATCGCCGCTTGATCGTCCACCTTCGTGTTGATTTCCCCGGAATCGGCGTACCGCTGGTAGCTGGTCAGCATCGAAGACAACGTGGTGCCATCCGGCGTGCCACCGAGCGCGGCGAGGGCATGCATAGCGGCGAGCAGACCGGAATCAGCGCGCCAGAAGTCACGGAAGTAGAAGTGACCGGAGTGCTCACCGCCGAACACCGCGTTCGTCTCGGCCATCGTGGCCTTGATGAACGAGTGGCCCACCCGGGTCTTGACCGGGGTGCCGCCGCTTTCGATCACGACCTCCGGAACCGACTTCGAGGTGATCAGGTTGTGGATGATCGTTGAGCCGGGGTGCTTGGCCAACTCGCGATCGGCAATCAGCGCGGTGAGGGTGGAGGGGCTAACAACATCGCCCTTCTCATCGACCAGGAAGCAGCGGTCGGCATCGCCGTCGAACGCGAGCCCGATGTCCGCTCCGGTCTCGCGCACGCGCGCTTGGATATCGACCAAATTCGCCGGTTCAATCGGGTTGGCTTCGTGGTTGGGGAAGGAGCCGTCGAGCTCGAAATACATCGCATCGATGGTCAGCGGCAGTGCTGGCAATCCGGCTTCGTCGGACAGCACCGCGGGGACGGTGTAGCCGGCCATTCCGTTCCCGGCATCGACCACCACCTTCAGCGGCCGGATGCCGGAAAGATCGACCAGCCCGCGTAGGTAGGCGGCGTAATCAACGCGGGTGTCCTGCTGGCGAACCTCACCGATCGATCCATCGAAGGACGGCACGCCGCCTCGGATCATCTCGGTGATCTCGCGTAGCCCGGATTCTTGCCCCACCGGCGCAGCACCCGCGCGGCAGAGTTTGATGCCGTTGTACTGGGCGGGGTTATGGCTCGCAGTGAACATCGCACCGGGCATGTTGAGCGAACCTGCGGCGAAGTAGAGACCATCGGTGCTGCACAGCCCGATCAGCACCACATCGCAGCCTTGTTCGCGCACCCCCTCGGCAAAGCTCGCCACCAGATCCGGGCCGGATGGGCGCATATCGTGACCGATCACCACCGAACCCGCCCCGCCATCGGAGGCGCGGATTCCCAACACGTTGACGAAGGCCGCGCCTACGTCATGCGCGAGATCCTCATCAAGTTGATCAGGGTAGATACCGCGGACGTCATAGGCCTTGATGATCGAATCGAGATCGCGCACGCGCCAAGGCTATCGGCGGATCAGGTGCGAGCGCTCACCACAACCGGTCATGCTCGGTGGACTCGTTTCGACCAGCCGGGTGCTTCGATCGACCGGGCTGCTCCGATTCCATTCGAGCGACCTCGGGAACCACACGCAGATGGCCCCGCCGGTTGCCCCCGCCCATGGTGGGGGCCTCAGTGTTGTCGTCGTTCTCGTCCGGAAGCTGGTAGCGCGGGCGCGCCGCCTCGCGCACCGCATTAGCCAGCGCTTCGAGATCGTCGCTACTGGGCTTGAGCGCTTCCGGATCGGGGGTGATGCGCACGACCTCCCAGCCACGTGGCGCGGTGAGCCGGTCGGTATGCATCTGACACAGGTCGTAACAGTGCGGTTCGGCGTAGGTGGCCAGGGGCCCGACCACCGCGGTGGAATCGGCGTAGACGTAGGTGAGTGTCGACACAGCAGGTTGCGTGCACGACGGCTTGGAACAACGACGACGACTCACGGATCGCACGCTAGTGCGAGCGCTGTGCCGGTAGGTGGAGCCGCGCCGATGGCGTCAGCGGGTCGCGACGGCCTCGTCCGGGAACGCCTGCGGAACCAGCACTCGGTTGCGAAGTGGCTTCCACGGATAACCGGTGATCAAGTTTCCGAAGCGCGAACGTTCTTTGACGCGGTGAGCAGCAAGCACCGGACCAGAACCCGGGACAGGTGTGATGACGCCGGTGAACCAGTCGACATCAGTGGGCGGCTCGAACGTGAGGACTCGCACCTCACCGGCCGGGACCGAGACGCGCACCGGTTCGGTGGGCTCGGCCACCTGCGTGCCCCCGCGGAACGGCAGCATCGTGACGTCGACCTCAACACCGGTGGTGGGAGCGGCGATCTGCACCTTCACATCGGTGGCGGCGCGAACGGGGAGACCACTGACCGCGGCCGGGCCGGAGAACGGCTGCGCACCCGCGGTGAAGGACGCCTCGTTTTGCACGTTCCGCCCGCCGAAGAACTGTCGCATGCCGGCGACGATCGGATGATCGGCGCTGAGCTCCAAAGCGGCCGGGGCGATGCCATCCGGTGTCGGTGGTAGCGCCGGTGCCATATCCAAGGTGGTGACGGCGCCGGCAGGCACAACGATGCTGTTGCGTTCGAAGGGCACGTAGCTGCCGTCTTGCGCGAGGACGCGCACGCTGACGATGGCGTCGTTGTCGCTGGTGGACACGATGGACAGCACCCGAGGGCCATCTCCCGCGAGGATGCCCGGCACGTAGACGGTGGTTGCCGGTTCCGCCGCGGCGGGAATCCAGTCGGTACCTATGGCATCGAGTCCGCTGCGCTGTTCGTCATCGACCGATGCACCGATCCGACCCGAGCGAGCGATCACGTGGAATGCGGTGCCGTTGACACCCGGTGCGACTTCGTCGAGTCGGATGGTCACTCGGTCCTGACCGGGAACGACGATGCCCCGCGTGGTCGGGGTGTCGATCTCCCCTTCCGGTCCGTGGATGATCACGTCAACAATGGCGGAGGTGACGTCCGGGTTCACGAGAACGACGCTGGTGACACGACCGGCGACAGCGCCGCCACCGACGAACCAGAAGTCCGAAGCCGCGGGAGCGCACGCGGTGCTAGCCATCCCCCGACCGCGGCCGCTGGGATCGCGGCCCCACTGATCGGCGATCAACCCCGGTGCGAGCGAACCCTCTCCGAATGCCTCCACGGGCGGCAGTTCGGTGCCGAACGCTTCGATCTGTCCCTGCTCCCCGGGCACCTTCAAGTTCGAGCTCGCCGATTCCGCACCCGGCAGGGTGCGCAGACCAGCCTCACCGGGGCTGCTGTCTTGTCCGGGCTGGCCGGGCACGATCGCGGCCGAGACCCGGACCCCGAGGTTGCCGCCGGTGCCCGGCTCCGGGCACAGCAGCACGCTGGAGCGAATAGGTTCGGCGGTGATGGCGGGCTTGACTCGCTGCTCTGGCTGGGCCCAGATGACCTGGCCGAGGCCGACGATGAGCGCCAGCGTCGCGACAACCGCGAGCGCCGGAATCCACCCGGGTCGGGATTTGCTGTTTGCCTGCTCGGTGAGGTCGGCTTCGGTGTCGGTGGGCTCGGTGTCGGTGGGCTCGCTCATTCGCGCACCTCCCCGGGACTATCCGCAACTTCGTCGCTGGTGCTTTCCTCAAGGATCGTGGTGGCCCCCGGTGCCACGGCAACGACCATCACCGGTTCCTCTGTGAAGGCGGGAGCGTCGGGAGCGTCCGGGGCATCGGGGTCGTCGGGGTCGGGATCGATGACGCGCCGCTCTGGCAACGCCAGGATGATCAGCGCCAGGATCACGACCCCTTGCAGCAGCAGCCACAGTCGGCGCGGGCCGTTGTCGAATTCCGCCACCACTTCGGCGGTCGCGCTCTCCACGGGCACCACATAGGCCGCTGACCAATCCAAAGGCTCGGGAAGTTCAGCCGGCGTCAAGGAACGCCCGTCGACCTGTGCGCTCCAACCGGCATCGGTTACCACCCCGAGCCACAGCACCCGCGAGCCGACTTCGAGTTCCAGGGCTTCGGGGAGTGCTTGATCGAGGTAGGGGTCGGTACCCACGACACCCGGCTGCGCAACATCGAGCGCGGTCGGAACGAACTCCGCAGTGGCCGGATTCACGTCGAGCACTTGCGCGCGTGAGGTCACGCCGCCGATGCGCCACAGCACTTCGCCCTCCGCGCTGGCTAGTCGGCGCACGCCCGGTTCGGAGTCCAGCGCCGGAAGGATCGACCGGGAGGAATCTGGCGCGAGTTTGATGTAACGAACGCCGTAGGAGCGAAGCGCATCGACTTCGCCGCCACCTCGGCCGGATGCAAGATCGGCAACGTGGCGGTCCAGCGGCGCCCATACGCTCGCCGGTGGGGGTGTGTCGGCGTCGCCGAGCATTAGTGCGTCACCACCGAGCAGTGTGTAGCGCACCTGGCCTTCGCCGTTGTCGGACAAGATCAATGTTCGTGGCGCCTGCGGTCCGCTGGCTTCGGCGGCCACGAAGGCAGGAACGTCGCTTGCCGGTGCGCGCACCACTACGTCGTCGGTGGCCGGGATCCACCACGCGGCAGCGAGAACGGGCGCAACCAGCGCGGTCAGTGTCGCGATCACGGCCAGTGGTTGCCCGAGGGTGAAGTTCTGGCCGGCGAATCGCTCACGTAGGCCTTCGACTGCCACTCCGCCCGCGGCGATCATCGCCAACCCGATCAGCAAGGTCATCGGCCCGGGCCACGGGCGGATATCGGTCAGTGAACCGGGGACCGCAACAGTGGTGAGCGTCTGGGCAACTCCGAGGACCAGCGCCACCAATGCCAGGAGCCACCAGGCGCCGACAATCGAGAGGGTGTCGCGACGAAACAGCGCGAGCAGCGCAGCGAAGACGACCCCACCGGTAATCCACAACGGATTCATCCCCGGACCTCCGGGGTGCAGCAAGAAGACATCGACAGGGCGCAAGTTCGGATCCACGATGCCGGGGATGTTCAAGCCCGGCTCCAACAAGAACATCGTCGGGTTGGTGAGCAGATGCAGCGACCACGGGAGCAGTGCGATGAGCGGCAGGAGGATCGCGATCGCGAAGCGCGCGATGATCCCCCATGTTCCCGCGCGATCACGAGCAGCCAGACGAATCCAGATGATGATCGATGCGACGACTACGAGGACTACGGCTACCAGCCACACCCCCGGGGTTGCGGCAACGATGACCGACATCAACAGTGCGGTGCCGGCAGCGCGTCGAATTGTTCCCGATCGACGCGACAATCGAACGAACGATCGGATCGCGAACGGCAACACGATGGCGGTGATGGTCGTTCCCACGCGGCCTTGCTCGACGGCTCCGGTCATCGCCGGGAGCAGCGCATAGGCAGCCCCCATCCAGGCGCGGATGACTTTGCTGCGCACCATGCCACGGGCGGCGAAGTAGGCGCTCCAGCCGGCGATCGGCACGGCTAGCAGCAACAGCGTGTTCATCGCCCAGTCAGCGTTGCCGAACAAAACTGTCGCGACGGTTGCGATGACGATCAAGTACGGGGGTGAAGGAGCAGTGGAGCCGGGGCCTACGTCGTGCCAAGCGCGCAGGTAGATGCCCCAGACATCGGATGCACCTGACGGGGCTGGCAGCAAAGCACCACCTTGCAGGACTCCCTCGCCCCACCACAGTGCGCGGGTCGCGATGACCGCGACGACGAACAACAAGAGTGTGATCAGCACGCTGGGTTTGGCCAGTACGCGACGCACGAAGCCAGCCGATTCATCCGGAAGATAAGCGGCGTCCTCGTCGATGGGTCCACTTTCGAGTGCGCTCAGGGAGGTCGGGGCTGCCGTGGAACTCGTCGTGGCGAGCCCACCAACGGCCTCGGCCGCTTCCCGGATTTGATCGACGGTGGTGGGCCGAAGACTGCGGGTGACCGATGCCGGTTCAGTACTGGTTCGTGCAATCGAGGCACGCGCAGCTGCTAGTCGACGGGGGTGGATGGCGACCGCAACCACCGCACCCACTTCCTCGCGGGCGGCCCGCAGATCCTTGCCGATCACGTACACGATGGCCCGCACCAGCGATCCGATGAACAAGCGCAACGCCTCGAAGGGCGCCACTGCAATAGGTGCGTGGGCCAGCAGCACGCGAACGGCGGCTTCGCGGTCGGCACGGTGCGGTCGGATAGTGGTGTCGCGTCGACCGTGCGCCGATGCTTCGCGGTGATGCACCACTGCATCGGTGGCCACCATCACCCGGCCACCGGCCCGGTGCACCCGCCAACAGAAATCCAGATCGTCACGGAACAACGGCAGCGTGGGGTCGAAACCGTTGAGTTCATCCCACACATCCCGGCGCACCAGCATTCCCGCCGTGCTCACGGCCAACACATCGCGGTTGCCGTCGTGCTGACCTTGATCGTGTTCTCGGCGTTCGAGTCCGGTCACCCGCCTGCCGTCGGCGTTGACGCTCACACCGACCTCGAGCAGCAGCCGGCGGTCATGCCAGCCGAGCACCTTCGGCCCGAGCACCACGGCCGATGGATGGTTATCGGCGGTGTCCAGGAGGCGCTCCAAGCAGGTGGGGTCCGCGGCACTGTCGTCGTGCAACAACCACACCCAGGAGACGACGTCCGGCGGCAGTGGAGGATCGACGGCCGGAACGGCGGCCAGCCCAGCGGTAACCGCAGCACCGAATCCGTCGTTGGTTTCACGCAGCACCACGCGCTGCTCGCCAAGTGATTCGGTGAGCACCGCGGCGCTGGCGTCGTCGGAGGCGTTGTCGACTCCGATTACGTCGTTGGTTTGCCGAGTTTGCTGAGCCAGCGTGGTCAAGACTGCCGGAAGCCACACCGCTCCGTCGTGGGCAACGACCACCGTCGTGACGTAATGCCGGCGGCGCGGCAGCAGCGGGGTGTCGTCGTCGATGTCGAAGAAGGCGTCGGTTTCGAAGTCCAGCTCGGTATCAAGCACAGGTTCGGAGCCCAGGGCTTCGTTGGCGATATCGGTGCCGCCGGGGGAAGTGGACTCGGTCACCGGGTCAGGGTACGGCCCCTAGCGAGGGGACAGATGCTTAGGAGACGGCGCGCTTCTTCAGCCGGCGCCGCTCGCGCTCGGACAGGCCACCCCAAATGCCGAAACGCTCGTCGTTAGCGAGGGCGTATTCCAAGCAGTCGTCGCGAACCTCACAGGACAGGCAGACCCGCTTGGCCTCCCGGGTGCTGCCGCCCTTCTCGGGGAAGAAGGCTTCCGGGTCGGTCTGGGCGCACAGCGCCTTCTCCTGCCAGGCGAGCTCTTCGACATCGGACAGCGGCAGTAGCGCAAGCTCTGCGATCGTTCCTCGGTCGGACACGCCACACTCCTCTTCGACCCAAGCACGCATTCGCTCGCGGTTCACGAATGCTGTTACCGGGTGTATTACAGGGGTGTGATTCGTTTTCGTCAAGCCCGAGATGGTCAAAACGGACATCTGATATGCAAAGTGCGGCGCGTCGCGGTGTGGAATGCACCACATGGGGCGGTTTGCCCTATGTCTCGTCCCCTCATGGGGGGACGCGTTGCCGGGCCTGGCACATCACGTCCGATCGGATGCTGATTGGATGCGCGGATGCGCGTAACAGCCCTTGCCGGCGGTATCGGTGGTGCGCGATTTCTGCAAGGACTCCTCGCCTACCTGGGCGTGAGCGACACCAACGGCACCAACGACGACGTCACCGTCATCGGCAACACCGGTGACGACATCTGGGTCCACGGCCTGCGCGTGTGCCCGGACCTCGACACCGTGATGTACACCCTCGGCGGTGGGATCGACACCGATCGCGGCTGGGGTCGACAAGACGAGACCTTCCATGCCAAGGACGAACTTGCAGCCTACGGAGTCGAACCGAGCTGGTTCGGCCTCGGCGATCGCGATATCGGCACCCACCTCGTTCGCACGAGCAGCCTGAATGCCGGTTATCCGCTCTCTGCGATCACCGCGGCGCTTTGCGAACGCTGGCGACCGGGTGTGACGTTGTTGCCGATGAGCGATGACCGCGCCGAAACGCACGTGCTGGTCGAGGACCCCGACAACCCCGGGCACGAAACCGCACTGCACTTCCAGGAGTGGTGGATCAAACACCGCGCCCGTATCCCCGCACGCGGCTTCGTGATGGTCGGCATCGAGAACGCGAAGCCGGCACCGGGCGTGATCGAGGCCATTGAGGCGGCCGACGTGATCGTCTTGCCACCGAGCAATCCGATCGTGTCGATCGGTTCGATACTCGCAGTTCCCGGTATTCGCGAAGCGATCACCGGCAGCAGTGCCTCGGTGGTCGGGGTCAGCCCGATCATCTCCGGGGCACCCGTCCGCGGGATGGCCGATGCCTGCTTGCAAGCCGAGGGCATCGCCACCACCGCCGAAGCCGTGGCTGCCCACTACGGACCGCGAGCAGCCGGCGGCCTGCTCGACGCCTGGCTGGTGGACACCTCGGATGCGGCCAGCGTTACGACGATCACCGCCTCGGGGATCGCTTGCCGGGCGGTGCCGCTGTTCATGACCGACGTGCAAGCCAGCGCTGAGATGGCACGTCAAGCATTCGATCTGGTCAGCGAATTTCGCGGCGTCGAGGCAAGCCCTGGTTCAATGGCGTAATGGCGACGACGAATACCGAGGAGGCTTTCACCTCATCTGACGAGTGGGTTCGCGTCTCCCCCAAGCTCGTTACCGCCCGGCGCCTGGTCCTGGGGATGTCGATGCTGCCGATCATTGCCGTCGTCGTGGTTCTTTTCATCGTCCCGATCCCGGAGTTCATCCCGATCATCGCTGCAGTTGCCAGTGCGGTGTTCTTCATCTGGGCCTGGTGGCTGATTGGCCGCCGCGTGCGTTCCTATGCCTACTGCGAGCGCGATGACGACCTGCTTGTCTCCAGCGGCATCTTGTTCCGGCGGTTAGTGATCGTTCCCTACGG
>CAZWIW010000057.1:0-8161 GCA_964634545.1 uncultured Rubrivirga sp.
ACCTGCTTGTCTCCAGCGGCATCTTGTTCCGGCGGTTAGTGATCGTTCCCTACGGGCGCATGCAACTCGTTGATGTCACCGCAGGTCCGATCGATCGCGCGCTCGGCGTGACAACGGTTCAACTGCACACCGCAGCTGCCACCACCGACGCCTCGATACCCGGACTCGAGCCGACTATCGCCGCCGACCTGCGCGACCGACTCGCGCACCGCGGCGAGACGCGTTCGGCCGGCCTGTAGGGACGTGGGGTCAGCCGTGGATGACTCACCCCCGCCGGAACCGACGAGCCCGATCGGTGATGACCTCGGACTAGGACTCGCGGTGCCCGGCAGCGCACTGCTCGATGCGCAGGGCCATCGCAAAGTGCATCCGATCTCGCCGTTGGTTCATGCAGTGGCCGTCTTCCCCGCGATGGGCGGTGTCGCGATCGCCTTCTCCGCCTCGGGGGGTGCCTCTATCGCGAATCGACTCTCGAGCCTGCCGGGGTTGGAAGCGCTCTCGGCGCTCTCACCGATCCTCGCGGCGATCGCGGTCGTCGCCGCCCTTGCAGCCCTGCTCAGCCTGGTGGTCGCGGCTTACCAATACATCGCCTGGCGTGCGCTTTCCTTCTGGTTCGACGACGACGGTGATTTTCGCGTGCAATCGGGTGTCCTATTTCGACAACAACGACGCGTCCAACTCTCCCGGATCCAGGCGGTGGACGTCACCCAGCCGCTCGCTGCTCGCGTGTTCTCCATGGCAGTGCTGGTCATCGAGGTGGCCGGACAGGATGATTCGCGCGTCCGGTTGAAGTACCTCACCCTCGCCGATGCCCGGGAGATCAGGCGTGAAGTCCTCGCCCGGGCAGCCGGTCTGGCCGCGGACACCGCCGAAGCACCGCAAGACGTCATCACCAAAGTTCCGCCCGGTCGGCTGGCGCTATCGCTGCTGCTTCGCCTCAGCACGGCCGGACTGCTGTTGTTGACCGCGATCATCATCCTCGCCAGTTACGTATCCGAGGGTTGGGCCGGTATCGGCTTCGCCCTGGTGACCGGCGGCGTGCCGCTGATCGTGGTGATCAGTGAGTACATCCGTTTCCACGGCTTCACCGTTGCGCAATCACCGGACGGACTGCGGCTGCACTACGGGTTGTTGCGTACCGAATCACGCACGGTGCCACCTGGACGGGTGCAGGCGATCGAGTACGTCGAACCCTTGCTGTGGCGCAGGTTCGGTTGGACCCGCGTATTGGTCACCATCGCTGGGGTCGGCAACGATTCTTCTGGCGGCAATCAGGGGCAACAGGGCAACACGGTGCTGATCCCCGTTGCGCACATTGATCTGGCCCGCGATCTCGTTGCCCGGGTGCTACCGGATTTGGACACCAGCGCTATCACGTGGGTGGAAGCGCCCAAGCGCGCATGGAAGCGCTCGCCGATTCAGTGGCGCAACCTCGCGGTGGGCTGGGATGAGGCAGCCTTCGCTACTAGGCGAGGTCGCGTGACCAAGCGGCTAGCGGCCCTCCCGCACGCGCGCACCCAGTCGGTGCGCTGGACCCAAGGTCCGTGGGAACGTGCCTTGGATCTGGCAACGGTTCACGTCGACACCACACCTGGACCCGTGGGGGTTTCCGGCTTGCACCTCGATAGCACCCAGGCCCGCGAGATCGCGCATCATCAAGCAGGCGCCGCCCGCGAAGGTCGCGGCCGCGACCATTCGATCCACTGGGCGCACGAATGAGCGCCGACGTGAATTCCCGCGATGGCCTCAACGGCTTCAACGGCTTCAACGTGCTCGCTGTTCCGATTGATCACCGATTCGAAGCCGGCGATGACCTCACCGCGATCCTCGGATCCACGCTGACACATGCCCTGTGGCCCGATGGCACCAGCGGCGTGCGCGAAGGGGACATCCTCGTCGTCACCAGCAAGATCGTCGCGAAGGCCGAGGGACGCACTGTGCAAGCCGATTCCCGTGATTCGGTGATCGACGACAACACGCACCGACTCGTTGCCACGAAGCAGACACCGCGCGGCATCACGAAGATCGTCCAAACCAAGGACGGCTTGGTTCTCGCCGCCGCGGGGGTGGACGCCAGCAACACACCTGCCGGCACCGTTGTCCTCCTACCGGAGGATGCCGACGCATCGGCTCAGCGGTTACGCACCGAACTTTGCGCTGCGCTCGAATGCAACGTCGCGGTGATCATCACGGACACCATGGGCCGTCCGTGGCGTCTGGGAGTCACCGATGTCGCCATCGGAGCTGCGGGATTGCGCGTGCTCGATGACTACACCGGGCGCACCGACGAGTACGGCAACACTCTGGAGATGACCATCGTCGCGATCGCCGATGAGATCGCCGCCGCCACCGACCTGGCAACCGGCAAACTCAACGCAGCGCCGCTGGCGATCGTCCGTGGCCTGGGTCAGTACCTGGACGATTCCGGCCAGCGAGCACGCGATGTCGTCCGCCCCTTGGATGAGGATCTCTTTCCCCTGGGTACCGCGGAAGCGATGCGTGAAGGTGCGCGCGGTGCGGTGGCACGGCGGCGCACGATCCGGCACTTCACCGACGAATGGGTGGACCCGGCGACCCTCGAATGCGCTATCGAGGCCGCGATCCTGGCACCCGCGCCGCACCACAGCGAACCCTTCCGTTTCGTGGTTCTGCGCGGTGATGATCCCGACCAGCACCGGCAACGCATCGCGCTGCTCGACCGCATGCGCGAAGCCTGGATCACGGACCTTGCCAGCATCGACCTTAAGGGCGAAGAGGAAATCGATCGTCGTGTCGCGCGCGGGAACCTGCTACGCACCGCGCCGGTGGTGATCGTGCCCATCGTCGATCTCGATGCCGGAGCGCACACCTACACCGACGATCGCCGCAACAGCGCCGAACGGGATCTCTTCATGGTTGCCGGTGGCGCAGCAGTGCAAAACCTCATGGTTCAACTCGCCGCCGAGGATCTCGGCTCAGCGTGGATCTCCTCGACCATCTTCGCTCCGAACATCGTCCGAGAGTTCTTCCGCCTCGGACCGCGCGCTATGCCGCTGGGGGCACTCGCCATCGGGCATCCTGCGCAGCCGGCAAAGGACCGCCCCCCGCGACGGGCGGGTGAGTACCTGATCGATCCGCTTCCTTAGGAATCGGTGGAATAACGGATCGCAACATCGCTCAACTGCACGTTCGGCCACACGCGGGCTCCGTCGCGCAATTCGTTGCGGGCTCCGATCACTGCACCGTCTCCGACCACCACACCATGCAGATCGCAGTTCCCGCCGATGCCGGCACCGGCCCCGACGATGCTGTCCACCACGCGCGATCCATCGCCGATAACCGCACCGTCGAACACGACGCATCCATCGACAACCGCGCCGGCACCGATCACAGCGCCCCGGCCGATCACCGAACCACCGAAGACTTCCGCCGAACCATCGATGATCGCCCCGTCCAAAGCCAGCACTTCACCGGTCGCCGCAACAGCGGGTGATGGTGCCTTACCGGTCACCAGGTCCTTACTGCCTTGCACGAAGGCCAACGGCGTTCCAAGGTCCAGCCAGTAACCCTCGTCCACCACCCCGCGCACGTGCGCGCCGGCGGCGAGCAGTCCAGGGAAGGTCTCCCGCTCGACCGACACCACGCGACCTGCGGGAATGTCTTCGATGATGGATCGCTTGAATACGTAACAGCCGGCATTGATGAGATCAGTGACGATCTCTTCGGGAGTCTGCGGCTTTTCCAGGAAGGCTTCCACCCGGCCGTCAACGTCGATGGGAACGAGTCCGTAGGCGCGCGGATCGGGCACCGGCGTCAAGTACAAGCTGACGTCGCTATCGGCTTGCACGTGCGAGGTGACCAGCCCGTGGATGTCCAGCCCGCTGAGGACGTCGCCGTTGAAGATGACCACCGGATCGTTAGCCGCGGATTCCAGGTGGGCGAGCGCGTGTCGAATCGCACCGCCGGTCCCAAGCGGTTCGGGCTCGGTTGCGATAACGATCTCGATTCCCAAGTCCACACCTTCGATGAACTCGGCAAATACCTCAGCGCGGTAACTCGTCGCCAACACGATGCGTGAAATCCCGGCATCACGGGCCCGGGTGATTTGGTGCACCGTGAATGGCACACCAGCCACCGGCAGCATTGGCTTGGGTGTGTTCACGGTGAGCGGGCGCAAACGGGTGCCCTGTCCCCCGACAAGTAGCACGGCCTCGGTCATCGGGTAAGGGTGCCATAGCCGACAGTGATTCCTTGCCGGACAATGTGGTCATGCCCATTGCGCCGGTGGATATCCGCGGTGCCCTGCTCGCGCGCAGCGATCCGGCACAACCCTTCGTGACGCACATCGGATCCGACGGGCGCATGGAACTCTCGGGTGCGTCCGTCGCTAACGCCGCGGCCAAGATCGCGAACGCACTCGCGGGTCACTTCGATCTGCAAGCCGGTGATTCCGTTGGCGTGCACATCCCGTGGCATTGGCAACGCGTTACCTGGCTCATCGGAATCTGGAGCGCTGGGTGCACCGTGGTTCCTGGCGGCGGCGAGGAGTGCGACCTCATCGTGGCCGGACCCCAAGAAGCCGCGGGGCTTCCGGGAACGGTTCAAGTGGTCTCCATGCATCCGTTCGGCATGCCACTGGACGCCGCCGCGATGGCGCAGTTGCCGCCTGGAGTCGAGGACGTGACCTTGGCCGTGCGCGCCCAACCGGACCAACAAGTCTTCGTCGCCGATTACAGCCAGGAGTTGGCACTCGATGGCCTCACCCAAGCCGACATTCTGGCCCGCGGACGCGAATGGGCGGGGCAGTATCCCGGGGTTTCCCGGTTGGGCATGGTCCCCGGGCCGGATCAGTGGTGGCTTCCAGCAATCTGGCCGTTGGTGACCGACGGCGCGGTTGTCTTGGCAGAAGACATTGACGACCAACGACGCACCGCCGAGCAGATCGAAGCAGTTGCCGATTAAGGCGTGACGTTGACCGTGATGTCCTGGCTCGCGCCTGCGGCCTGCTTCTTCGCGACGACGAGGATCCGGTAGGTGTAGCTCGCGCCAGCGGGTGCGGCCTTCTTGATCCGGAAGACCACCCGGCCACCCTTCTTGGTCTTGGAGCGTTGCACGGTGCGCCATTCGCCATCGACGAGCGCCTGACGCCACACCGTCAGTCCCTTGCGCTTCGGGCGCACCTTCGCCCTGATCTTGAAGGACTTTCCAGCCGGAACGTTCATCGCCTGCGGCGTGGTCAGCGCCACCGTGCGTGCCTTGACGCTTGGTACTACCGAAACTCGGATCGGTTCACCGACACCGATGGGCTGCTTCTTGCGCACCACCACCACCCGGTACTCCTGCGTAGTGTTGGGCGGCCAGGCTTCCTTGACCTTGTAGCGCACACGGCCGTTCTTCTTGGTTCGCTTCTTCTTGAAGGTGACCCACTCGCCGTTCTCTAGCCGCTGGAACCAGACCCGCAATCCCTTGCGCTTGGGAGTGACCTTCGCCGTGATGACGAAGGGCTTGAGCGCCTTCACCTCCCTTTCGGCCGGCGTGAGCATCGAGACCTGACGCTCGTAGTTGACGGTCGGTTGCGCGGGTTGTGCGGGCGCCGCTGGCGTCCCGGGTGCCTGCGGAGCGGCGACGGGAACTCCGGCGCTTCCGTTGATGGCATTGATGTAGGAGGACTTCAAGCCCAGGGCATTACGCAGTTGGTTGCCGCTGCGGGTGACGGTACTGCCATCAGCCAGGGTTGCCTGCACGGTTTTGGCCACCCCTGAGGGGTCCCGGTCCACGATCTCAACCTTCAACACCTCCCCCACACCGAAGGCTTGGGCCATCTCCACCTGCCCAACGGTCTTGTCCCACGCGCGGTTCGGGTTCTCCTCGCTGAGCGACCACGGATCGGCAACAGATCGCACGTACGGCAAGTCACCGCCCCATTGATCGGCGCTCGCCTGGCTCGCTCCACCGTTGGAAGAGGAATAGAACGCCCGGATCGGCGAACCCTCGTACAAGATCGCCATGCCGGTATTCGGTGACGCGTGCGTGGCGTTCACGGCGGCCACCCAGCGCTCGCCTTGCGGCCCTGATTGCTTGGCCCAACCAGCGAAAACCTGATCGGAGTACGGCCCGCGACCGTCATCGACATGGCAGTCGCACGCACCTCGCACACCGGATTCGATCTTCGACAGCGCGTAAGTGCGAGCAGCCAGCGCCTGCGCCTGGAGGGCTGCATCCGGCCACGAACTGCTGACTTCCGCGATGCCGTACAGGTATTCCTCGTGCAAGCGCAGGGAATTGACCGCGTTAAGCCGCGTCGCGGAATTACTGCCCTTGGGCAGTACCTCGATGGTTCCGTAGCGGTAGCGATGGCCTTCGGAATCGAAGTTGCCACCCTTATCGACCATGTTTGCCAGACCGGACCAGGTAAGCGTGGCACTCGGGAACACGCCTAGTTCCTGCCGAGCGCCGCCGACGATCTTGGCCGCCTGAACCGCGCCGGACTCACCGGTGAAGTAGAAGCTCTCGCCGGGGCCAGCCGTGACGATGTTGCCGCCGAGGTTGGCCTGCACGGTGCCGTCACCTTCCACGGCTTCACCGCGCACGCGCACATGCTTCTTGTCGTACTCCAGATTCACCCGGATGTTCATGTCGTCTTGCACGGGTTGGACTGTGGTGCCTTGGTAGTAGTGGGTCACGATCGATGCCGCATCCATCCCGGCGTTCGCCATCGCAAGGGCGCCGTACTGACTCATCCCCACGCCGTGCCCGAAGCCCGCGCCACTGAGGGTGAAGGATGCGGGGGCTCCGCAGGGATCCGGTGGTGAGGTGGGGGTGGCCAACACCCTCCCGGAACTCACCCACGGGTAGAGGGCTTCCGCCCCGGCGCTGGCGTTCATCGCGATCGTGTAGTTGCCCGGCGGTACTTGGTTGCCGGCGTCATCGCGCTGATCCCAATCGATCTGCAGCGGACCCGGCGCGGCCTGTTGGCCACTCATGTTGCGGACGATGTCCCCGCACCGGTTGGTGATGGCAACGCTCCAGGACAACGGAGCGTTGGTTGATGCCGTGATCGACATCGGCCCACCAGCCCAGGCGGCGGGATTGGCGGACGGGTTGACCATCCCCGCACCCATCTTCGCCGTGGTGGCAGCGCGGATGGCCGGGATTTGTTCTTCGAGATGCTTACCTGGGCAACTGGTCGCACCGATATCACCGTGCCCACCCACCACGAGCGCCGTGGCAACTTCACCGGGGTCGTATCGCGAGGTGCCTTTGTCTGAATCAGAGACCAGCGGGATCGTTCCGTTCGGATCGCGGTGATGCATCGCGAGCTTCCAAGCCGTCAACGACGACACCGAATCGACGATCGCAGCCATCTGATCTGCCGGTGGCTTCGCTTTTGCGAAGTTGCCGATAGCCGAGACGGCGAATGTCTGATCGTTGAATCCAGCGGTATGGCCGCCGATCACCGGCTGATCCAAACCTCCGGCGCGCCCTTCATACAGCCGACCGAACCGATCGACCAAGAAGTTGTAAGCCATATCGGAATACTTCAAGCCCTTGGTGAACCAGCTATAGAGGTTGCGCACCTGCTTGGCGGCTTGCTCTGGGCTGTAGTTGTTCTTCGTGGCGGTGTGGTGAACCAGTGCCGCTTTGATCGTGGGTGAATAGCGCGCGGATCCGCGGCGCAGGCTCTCATCGGCGCCCCACTCGGCACGGGAGATGATCGGCGGCATCGCGGCTACCGTTCCCGCCCGCGCAACCGAGACCGGCTTGATAGCCGAGCCATCGGGCGGCTCGGGCAACTGCGCATCGGCCTCTTCAACCGGGTTGTCGACGAACACCACCTCGGCGCCGTCCGGCTCCTGTCCACCGGGGGTGTCGATTCGCACCTGAATGCCATCGGCCTCATCGGTCAACAGCGGGTTGGTGCCGTACCGGATTCCACGCGCTTCGGGGGAATCGACATCCGGACCGTGGTCGGTGAGGGTCAACGGCTCCCACGTGCTCCAACCCGAGTCCTCGCGCACGCGCACCAACACGCGAGTGCCCGCTTCGAATGGTTCATCGGCGGTAATGCCGACCAAGGAGAACGGGTCGACGGACTCCGCGCGGGCGGCGATTGCCGGCTCGAGTTCCTGCGCGCTGCCTCCCGCTTCGTCGTGCCCGTGTTCGTCGTGCCCGTGTTCGTCGT
>CAZWIW010000057.1:8261-10293 GCA_964634545.1 uncultured Rubrivirga sp.
TTCGTCGTGCCCGTGTTCGTCGTGCCCGTGTTCGTCGTCGTCGCTGGTGAACGTCAGCGTCGCCGAGCCGGCAGGAGCTAGGCCGAGATCCTCCACGTGCGCGCTATCGACCAGCGAATCCCACGAGGCCATGGCCACGGTGGATTCCTCGATCACCGAGGGGTCCACGCCGGACAGCGGCAGTGAGGTACTGGTGGCGGTCACCGGTTCGCGCTGGAGTACTTCGCGATCGCCGGCCTCGCCAGGCAGCGAGCCCACCACCGGCACGGTGAGACCGGCGGCCACCACCGCGGAAGCCACGATCGAGGCGGTCAACGCTCGCCGCACGGGGGCCTCCTTTCGCCCGGAATCGCTCGTCGGCACCTGGCCAACATTTGAGACGCTCAAGCGACATTGTTGACACAAGCCCGTGATGTTCGTCCACGGTGCCATGGATTTGCCGGATATACAAAGCCTCACACGGCTCACCCGTCACACTCGTCACCGGCACGCCCGGAAATCGGAACGTCGCCCGGCGGTGGTGCGTCCTATGGGGAGATCGGCCCCGCGCTGCGTACGATGAAACACCGCTCATCGCAGTGCTCGTCCCGGTGCTAGCCCCGGTGCTAGCCCAAGACCCCTACCGCCGAACCCGAAAGGCCCCCTGAGTGTCCGCACGATCGACCGCAAGCCGCTGGACCACGATCCTGGCCGGGATCATCTCCGGCGCAGTGCTGGTCGTGACGGTGATCGGTGCCGGAGTCACTTCGGTGATGGGTCAACTCGAAGGCAACATCACCGCCCTGGACATCTCCGATCAAACGGGTGTTTCCGTCCCAGCCAGCGAGTCGGTTGTGGTCGATGAGGAAACCGGAGAAACCGCGCCGTTCACCATGGTGGTCATGGGCAGCGATTCACGCACCGGCAAGGGCAACAAGGGCTACGGCTCCGTCGCGAAGTTCGGCGATGTCGAGCGCAGCGACACCACGATCTTGTTCCACGTCAACGCCGACCGATCCCAAGCAATCGGTGTCAGCATCCCGCGCGACACCTTGATGATGCTGCCCGAGTGCACCAAGGACGGTGAGACCGTAGGCGGTTACGAGGGGCGATTCAACGAGGCGATGTACCTCGGTGGCCCGGGCTGCGTACTCAAAGCCATCAACCAGATCACCGGACTCAACGTCGACAACTTCATGGTGATCGACTTCGCCGCGTTCAAGCGGATCACCGAATCGATAGGCGGCGTGGAGATCTGCCTGGAGGAAGACGTCAACGATCCGCTCAGTGGCTTGAACTTGGACAAGGGCCTGCATACGGTCACCGGGGAGGAGGCCCTGGCCTTCGTGCGCGCCCGCAAGACTCTCGGCGATGGTTCGGACACTTCGCGAATCCGCCGCCAGCAGGCGTTCTTGTCCTCGATGGCTCGTCGGGTCCTGTCCAGCGACATCCTGCTCAACCCGGCATCGCTGCTAGGCGTACTCAACGCAGCAACCGAGAACCTCACCGCTGATCCGCAGCTGGCCAACATTGAGAATCTTCGCGATCTGGCCGTGAGCCTGCGCGACCTGCGCCCGAAGGACATCACCTTCACCACCATGCCGTGGAAGCAAACCGGAGACGGCGCAACCGTTCAGGTGGCCAAGAAGCGCGCCAATCCGCTGTGGGATGCCATCGCGAACGACACCCCCTGGCCGCCCAAGGCGAACAAGGATCAACCGCTTTTGAAGAAGGCCCCCGAAGAGGTGCGCGTGGAAATCATCAACGCAACCGGCCAAAAGGGCACCGGTAAGCAGGCGAAGCGCGCGCTCACCGACCAAGGCTTCAACGTGGTGAATGTCAACAAGATCAAGGACGCCAACCTCGGTGAATACCCCGATCAGGACACCATCTGGTTCGACCCGGACTGGGACGTCTCGGCCAAGACGCTGATCTACAGCAGTGAGATCGAGAACACCGAGGAAGTACCGGGCCAAGGCGGCACCATGCGGATGATCATCACCGAGCCGTTCACCTCAGCTCGCGCCGTCACGATCTCCGAGGCCACCAAGGA
>CAZWIW010000058.1:0-10213 GCA_964634545.1 uncultured Rubrivirga sp.
GGGCGACATCGTGGCCGCCGAAACCGAAGGAGTTGTTCAAGGCGGCGATGTCGCCACCGGGTAATTCGCGGGTGGTGTTCGCGGCTACATCGAGATCGATTTGCGGATCCATGTCCTGCAAGTTGATCGTGGGCGGCACGATGCGATCGCGCAGCGCCAGGATCGTGAAGATCGATTCGATGGCACCGGCGCCGCCGAGCAGATGGCCCGTCATCGACTTGGTGCCGGTGACGATCGCATGATCGGTGTCGGATCCGAGTGCGCCACGGATCGCGACCGCTTCGGCGATATCGCCTTGCGGGGTGGAGGTCGCGTGCGCATTCACGTGCACGATGTCGGCTGGGCTTAGATCGGAATCAGCGAGTGCTTCGGTGATAGCGCGGGCTGCACCGCGACCTTCAGGATCGGGCTGGGCGATGTGGTGGCCATCGGAGGTCAATCCGGCGCCGCCGTAGACGCCGTAGATGGTCGCGCCGCGGGCCTGGGCATGCTCGCGCGATTCGAGAACGACGACCCCCGCACCCTCACCCATCACGAAGCCATCACGATCCGTGTCATAGGGACGCGATGCCGCACCGGGATCGTCGTTGCGGGTGGACAGCGCGCGCATCGCGGAAAAGCCGGCCATGGTGATGCCGCAGATGACCGCCTCGGTGCCGCCGGCCACGACAACATCGGCCCGACCGCTTTGGATCATTCGTGCGGCGTAGGAGATCGCCTCTGCCCCGGACGCGCAGGCGCTGACCGGGGTGTGAACCCCAGCGCGGGCTCCGAGTTCGAGACCGACGATCGCGGCCGGTCCGTTCGGCATGATCATCGTGACCATGTGCGGGGAAACGCGCGACCAACCGCGCTCGTTCAAGGTGTCGTAAGCATCGAGCAAACTCGTGATGCCACCGATCCCGGTGGCGATCACGGTGCCGAGCCGATCTGGATCGATCTCGGGTGCACCTGCGTCGGTCCACGCTTCCCGCGAAGCGATAAGCGCGGCCTGCTGCGCGCGATCCATCCGACGGGTCTCCACTTTTGCGAGAACCTCCGAAGGGTCAACAGCTAGTTGTCCGGCAATGCGCGAGGGCTGTTCGGCGATCCAGTCCGTCTCGATGGGAGTAATGCCGGGCGTGCCGGCGAGAATCGCCGACCAACTGCTTGGCACATCACCACCAACCGGAGTGGTCATACCCAAACCGGTGACGACGACCTCAGGTGCGCTCATGACGAACCTCCTTTTGGAACAGGAGCGTGAACAAGGTGGTGCGGGGTGTCACAACGTCAACACCCCGCACGCGCAAATCAGGAATTCGCTTGGATGTAAGCGACGGCGTCGCCGACAGTGCGCAGGTTCTTGACCTCTTCGTCGGGGATCTTCACACCCCACTTGTCTTCCGCCGCCATGACAACCTCGACCATCGAGAGCGAATCGATATCCAGGTCATCGACGAAAGCCTTGTCGGGCTGAACATCTTCGACCGGCACACCTGCTACCTCGTTGACGATGCCGGCGAGGCCTTCGAGAACTTCATTCTGGCTCATTCCTTGCTTTCCTTCCGTTGGCGACTTCGTAGTCGTCGTTGTTTGTCGGTTATGAAGTTGTAGCCGATCAAGCGATCGGAGTCTGAGGGTGCCGGAGGTTACGGCAAAGTCACCACCTGCGAAGCGAAGACCAAACCGGCACCGAAGCCGACGAGCAAAGCGGTGCCACCGTGCGGAGCCTCACCACTAGCCAGCATCCGGTCCATCGCGAGCGGGACGGACGCTGCTGAGGTATTGCCGGTGGTGATGATGTCGCGAGCGATGGCAACATGCGGCGGTAACTCCAGCGCACGCACGAGTGCATCGGTGATGCGGTTGTTCGCCTGGTGCGGGATGAACGCATCGAGATCACCTGCCGTGATTCCGGCCTGCTCGAGAGATTCTCGGCACACCCGCGCCATCTCTGAGACGGCCCAGCGAAAGACCTGCTGGCCGTTCATCGAGATCGCCGGGAAGGTGTCGAAGCTGTTGTCGCGGAACTCCAGCCAGTTTTGCGTCATGTTGATCGCTTGGAGTTGCTCGCCGTCGCCACCCCACACAACAGGGCTGATGGCGGGTTCGTTCGACGGACCGACCACTACCGCGCCGGCGCCATCGGCGAAGATGAACGCGGTACCGCGGTCGTACTTATCGGTCCAAGCGCTGAGCTTCTCGGCACCGATCAGCAGAACGTGCTCGGCGCTGCCGCCGCGCACCATGTCCTGCGCGAGTGCCAACCCGTAGGCGAAACCTGCGCACGCGGCGCTGACATCCATCGCTGCCGCGGTGGGAGCGCCGATCATCGCAGCGACCTCGGATGCGGCCGAGGGCGTTTGGTAGGGGTGCGTGCAGGTCGCGATGAGGATGACGTCGATCTGATCGGCGGTGACGCCTGCGGCGGCGAGGGCCTTCTCGGCGGCAGCGGCGGACATAGTGGCGACGGTTTCATCCGCGCCCGCCCAGCGTCGCTCGGTGATGCCTGAGCGCTCGCGGATCCACTCATCGGAGGAATCGATGTTCTCGCAGATTTCGTCGTTGCTGACCACCCGCGCCGGCCGGAAACTTCCGGTGGCGAGGATCTTGGCGAAGGGAGCACCAACGGGTGCCTTTATCGGTGCGCTCACGCGTAGACCTCGTAGGAGTGATCGGCTACCGGGTGCAAACGCATGATGGGTTGCCCCGGGGAGACCGGATCACCGTCTTCCACCAACCACTCGACCACCACGCCACCGTGCGGGGCGTTGACGGGGGTGGCTCCGCGCAGCGTCTCGACGTTGCCAACGATCGCAGATGCTTGCACTTCCTCGCCGGGGACGACCTCGATCGCCCGGCGGAAGGTGCCCTTCCCGGGTGCGACGAGCATCCGCCAGGTGGGGTTGGAGTCCAGGTGCGAGATCGTGCCGTGCTCCTTGATCAGCGCCCAGGCTGCGTCCAGATCATTCGGGGTCTTCACCGCCAGCGTTTCGACACCGGGCAGCGCCCGCTTGGCCAGACCGGTCAGCGTGCCCGCAGGCGGGATCTCGATCAGGGCGGTGACGCCGAGGTCGGCCATCGTCTCCATGCATAGGTCCCAGCGCACCGGGTTGCTCACCTGATTCACGAGCCGACGTAGGACATCGCGACCGTCGTGCACCACTTTGCCGTCGGCATTGGAGATCAACCGCAACCGTGGATCGTGGGTGGTGATGGCGTTGCCTAGGCGGCCAAGGTGTCCGACGGCGGGCGCCATGTGCTCGGTGTGGAAGGCGCCGGCAACCGCCAGCGGGCGCACGCGACAACCGGCGGGCGGGTCCTCGGCGAAGGCCGCCAGCTGGGGCGCGGTGCCGGCGACCACGATCTGCCCGGCGCCGTTCATGTTCGCGGGGGTGAGGCCGAGTTCGGTGCAGCGCGCCACGATCTCCTCGGGTTCTCCACCGAGGACGGCGGTCATCCCGGTCTCGGTGCGCGCGGCCGCATCGGCCATGGCCTTGCCGCGCTCGCGGACGAAGATCATGGCCTGCTCGGCGGTCAAGACACCGGCTCCAACGGCAGCGGTGATTTCACCGACCGAGTGCCCGGCCCCGGCGCCGATCGCGGAATACGCGCTCGAGGGGTGCGGGAACAAGCTCAGCAAGGTGACCAGGCCGGCGCCGACGATCAGCGGTTGGGCGATCGCGGTATCGGTGATGGTTTCGGCATCGGAGACGGTGCCGTGCTCGATGAGGTCGACCCCACTGACCACGGAGAGCCATTCGAGGCGCTCGCGGACTCCGGGGACGTCGAGCCAGGGGGTCAGGAAGCCGGGGGACTGGGCGCCCTGTCCGGGCGCAACGACGACGAGCACGGGCATAGCCTTCCGTGGATGGCTACAAGGCCTCGTCGGGCATGTGGCCAAAGTATCGGGCCGGTCTTTGTAGTTATCCTACAAATCCCCAACTGACGCCTCGGTGCGCCCCAGGATCAACGCTAGGCGCAGGGCCAGCGCCCCCCGTGGATCTGTGGGGGTGAAACCGGTCAGATCGGCAATCCGACCCAGGCGGTAGCGCACGGTGTTGGGGTGCACGAACAGCGCCCGAGCGGTGCCCTCCAGCGACGGAGTGCGCTCGAGGTAGGCCTCGGCGGTGGCCAGCAAGTGTGGTTCGGAGACCAGTGGCAGGTAGCAGGCCTCGATGAGTTCGCCCCGGGCTCGAGACTCGCCGGCGAGTGCGCGTTCGGGCAGGAGGTCACCGACGAGGACCGGTCGCGGGGCATCGGGCCATCCGCTAGCGGCTCGGACAGCCGTTGCGGCCGTGCGGACGAGGGCGCCCACATCCTCGAAGTCCAACGCTCGTTCGCCGATCACCACCGGCCCGGGGCCGAAGTGCGGAGCCATCAGGCGACCGGCGCGTACCGCGTGTTCGTCACTGTCCGAACGCCCGACCAAGGCAATGAGGAATTCCCCGTGCATACCGCTGAGCATCAACAACTCGTGATTACGTGCGGCCCGACGCAGCACATCCAAGGAACCTTCGACATCCGATACCGGCGCGAATCCCGCCACGACGGCTACGGGTGTGGCATCGGACCACCCGAGTGCGGAAATCCGCGAAGCCACCGATGGGTCGAGTTCCTCGCGCAGGATGGAATCGACGATCAGCGATTCCAGGCGGGCGTCCCACGCGCCGCGGGCTTCGGCGGCACGCGCATAGACCTCGGCGGCGGAGAAAGCTACTTCGCGCGAGTAGCGCAACGTCGCTTCGCGAGCTGCGGAACGATCCGGCTCATCGAGGAGTGCGTCGATTGCCGACTCCACCACTTCGATGGTGGTTCGCACCAAGGCAACCGTCTGCTCCAGGGAGATCACCCGCGCCAACTCCCGAGGGGCCGAACCGAAGATGTCGGCGGTCAGCCGCGGAGCCTCGTGCGGATCGGCTACCCATTCCAAGAATGCGGAGATGCCGGCCTGGGCCACCAGCCCGACCCAGGCCCGTTCGTCGGCCGACAGTTGCCGGTACCAGGGGTACGCGGACTCCATCCGGATCGTCGCGTCAGTGGCCAGTTCGCCACTGGCCGCGGTCAGTCGCTGGGCGAAGCGCAGATTCGGTGCCGGGTCGGTCGCCCGATCAGCCGACATTCACGCCCACGAGGCTGCCGACGACGTACGTGACGGCAGCAGCCCCGGCACCCCACAGGACCTGCCGGGCGGCGCTGAACACGATGCCGCGTCCGGACAATGAGCCGACAACCCCGCCGACCACGATCATGCCGATGAGTGACAGCGCAATCGCCAGCGATAGCGCGGCAACACCGCTGAGCAAGGCGTAGGGAATGACGACGACGGATGCGCCGATAGCGAAGGCGATGAAACTCGAGATCGCGGCCTTCCAGGCCGAGCCGAGTTCATCGGGATCAAGTCCGAGTTCCTCGCGCGCCAAGGTGTCCAAGGCGGTATCGGGGTTGGCCATGATGCGCTCAGCGATGGCCGCCGCTTGCTCGCGCGGCAGTCCCTTGGCGCGGTAGATGAGTTCGAGTTCGCGCTTTTCCTCTTCGGGCTTTTCGATGAGTTCTTGGCGTTCAAGGTCGATCTCTCGCTTGAACAGGTCGCGCTGGCTGGCCATGGACACGTATTCGCCTGCGGCCATCGAGAATGCACCCGCCAGCAGACCGGCGAGCCCAGCGAACAGCACTGTGGAGTTCGTGATCGCTCCGGTGAGCGACGCACCAGCGAAGCCCATGACGAGGGCGGTGTTGGAGACCAGTCCGTCGCTGACTCCGAAGACCGCAGCACGGACGGATCCGGACTTGTCGAGTTTGTGCCATGGCTCGCCGGCCTCCGGAGCCATCGCCTTATGCGGGAATTTCTCCGGTGAATCGCCCTTCAATGCGCGAAACACCTCGGCGTGCTCGCGTTCATCGGAAGGCATGGTGGGCAGCGCTTCGGGTTCGTCGTCGTACATTCCCGCATCGGCACCCTCGTTCTCTTCCAGGGTGTCCAAGACGGAGACAAGTCCCAGCGAACGCGCGCGGGTGACGAGTTGGGCATCGCCTGGCTCCAACTCCGCCGGTGGCGGTGGGATCTCCACGCCGTAGTGATCTAGCTTCTCCACCCAGTGTTCGGCGTGTTTGTCTTCGATGTCGGCCAGTTCGAGCAGTGCCTCGCGGCGCTCACCATCTGTCGTTTCGGCCAGCGCCCGGTACAGCATGGAGGCGTTGCGCTCCGCGGATAGGTAGCGCAGGAACCTCTTGGGATCGTTGGACAACAGGACCTCCTGGGGCCGTCGGCTCAGCCGGAGCCTTCAGTATTGCCCGCTTCGGCTGCCGCGGGATCGTGTAATTGGTACGTGTCGATCGCCTTGGCGACCGTTTGGGTGTCCACCTCACCGGATCGTGCGAGCATCGAGAGCGCCTGCACGGTGATCGACTCGGCGTCGACGAGGAAGTGTCGGCGCAGCGCGCCACGGGTATCGGACAGCCCCCAGCCATCGGTGCCCAGTGAGACGAAGGGCTGGGGAACCCACTCGCGTACCTGGTCTTGCACCGCGCGCATCCAGTCCGATACCGCGACCACGGGTCCGTTGCGCCCCTCGAGACGCTTGGTGATGTACGGGATGACCGGATCGCTTTGCGGGTTCAACATGTTGTGGCGGTCCGCAGCCAAACCATCGCGCCGCAGTTGATTCCAGCTCGTCACCGACCACACATCAGCGACAACACCCCAGTCCTGAGACAGGATTTCCGCAGCGCGCAGCGCCCAGTTGACGCCCACACCGCTGGCGAGCAACTGCACCCGGGGACCCTCACCCGTGCCTTCGCTGACTAGGTGCATCCCTTTGATGATGCCTTCGACATCGCAGTCTTGCGGTTCTGCTGGTTGCGGGTAGGGCTCGTTGTACATCGTCAGGTAGTAATAGACGTTGGGTGAGTCCTTGCGGTGCTCGTCGTGGAGGTCGTACTCGCTGAACTCCGAATCGATCTTCTGCTCGCCGTACATCCGACGTAGACCGTCTTTCACGATGTGCCCGATTTCGTAGGCGTAGGCGGGATCGTAGGCAACCACCGCCGGGTTGGTGCTCGCCAGCAACTGGCTGTGACCGTCTTCGTGCTGCAGACCTTCGCCATTCAGGGTGGTTCGACCAGCCGTGGCGCCAATGACGAAACCCCGCGCCATCTGGTCACCGGCGGCCCAGAAGCCGTCGCCGGTGCGCTGGAACCCGAACATCGAGTAGAAGATGTAGATCGGGATCATCGGGACGTCGTGCGTCGAGTACGAACTCCCAACCGCGGTGAAACTGGCAACGGAGCCGGCTTCGTTGATGCCCTCGTGCAAGATCTGCCCAGTCTCGGACTCCTTGTAAGACAGCATCAGTTCACGATCCACCGAGGTGTACTGCTGACCGTGCGGGGAGTAGATCTTCAGTGTCGGGAACAGTGAATCCATGCCGAAGGTACGGGCTTCATCGGGGATGATCGGCACGAAGTGCGCGCCCATGCCCTCGTCCTTGATCAAGTCCTTCAACAGCCGAACGAAGGCCATGGTGGTAGCGACCGGCTGCTTGCCCGATCCGCGCATGACCGATTCGTAGGTCGAATCCGCAGGTTGGGGCAGCGGCTTGGCCTTTTGCCGGCGGCTGGGCAGGAAGCCACCGAGTTTGCGCCGGGTTTCGAACATGTACTGGATGGCTTCGTTCTCCATCCCCGGGTTGTAGTACGGCGGCAAGTACTCATCGAGTTGGGAGTCGGGAATCGGGATGTGCAGCCGATCGCGGAACTCCTTGAGGTCCTCCACCGTCAGCTTCTTCATCTGGTGCGTGGAGTTGCGTGCTTCGAAGTGCGAACCGAGGGTCCAGCCCTTGATCGTCTTGGCCAAGATGACGGTCGGCTGGCCCTTCACCTTCTGGGCGGCCTCGTACGCGGCGTACATCTTCCGGTAGTCGTGGCCACCGCGCTGCAAACCCCAGATCTCGTCGTCGGTCCACCCTTCGACGAGTTTTGCGGTGCGTGGATCGCGCCCGAAGAAGTGCTCGCGGATGAACGCACCGCTCTCGGCCTTGTAGGTCTGGAAGTCGCCGTCGTGGGTGTTGTTCATCAAGTTGACCAACGCGCCGTCGCGATCGGCGGCAAGGAGGTGATCCCACGCCCGGCCCCATACGACCTTGATGACGTTCCAACCCGCGCCGCGGAACAGCGATTCGAGTTCTTGGATGATCTTGCCGTTTCCGCGAACCGGGCCATCGAGCCGCTGCAGGTTGCAGTTGACGACGAACACCAGGTTGTCGAGCTCCTCGCGGGCGGCGAGGGAAAGGGCGCCGACGGCATCGACCTCGTCGGTCTCGCCATCGCCGAGGAAGGCGTACACCTTTTGCTGGGAGGTGTCCGCGAGCCCCCGGTGCTCGAGGTACTTGTTGAAGCGGGCTTGGTAGATCGCGTTGAGGGGGCCTAGGCCCATCGAAACCGTCGGGAATTGCCAGAACCACGGCATCAATCGCGGGTGCGGGTAGGACGGCAGTCCGCCACCCGGATGCGACAGTTCCTGTCGGAAACCGTCCATCTGTGATTCGGTGATGCGGCCTTCGATGAACGCCCGCGCGTACATCCCCGGAGAGGCGTGGCCCTGGAAGAACAACTGGTCGGCGCCTCCGGGGTGATCGGGGCCCTTGAAGAAGTGGTTGAAGCCGACCTCGTACAGCGTGGCGGAACTGGCGTAGGTGGAGATATGGCCGCCAACGGAGATACCCGGGCGCTGGGCACGGTGCACCATGATCGCCGCATTCCAGCGGATCATCCGGCGGATCTCGCGCTCGATCTTCTCATCGCCAGGGAACCACGGTTCGCGCTCGGGCGAGATCGAGTTGATGTAGTCGGTGCTACGCAGACTCGGAACGCCAACGTTGCGCTCGGCCGCGCGGCGCAACAGGGCCAACATCATGTAGCGAGCGCGGTAGTTGCCCGAGGAGTCGACGAGCGAATCGAGGGAATCGATCCACTCGGCGGTTTCGTCGGGATCGACGTCGACGTATTGGGTCGGCAAGCCGCCGGCTAGCGGGGCTCCTTGCTCGCTTCCAGGGGCCATGGTGTGCGTGCACCCTTCCGGTGAGGTCGGATCGCCGGGATCGCCGGGATCCGAATAATCGGGTTGTGTTCCTATCCTCGCGCATCGGGCAAGCCCAGCGCGCGCACCCCCGTGGTCATGGACATGAATGTCAGGTGTTGCCGTGAGTTGGCCCGAAGCGCTTGCCAAGGGGCCGGTTGTTCGGTGGACTAGGCACGTTGCAGGGGCGGAACTACCGTCACGACAGACAAGCGGGAGGAACCAGGTGAGCGTGGACGCCGGGTCCATCGATCCGGAGGAGGCAAGCCAGCGCGCTTCCGCCTTGCACCTGGATCCTGGAATGACTGTTCAAGAACTGGGCTGGGATGACGACGTCGATCCGGTCATCCGGGTCGGCATCGAGCAAGTTGTCGGTGGCGAACTGGTCGACGAGGACTTCGAGGATGTCGTCGACGTCGTTCTTATGTGGTGGCGCGATGAAGACGGCGATCTCGTCGACGGCCTGGTCGATGCGATCGCTCCGCTGGCCGACCACGGAGTGATCTGGTTGATGACCCCCAAGCCTGGTCGCGATGGCCACATCGAGGCCGAGGACATCGCCGATGCCGCGCCGACTGCCGGTCTTCAGCAGACCAGCACCATCAGCGCGGGCTCCAACTGGCAGGGCACTCGTTTGGTGGCACCGCGCGCGAAGCGCTAGTTTCTGGCCTTGCTCGCATCAGCGAAGGAAGGGACCACCATGACACTCGAGGTCGGCCAAGAAGCTCCGGATTTCACGTTGCGCAATCAGCACGGTGAGGACGTCACACTCTCTGATTTCCGTGGCAAGAAGGTCGTCGTGATGTTCTACCCATTCGCCTTCACCGGCATCTGTACCGGTGAGCTGTGCGAGATCCGAGATCGTCGGGCCGACTTCGTCAACGACGACACCGAACTGCTGAGCATCTCCTGCGATTCCACGGCAACGCTGAAAGCGTTCTCCGAGGCGGAGGGCCTGGACCATCAGTTGCTCAGCGACTTCTGGCCGCACGGCGAGGTCGCCCGCGCCTACGGGGCCTTTTGGGAGAACACAGGTTTCGCCACCCGTGCCACCTACGTGCTCGATCGCGATGGAGTCATCCGCTGGTCGGTGGTCAACGGCCCCGGGGAAGCCCGGGATGCCGACGACTATGCGGCCGCCCTCGCGGCACTGGA
>CAZWIW010000059.1:0-1098 GCA_964634545.1 uncultured Rubrivirga sp.
CACCGGTGGAACCGGCGAGCCCGGTCACGCCGGAAGATCCGGTCCAGGTAGCACCAGCAGGCGTGCCGACAGTGGTGCCCGCTGGTGGCGGGGCTGCGGTTGCTGCGCTCAACGATCAACCCGTGTGGTTGTTCTTGGCCATCGTCATCGGTATGTCGCTGGCAATCGCAGGAGCGGCCTATCTGATGCGTCAGGACTAGTGGCGCAAGAACGCTGAAGGGGCGCGGATCGCAGGTGGTCCGCGCCCCTTCATGCTGCGTGGTGCCAGCGGTGCAGGATTAGCCCGTGGCCGACCATGAGCTGAGCATTCAAGAACGTCTCTATCCGGAATCGACATGCTTTGGATGCGGTCAATCGAACCCTGAGGGACTGCGCATCCGCAGTTTCGACAACGGTGACGGAGTAGTTGCGTCCTTCCAGCCCGGGCCCCAGCACACCAATGGCATGGGTTCGCTCAACGGCGGCATCATCGCCACGCTGCTCGATTGCCACTCCGGTGCCGCCGTGCTCTCGCAGGCGGCGCAGCCGTCGGGCCAATTGACAGATCTTTGGGTCACCGCCGGTTTGGAGTTGCGCTACCGGCTCCCGACGTTCCTGGAGATGCCGGTCGAGTTGCACGCGGTGATCACCGAGCAATCCGATACCGCTATCTGGGTGAAGGCGTCGTTGAGTTACGACGGAAAGACCCGGGTGCAGGCCGAATCCCGCTGGGCGCCGATTCCGCGCCGCTAGCGAATATGGCTAGCGCTCGTCGCCGGCGACCAGCTCACGTTCCTCCGCCTCGCTGGTGCGGGTCAGGCGCCAGATCACAACCGCGATCAGCGCGCCGACAAGTGGGGCGAGGATGAACAGCCACACCTGCTGCAGCGCGGTCCCGCCCTCGAACAATGCCGGGCCAAGGGATCGAGCAGGATTCACGGATGTCCCGGTTAGCGGGATACCGACCAGGTGGACGAGCGTCAAGGTTAAGCCGATGGCTAACCCTGCGAATCCGGGGGCGGCGATCTTCTCGGTGACCAGCAAGATCACCAGCACGAATGCGGAGGTGAGGACAGCTTCCAAGACGAAGGCACCGGCAAGGTTGATCGCTCCGTTGTC
>CAZWIW010000059.1:1198-3663 GCA_964634545.1 uncultured Rubrivirga sp.
ACCACGCCGGAGCCGGGTCCTGCGCCGTCGACTCCGACCACGGCGGCGATGCCGAAGATGGCGGTGCCGACGGCGAGGAAGACGAGTAGGAAGGTGCCGATGAATTCGGCGACGAGTTTGCGAGCGTTCACGAGATTCCTCCGCGTGCGTGATCGTGGACCGCTTGATTGCTGTCTCGGGAGTGCCTATGGGCCACGGTGCGGCTTATGCTCCCGGTAGCCGTCTTGCGGAAGGCGTGAAAGTGGGGTTATCCCAACCTGATGACGCTGGTCGGCTCGGGGATTGGAATCAAGTGCAAGGAGACGTTGTGACCGCTATCGATCGCACCGCGCTCAAACGAGCAATCGATCAGGAGAGCGCGACTTACCGCACGCGTACCCCGAAATCCCGGGAACTGTTCGAGGCTGCGGACCACCTGCTGGGGCGTGTCCCGATGACGTGGATGAACAAGTGGGCCGGTGGGTACCCCATCCACTTCGAGACGGCTCGGGGCAATCGGATCACAGATGTCGATGGCAATGAGTACATCGACTTCGCGCTCGGTGATACCGGTGCGATGGCCGGTCACTCTCCAGCGGCGACAGTGCAGGCGGTGCGCAACCGTATCGAGGGTGCGGGCGGTATCACCACGATGCTGCCCACTGACGATGCCGAATGGGTCGCCGCCGATCTCACCCGCCGCTTCGGTCTGGGTTTGTGGTCGTTATCGCTGACGGCTACCGATGCGAACCGCTGGGCCCTGCGCATTGCACGCTTGGTGACCGGACGCGACAAAATCTGCGCGTTCTCCTACTGCTACCACGGGGCGGTGGACGAGACCCTCGTGCGGACAGGCCCGGACGGATCCACGATCGAACGCGAAGGCAACGTCGGTCCGGCAGTTCCCGTGGCGCAAACCACTCGAGTGGCCGAATTCAACGATCTCGAGTCCGTGGAACGAGCACTAGCCCATGGCGACGTTGCAGTCTTGATCGCCGAACCTGCACTGACGAACATCGGGATCGTCTTGCCCGAGCCGGGCTTTTGGGAGTCGGTGCGCGAGCTTTGCGATGTGTACGGAACGTTGCTGTTGATCGATGAGACGCACACCATCTCGGCGGGACCGGGTGGCTGCACGACCGCGTGGGATTTGCGTCCGGACATCGTGGTGATCGGCAAGAGCATCGGCGGAGGTGTGCCCTCGGGCGCGTACGGAATCACCTCGGAGATCGCCGATCGAATCGCACAGCATCCCGAAGCAGACCTCATCGATGTCGGAGGTGTGGGCGGCACCCTGGCAGGGAACGTGCTCAGCACATCGGCGATGCGGGCGACCTTGGGTGAGGTGCTGACGGATTCGGCGTTCGAGCACATGATCGCTCTCGCTACACGCTTCCGGGAAGGAGTGGAGAAGGTGCTGTCCGACACCCGGGTGCCATGGTCGGTCGCGCAGCTCGGCGCTCGTGCGGAGTATCGATTCGTGGACCCGCCGCCGCGCACCGGTACCGAATCCGCCCAGGCGGACGACCAAGATCTCGAGATTTACCTGCACCTGTTCATGGCGAACCGAGGTGTCTTGATGACTCCGTTCCACAACATGGCTCTCATGTGCCCGGCGACGACCGAAGCCGATGTTGATCGGCACACCGAGCTCTTCGCGGAGGCGGTCGCGGGTATCACCGCCGCTTAATTGGCTGGAGTCAGCAGCTCAACATCGGCCACCGGCTGCACCGAAAGCTGGACGTCATTGCCGACGATGCAAGAAAGGACATGCCCACCCGCGCTCTTGTCCGCGGTCAGAGCGTGCAAGTGCAGGCCATCTTGTCCGATGCCCAAGGCATTCTTGCCTTGCCAGAAACCCACGAGAACAGCACGAGCGCCATTGAGATCGAAGGTGGTCTGCTCCGCGATCGTTTGACTCAGGGGTTGATAGGGAGGTGGGTCGGCGGTGATGCTGCGAGTGGTCAGTTCAAAGAACGTGCCGCGAACGCGCACAGCAACGATGCCGTTCGTGCGGTCTGCCTCTCGCTGGATGAGAGGTGCGAGGTTGCTGCACTCGGTGCCCGGGGGAATCGGTGCGTTTGCCGTCGGGCGGAAACGTATCGCTTGCATGAACGGTGTTGCGGTGTCCGCCGCTACGAGGCGCGGGGTCCCGTCCGGGCGAACTCGGTAGACCTCACCGCCGACCATCACGAGCTCGCCGTCGAGGTTTGCGAACGTTCCCAGCCCGATCGTGTTATCGGCGGCGATCTCACCGACGGTGGTGAGGCCGGTGAAGTCAGGTTGGGTCAGGTAGTCATAAGTCCCCACCTGACGCAATTGCCCCCCGGTCGAATCGGCTGGGGCGGGCCCAGCCGTCAGTAGCAGCGCTGTGGTGGCAGTGATGGCACCTGTAAGGGTCAGCAGGCTCCGTGAAAGCGTCATTCGCGGACGCTATCGGGAACTCCTAGGACCTCAGATAGGCGGTTCACTTCGCGTTGGATCAG
>CAZWIW010000059.1:3763-7972 GCA_964634545.1 uncultured Rubrivirga sp.
GTCGCACCGTTCATGGCCGCGAGGTGGACCAGGGCAGGGTTCCACGCATCAGCGCAGATCAGAATCGCGTAGCGCCACGTCTCATCGAGTTGGGCCGTTTCCATGAAGCGGCCCGTCGCAAAGTGCTTGTTCTCGTCGAGGTTGCCGTAGGAAGGCAGGTTCACCTTGCGGTGCAGGTGCCTGATTTCGCCGTCGCGAACGGCAAGCGTCGCGTTATAGAACTGCGCTGCGGGGCCCTCTTCGATGAAGCCGAATTGCGTAGTGATGTCTTCGGATGCCTCGGCGATCCGCCGAACCACCTTCGAGTGTCGGGATCGGGCGAGGCGGAAACTCTCATCGGACAGGGTGTAGCCGGTCAGTGACAACTCAGGGAAGACGACCAGGTCGCACCCTTGCGCCCTGGCTTGCGCGATGTAGTCCAGATGTGCTTCCAGGTTGGTGTCGATGTCTTCTGGAACGGTAGGAATCTGGGCCGCTGCGACGACGAGTTTCTCTGGCATGGGTGCATTGTGGTGTCGGGACTACCGCTCGCGCATGGCAAGGGCGGTTTTCGGCTGAGTTGGGGACTCAATCGTCGCGAAGTTGGATGAATGTCAGCACAGCGACCACGCCCGAGATCACCGCAGCACCGAGGAGCACAACGGTGAGGGTGTCGAAGCCGAGGGCAAAGGCACGAACCAGGCCGGCACCGGTGAACATGATCACGGCGAAGATCTGCAGGAACAGGGAAAAGCGCAGCCGGCGGGTTTCATCCACAACAGCACAGTACCGGCCAACCGGTGTTCGGGAACTGCCTACGAAGTGATGTCCTTGCGGTCGAAGCGCAGTATCGCGATCCCCATGAGGAGCGCGAAGGCGATCAGGTTGTAGGCGATGCCGACGGCCATCTGGTCCCAGGCGATTACTGGGTTCAAGGCGTCTACCCATGTTGATCCGTAATCCGAGGGGAGGAATCGTCGCAGGGATCCGAGGGCCTCGATGGCATCGAGGATGTTGAAGATGATGACGACTACCACCGCCGTTCCCACCGCACCGAGTGGGACATCGGTCAACACGCTCATCAGGAACGCAATCGATGCGGGAAACAGCAAAGTGATGGCGATGTAGGTGGTGATGACGACGAGGCGTTGGGCGGATTCGGCCTGTGTCAGTGCTCCACCGAATGGGCTGGCCAGCGGTTCGGTACCGAACGCGATGGCACCGATCGCCCATGAAGTGACGACCAAGGTCACCAAGACGATCGCCGTCAGCATCAAACCCACGACCGCCTTCGTGCGAAGTAGCTTGCGTCGGGGCACCGGCGCGACGAGCAGGTAGCGAAGTGTCGACCAACTCGCCTCGCTTGCCACTGTGTCCCCGAGGAACATCGCGGCGATGATGACCAGCAGGAAGCCGGAAGAGAACAGCAGCATGGTGACCGTGAAGTTCCATGCACCACTGGTGGCGAGGCCGACGAGATCGAAGTTGCCATCACCGAACCCGCCCCCTTGGTTGCCGCCATCGTCGCCGTTGGATGAAGGCCCGAACCGCACCGCGGCGACGACGATCAGCGGCAGAGCCACCACGAGCAGGAAGGCAACCAGGGTGCGGCGTCGCTTGATCTGGCGAACAAATTCGACGCCGATGCCCAAGGTGTCCCGGCGCGAGTAGTCGAGAGTGGGGGCGCTCATGAGGTCACCACCTCGTGGCCTTCGCCGACGATCTCCATGAAGACGTCCTCCAAGCGCACGCCACTGCGCCCAGCAAGCAGTTCGGCAACGGTGCCTTGGGCGATCAGCGTCCCGTGGTGCATGACCACCACGTGCGAGCAGGTCTGCTCCACCTCACTGAGTAAGTGGGATGAGATAACGACGGTGCGTCCGGTGTTGGCGTAGTCCTGCAGCACCGAGCGCATCTCGCGGATCTGCGGCGGATCCAGACCGTTCGTGGGTTCATCGAGTACCAAGACATCGGGCATGCCGAGCATCGCCTGCGCTATGCCCAGGCGTTGGCGCATACCTTGGCTGTAGGTGCGGACCTTGCGGTCGATCGCGGAGCCGAGGCCGGCGATATCCAGGACATAGTCCAGGTTCGGATCGAGTTTCTCGCGCCCGCTGGCCTTCCAGTAGAGCCGCAAGTTCTCCCGGCCGGACAGATGCGGTAGGAATCCTGGACCTTCGATGAAGGAACCGATGTGCGCAAGGGTTGCGGCGCCCGGGAAAACGGGTTGACCGAACACGTAGGCGTTGCCTCCGGTGGGATAGATGAGCCCCATGACCATGCGCATGGTGGTGGTCTTGCCCGCCCCGTTGGGTCCAAGGAGCCCGAGCACCACACCCTTGGGGACCTGGAAAGTGACGTCGCTAACAGCGTGCACGCCGCCCTTGAACTGCTTGGACAGTCCTTCGACAGCGATCGGTGTATCGGCAAGGTCTGCGCGGGAACTCGCGCGCGTACCTCCCGGTCGCAGCACGCGGACCGCCACCGCGATCACGATGATGCTCACCAGGGCGATGAGTGGCCAGCGCCACAGTGGGGTACCACTGGATTCCTCGGTCATGGGATTGAGCGGGATCAACACGGAGGCATCGGCGAGCCCGATCGAATAGACGGCTGGGCCGGGCGGCATGCGAAATGCCTGATCGGTCGTGCCGATCACCACACTCACCCGTTCACCAGCGGCGACGTCTGCGACGATCGCGGGGAGTTCGACATCGATCACCTGTGGTGTGGGCCCCACCCCATCGAGCCGGATAGGTGCCACCAGACCGTTCGGCAGAACGGGCCGATCGGTGCCGCCGATGATGCGCAAGCTCGCGAACAAAGTGACATCCGTTGCCGGCGTCGCGCTGGAGATCTCGAGTGAGACCGTGGGTGAGCCGATGATGCGCGCGGGTTCGCCAAGTGGTTCAGAGGCGAAGGTCGCGCTCTGATTGGGCAGGGGGAGAGCAAGCAAACTTCCGGCAAGACCAGCCAGGCCACCGGCGCCCGGCAATGATGAGATGGCGGCAGGCACTCCGCCGGCGGGCGCAAGGACTTGCTGAGTGGGGCCGGTGATCGGGATTTCTTGAGCGCTCGAGCCGAATAACCCGGGGTAGTCATCGCTGGACAGGATCTGGATGCCGGTGTCGCCCTGATTGCCGAATGCGGACCCTTCCACGAGCGAGGCTTCGAATGCCGTGGAGATCTCCGGTCCGTTTGCAAGATGCGCATCGAACCACTGCGCATTGAGTTCGCGCAGCCGCTCTGTCTCGTCGGCACCACCATCGTGACCCTCTGCGTGCCAGACCACCTTGACGTCGTCATTGACCGCCCCGATCTGCTCGGCGTTCGCGTTCGTCTGGGCGAGAGGGAACAGCGAATCCGATTGACCCCCGCCGAGCAGGGTGGGCACGGTGATGCGGTCAGTGATGCTGGCCGGCGACGACGCTTCCATCAATGCACGGGCCTGGTCGGTCAGCACGCCATCGGCGGCAGCAGTGGAGTAGGCCGCGCACCAATCGGGGGCGAAGCGCCCGCAGTCGGTGACTTGGCCGTCGTCGTTGAGTAACCCAGCGCTGAAGAACAACCCACTCCACAGTTGCTTGAAGACCCCGACTTCGTTGACCGCTGGAGGGTTTCGCACCGATTGACCGAAGAGCGATGTCTGCAGATCGTTCCACGTGATGTCAGCACTGACCGCGTCTACCCGGTCGTCGTAACCAGCGATCATCAAGGAGAGCGCACCGCCGTAGGAGCCACCGGCGAAACCCACCCGCGGATCACCGGGCGCATCGCGGGTTACGGCATCTTGCGTAGCGAGGTAGTCAATGACCGAAGCTGCGTCGGCGATCTCGAAGTCGGGTGCATTCATCGAGATCGTGCCGGTGGATTCCCCGAAGCCTCGTGCGGTGTAGGCCAGGACGACGAATCCCCGATCGACCAAGAACTCAGCTTCCTCGGCCACCGATTCCTTATCTCCTCCGAATCCATGGGCGAGGACCACCGCCGGGGCAGGTGTAGTCGCGGGAAGGTAGAGATCGGCGTCGATCTGCACGGGGGAGGGATCGGTGGTGCTGGTCGGTCCACCGTTGATCGTCAGCGGCTGCGGAGCCTCGGCCGCCTGCGCTTGGGGAATTGTCAGAAAAGACGCCGGTGCTAGGCCAGCGAAGGCAGCTAAGCCGGCGACGACTCCCACGGCGAACGCCACCGGCCGACCACGGTTCACCACCTGTTCAGCATACGTTCGCC
>CAZWIW010000059.1:8072-10144 GCA_964634545.1 uncultured Rubrivirga sp.
CCCACGGCATTCATCTTCGAGGCCGAGGGACAGTTCTGGGTTCCGCGAACGCAAGAAGACGCGTGCGGCACCTACGACGACGGCAACTACCCTTCCGATGCCTCGATTCCCGAGGAGTTGTACGAGATCGGTTGCCTGACCTAGGTCAGTTGGTTTCGTCGCCTTCCAAAAGCGCTTGGGGAATCTCGGACCACACGTAGTGGTCACCCTCGGGTGTTAAGGCCCAGATCAAATCGAAACGATCATCCGGCCACGCTTTCGGCACTTCGTTCGCATTTGCGACGGGGAAAGACGCGATGAACTCCGGAATCCTCCCGTGATGCCACACCACTAGCGTTGGAGTCGCCGTCGCCTGGATGTTGGCGGCAAGGGCTGAGTAGTGGTCTGGGATAGCAGTCGCCTCAATCGTCAGACCCAGTCGGTGCGCTGTTGGCAGAGCAGTGTCGTGCTCGCGCTTGCTCTTGTAACTCTCGCTCGGTGCAGTGGCGATGATCCGGTCGGGAATCGCAATGCCGGAGTAGCTGTCCGAACCGTTCGAAGTTCGCGCGAAGACCACCGCTAGGGCACCCGCACGGGTCCAGCCGCGGACCGAAAGTGAGTGTTCATCGTGATCACCGTCCGGGGTCACGCCCTTGTGATCCTTGTCGGGCTTCTCCGCATGGCGAATGAACATGATCGAGTTACTCGCCACCCGCGTCACCCTTCGCATCCTTCGCCGCCTGACGCATGACCGTCGCCCCGCTGACCAGGGCTCGTCGCCAAGGGGGAACTCCCTCGATCTCGATTTCCAGGCTGAAACTCAAGACGGTGCGAATCAGAACGATGATCGCGAGAACCCCGACGTTCTCGATGGTGGGGTAGACGGCGACCGTTCGGACGAGATCACCTGCGACCAGGATCTCCAAGCCCAGCAAGATCGCGCCACCGAAGGATTGGCGCATCGTCTTGTAGGTCGTGTTGCCATCACGGGTGCGCTTGTAAGCGCGCCATGACAGACCAGCGGACCAGAAAAGTCCGGCGAGGATGACGAAAGCGGCCAGGAGTTCGAAGATCTGGGCGATGCTCAGCATCACTTCGGTGTAAGGGAACAGGCTTGCGAGGCCACCTTCTTCCATGGACTAGGTATATCGCGCCTCGTGCCACGTGTCTGGGAGGTTCGTGCTCTCCTCCCGTTGCCCTACAGTGATCTGGTGCTTCGGCTGATCGCGAACCTTGTCCGTGGCGGGCTCATCGGAGTCGCCGAGGTCATCCCCGGGGTGAGCGGCGGAACCATCGCGCTGATCGTCGGCATCTACCGAACAGTCATCGATGCGATAGCCGATGCCGTGCTGGCCTTACGGCAACTCGTTGGCCTCGCAGATGGAGGCCCGTCCGGGCGCAGGTTCGCCCGCACGTTCGCAGGTCTGCCCTGGCGGCTGCTCATCCCCGTAGGCATCGGCATGGTGATTGCTGTCGTGCTGGGTGCTCGGGTAATCGAACCGCTTCTGGAAGAGCACCCGGTCCAGATGCTCGCGCTGTTCTTCGGGCTGGTGCTGGCGGGGATCTGGGTTCCAGCGCACATGGTGCAGCGCAGCAGTGGCTGGACGCCGGGTTATCTGCTCGCTGCTGGCGTTGCTGCGGTGGCCTTGTTCTTCTTGACCGGCCTACCGCCGGCCACGGTGACAGATCCGAGTCCGATCATCGTCATGCTCGCTGCCGCGGTGGCCATCTGTGCACTCGTATTGCCCGGGGTCTCCGGATCCTTCTTCCTGCTATCCCTGGGCATGTACGAACCGACGCTCGACGCGGTCAACGACCGCGATCTGGTCTACCTCGGCGCCTTCGCCCTCGGGGCGATCGTTGGACTTGGTGCGTTCGTCACCTTGCTGAAGTGGTTGCTGGCGCACCGGGCGGGGATCACCCTGGCTGTTCTCACCGGGTTGATGGTGGGTTCGTTGCGTGCACTGTGGCCGTGGCAGGACGACGATCGAAACCTGCTCGCGCCAACGTCTGACATCGCAGCCGCCGGACTGATGGTTCTCGTGGGAGTTGTGATCGTCGTCGTTCTCCTCCTTGTCGAGCGCAAGCTCGGC
>CAZWIW010000060.1:0-10099 GCA_964634545.1 uncultured Rubrivirga sp.
CTGAGCATCATCATCATCGACGGCAGCATCGTCAACGTCTTGCTGCCGGACATGGTGCAAGACATCGGCTTGACGCAAACCGATGCGCAATGGGTGAACTCGATTTACTCACTGGTGTTCGCCTCGTTGCTGATCACCATCGGTTTGCTGTCCGATCGATTCGGTCGACGCAAGCTCTTCTTGATCGGCATCGTCATCTTCTTGCTGGGGTCCCTGGGCAGCGGGTCAGCCCAAGATCCGTCCTTCCTGATCGCCTCGCGAGCCGTCCAGGCCGCAGGCGCGGCGATGATGTTGCCGTCTTCCATCGCGGTCATCAACGTGCTGTTCGAGGGCCGCCAGCGCGCAGCGGCTTTCGGGCTGTGGGGTGCCATCTTCGGTGGGGCCGCCGGTCTAGGTCCACTGCTGGGTGGCTGGCTGGCCCAGGACTTCAGTTGGCGCTGGGCGTTCTTGGTGAACATCCCGATCGGCATCATCGCGGGGCTGTTGGTGATCCGATTCGTCCCGGAGAACTACGGGCGCAAGGCCAAGGGCTACGACCCACTAGGCATCGTGCTTACCGCCCTCGGACTCGCGTTGATCGTCTTCGGACTCATCGAAGGACAGTCCTACGGCTGGTGGATCGCGACGTCGGACTTCACCCTCGGCCCTGTTCAGATCGCCTCAGGCGCGTTGTCCATCGTTCCCCTCGCCGTGACGTTGGGTGCCGCGTTGTTGGTCGCCTTCGTGTTCTGGGAGCGCCACCTCGTGCGTTCGAACGGCGTCACCCTCGTGGACTTGAGCCTGTTCGGCATCCGGCGCTACGGATTCGGCAACATCGTCGCGATGGTGGTGAGCTTGGGGGAGTTCGGCATCTTGTTCGCGCTGCCCTTGTGGATGCAGTCGGTTCACGGCACGAGTCCACTGACCACCGGGGTCATCTTGGCCACCCTTGCGATCGGCACGTTGATCTCCGGTGGTGCAGCGCGGCACGTGGCGGCGGCGCTGGGGCCCACGCGCACCGTGCGCTTGGGCATGGTCTTGGAAGTGACCGGTATCGCGGGGATCGGATTCACGTTGTCGGTCGACCGCTCGCCCTGGTGGCTAGTCATCGCACTGGTGATCTACGGGCTTGGTTTGGGTTTCGCCTCGGCGCAGCTCACGAACGTCGTCCTTGCGGATGTCCCACCCGAACTCAGCGGTGGTGCATCCGCGATGACCTCCACCTTCCGACAGGTGGGCTCTGCACTGGGTGCAGCCATCTTGGGCTCGGTCCTCTTCGGATCCTTGGCAAGCATCTTCGCGGCCGATCTGGAAAGAGACGGATCCTTGTCGGCGCAGCAGCAACAACAGGTGGTCGATCAAGTCGATCGCACCGCCGGGCAGGCGATTGTCGAACTCCAGCAGCGCCCAGGAATGACCGAGGTGGCAGCGGAGGCGAAGTCGGCCTACACCTCCGCAGCCCAGGTCACCGCAGCGGTTGCCGCCGGATTCGTGACCATGGGCCTGTTGGTCTCCTTCGGCTTGCCGCGCGACCGGCGCCCGGAGGAGTCCGACAGCCAATCCGCCTAACGGCGCACCGATATGGGAGATGTCCGGCGAATGGGGGTCGGGCGCGTTACGCTTTCGTGACTAATTCGGTTGCTGGGAGGTCTTCATGCGAGGTACGCGGACACGGACAGCGATTGTGGCCAGTATTGCCAGCATCGGTTTGGCGCTGAGCCTGGCTGCCTGCGGCGGCGGGGATGAGGCCGCCACCGAGGAGGTAACCCCTGCCGATGCGCCCACCGCGGCACTCGACACCGAGGTCGAGGATGCCATCCAGGTCATCAACGCCTGCCAGATCTACTTCTCCTTCGACTTGAAGATGAGCGAGATGAACGCCGCCGCCGATGCCAAGAAGAAGGCGAAGCGGGACATCCTGGCCGAGATGAAGGGGCTAACCGACGAGATGGTGCTGGCAGCCGAGGAGGCCTACATCTCCGGTGAATTGCCCGAACGAGTCTTGATCAACGCCAATCGCATCCAGCGCAACCTTGGACGGGTGAAGCCCAAGGACGGGATCGACGGCATCAAGAAGAAGCAGATGAACCGGATCACCTCATCCGCTGCGCGTATCGAACGCAGTTGCGAGGCAGCCGGAGACATGTTGCCGCAAGAGAACCTCGACGCACGCACCGCTGCGTAGTAGCAGTCCTAGCGCGAACCTGCGCAGGTGATAAGCGCAGGTGACACGCGCAGGCTCGAGGCTACGCCTCGTTGAACAGGTCGGGGTTGGGTCCGGTCCGCTTGGTTTCGTCCTCGAGTCCCTCGATTGCGATGAGGTCATCGGCATCGAGTTCGAAGTCGAAAACGTCGATGTTGGCCGCGATGCGCTCGGGGGTGACGGACTTCGGCAAGACGACGTTGCCCAGTTGCAAGTGCCAGCGGATCATCACCTGAGCGGCGCTCTTGCCGTACTTGGCCCCGATTGCCGCCAAGGTGGCGTCCTCAAGTAGGCCGCCGGAGGCCAGCGGTGACCATGCCTCGGTCACGATGCCCAACTCGGCGTCCACCGCACGCACCTCGCGCTGCGGCAGCCACGGGTGCAACTCGACCTGGTTGATCACCGGAGTGACCCCGGTGGCATCGACGATCCGGCGCAGGTGTTCGGCGTGGAAGTTGGACACCCCCGGGCTACGAGTGAGTCCCTGCTGATGCAACTCCAAGACGGTTTCCCAGGTCTCCAGGTACAGATCGCGACCGGGTGTGGGCCAGTGGATGAGATAGAGGTCGACATAGTCGAGGTCGAGCTTGGCAAGGGATGTCTCCATGGCGGCGATGGTTTTGTCCCGCCCCTGATCGGTGTTCCACACCTTGGTGGTGATGAACAATTCCTCGCGGGGAATGCCGCTGGACTTGATGGCCCTGCCGACCCCTTCCTCATTGCCGTAGAGGGCCGCGGTGTCGATATGGCGGTAGCCAGCCTCGAAGGCGGCGAGGCAGGCGTCGGTGGCGACGTCGTCGGGAACTTGCCACACGCCCAGTCCGATCTGCGGGATGGTGTGGTCGTCGTTCAAGCGAACCGAAGGAATGGCAGCAGTCGACACGTCAATCTCCAAAGTGGGCACGGTGGGTAGTGACACAATCTTGGCATGGACATCGCTGAGCATTACCTTCCTGACCCGAATCGTTACGACGGCCGCATGCCGTACCGACGCTGTGGCCGCAGCGGTATCGATCTACCGGCGATCTCGCTGGGCTTTTGGCACAACTTCGGCGATGACAAGCCGATCGCCGGTCAACGCGAGATCATGCATACGGCGTTCGATTTGGGGATCACCCATTTCGATCTGGCGAACAACTACGGTCCACCATTCGGTACTGCCGAGATCAATGTGGGACGCATCCTGCGCGAGGACTTCGCCCGCTATCGCGATGAACTGATCATCTCCTCGAAAGCGGGCTGGGACATGTGGCCCGGGCCGTACGGCGATCTGGGATCTCGCAAGTACATGTTGGCCAGTTTGGATCAGAGTCTGCAGCGTTTGGGCCTGGATTACGTCGACATCTTCTATCACCACCGACCGGACCCGGACACCCCGCTGGAGGAGTCCATGGGGGCGTTGGCGACCGCAGTGCAGCAGGGCAAGGCGCTCTATGTGGGCATTTCGTCCTATGGGCCGCAGCGGACCTTGCGCGCGGTGCAGATCCTGCGTGACCTGGGAGTGCCGCTGCTCATTCATCAGCCGTCCTACTCGATGCTCAACCGATGGATCGAAGACGACGGTCTGCTCGACGTACTCGCCGAGGTGGGCGCTGGTGCCATCACCTTCAGTCCACTCGCCCAGGGCATGCTGACCGACCGGTACGTCGATGGCATCCCCGAAGGTTCACGCGCCACGGAAGGCAAGTCGCTGGATCCGAGTTGGGTCAATGCGCAAAACGCCGAACGGTTGCGCGGCTTGGCCGAGATCGCACGCCGGCGCGGACAGTCCCTAGCGCAGATGGCCGTCGCGTGGACGCTACGCGATCCGCGGGTGACGACCACGTTGGTCGGCGCCAGTTCGGCTGCACAACTGCGCGAAACGGTGGGGGCGTTGCAGAACCTGGAGTTCACCGCCGCGGAGATCGCGGAGATCGACGCCTTCGCACAAGAAGGTGGAATCGATCTGTGGCGTCAGCAGTCCCGCTACGAGTGATACGCGAGGCTGTGCACATCGAAAACCGCCGACAACTCGGCCATCTTTTCGGGATCGAGCCGGTACCACGCCCAGGTTCCTCGGGTTGACCGAGTCAGCAGGCCGGCGTCGGTGAGTTTCTTCAGGTGGTAGCTGATCGTGGGTTGGCTTAAGCCGATGATCTCCTGCAGGTCGCATACGCAGGACTCTTCCTCGTGGCCGATGATGCTCAGGAGTTGCAGCCGCGCGGGATCCGCCGCGGCCTTCACCAAAGCGGCCAGCCGGCTGGCTTCCTCCCGGGCGAGGGGTTCGCGCAACCCGGTGGGGCAGCAGGTAGGTCCGAGATTCATGGCTCTCCTTGACATCGCCTGTATCGATGGATATAAATATAGACAGATATCGATGAAAGGACAACCATGGCCCGCGTACAACTCGCCCTGAACGTTTCGGATATCGACGCCGCGGTGGACTTCTACTCGACGCTCTTTAACGTCTCTGCCCACAAGCGTCGCCCCGGGTATGCGAACTTCGAGATCGCCGACCCGCCGATGAAGTTGGTGCTGTTCGAAGTAGCCGACCGTGGCGTAGGTGTGGCCGGTGCGATGAACCACATCGGGGTCGAGGTGGCCGAGCCCGCCGAGGTCGGTGTTCGCGATGCGCAGTTGGCTACCCAGGTCGACCAGATCCGACGCGAGCCAGGTGTTGAGTGCTGCCACGCGATCCAAGAGAAGTTCTGGGTGTCGGACCCAGATGGGGTCGAATGGGAGGTCTACGCCATCACTGACGATGCTCCCGACGGCCTGGATCTGATCAGTGCGGAGGGCTGCTGCGCTTAACTGCTCGAGGTGCTCGGCTGCGGAGCCTCGTACGGTGGTGGCGGATACGGGTGATCAGGGTCTCGTCCCGTCACGAACTTCGCCACCCCGTAGATGGCCGCTGCGATCGGCACGGCCACCAGGGCGCCGACGATTCCCAGGGCGATGCTGCCGGCGGCAATCACGAAGATGATGGCCAGTGGGTGCAAGTTCACGGCTTTGCCCATAACGAGCGGTTGCAGGATGTGGCCGTCGGCCGATCCCACGACAACCGTCAGCGCAATGACCAACAGCGCGACGATCGGACCTCGTTCGGCGAGCGCAACGATGGCGGCGAAGAAAGTCGCAATCGGGGCACCGATGACCGGAATGAAGGCCCCGAGGAAGACCACGGCAGCCAGGGCGGGCGCGAGGGGCACCTGCAGGATCGTGAGTCCGATGAACACCAAGGTGGCGTCAGCCAGTGCAATGACGACGATTCCCTTGGTGTAACCGGAGATGGAGTGCCACACGATGCGCCCGGAGGTATCGACCGTGGCCTTGGTGCTGTTCGGCAGCCACCCGACCACCCAGCCCCAAATCTTGTCGGGGGACAGCAGGAAGAAGATCACTCCGAAGATGAAGACCGAGCCAGCGATGATGACGGTGCCCAAGTTGCCCAGTTCACCCGCGGCGGCGCTCAGTGCGCCTTCGGCCGCGGTCTTCCCCCAGCCCTCGGCTTGGGTGATCAGATTGTTGACGCTCTCATCGGTGAGACCCAAGGGGCCGTCCTTGAGCCAGGACCGAATCTCGGTGAGTCCGGATTGCAAACTCGAGACCAGATTCGAACTCTCCGCAATGGTCGAACGGATCACCACGAACAAGATCGTGACGATTGCGCTGATGATGATGATCAAAGCCAGCACCATTGCCAAGACCTTGGGCAGGAATTTGTTCAGCAGCCTCATCAGTGGTGACGCCAAGGCGGTCACCAACAGGCTGAGGAAGAAGGCCAAGACAACGGGGAAGATGATGTTCAGGACGTAGCCGATGACCACGAGCCCGGCGAGGAGGACAAGCACTCGCCAGGTGATACCGGCGACCTTTGTCAGGGTCGGAGGTACTTGAGACGACTCGTCGTCGTCGGGCATGAGCACTCCCTGATGATTGTTCAGTCGATGCGAACGCTACCCGCAGGCGTGCTGAAGGTCACGGCGGACACTCCCGGTTCGTCGCTGTCTATCCAACGCAGCTCGACGCCCTCCAGCGCCTGGCCGGGATCGAGGATCGGGATGACGGCCTGTGGATCCCCAGCGATCTCGATGGCGGAGATCGTGATGCCGCTGTTGGCGCCACCGGCACTTGGATGCTCGGTGTCTTCGCAGTCCCAGGCGACGAAGAATGGCACCTGCGGGCTTTCCATCGTGTCCAGGATGCCGATCTGTTTCCAGCACAACTCCACACCGTCGGGGCGGATGCGGTGGCCGCGTACGGCCTCGCGGCCGAGGCGTTGTTCGACGGGGGTGATGTCATCGACTGCGAGCACCCAACTGAGCCAGCCGCCCCCATCTTCCGCGCGTTGGTGGACTGCTTGGCCGAATGGTGCCTTGAGGGCTGCTGGGTGATCGAGGGCGCTGACCACCTCGACGTAGGCCCCACCAGCGAGCGGCAGGATGAAATTGCGGGTTCCGAATGACGGGTGCCGACCCCCATCGACGAACGTCCCACCGAGGTCGGAGCCGATGCGTTGAACGACATCGGCGATTTCGTTGGTGGTGCAGGCGTAGGACAAGTGATCGAGCCGCATGGGTGCATCCTGCCCAACGTGTTCATCGGTTCCGGCCGGGGGGTACCGGTGGGTGTGGCAGGCTCCGGCTATGTCGCAGCAGCCGGGCGAGGACGCTCCTGAAGTGATCGCTCCAGCGCCTGCCAAACTCGATGTTCGCAAGAGCGTGATCTTGGGTGTCATCGGGCTGGCTCTCATCGTGTTGATCTTCTGGCGCGTGATCCCACAGATCGGTAGCTACAACGAAGCCATCGAGTCACTGCAATCCATGACATGGATTGCACTGGCGGTTATCGCGGCGGCTGTTCTTTTATATCTCGCCGTCTACGGACTCATCTACAAAGCGGCGGAGAAGTCGCTCACCTACTGGCAGTCCCAACAAGCGAAGCAAGCTGCCTTCACCATCAGCAACGGCGTGCCTGCCGGGGGTGCGGTCGGCCTTGCCGTGCAGTTCGGCATGCTCACGAGCTATCGCCTGAGCGCCACCTCGGCCACGGCGGCCATCACCGCTGTCAGCGTCTGGGCGACCTTCACGAGCCTGGGTTTCCCGATTCTGGGCGTCATCGCCCTCACGATCACCGGCACGGGAGATTCGGTCGCCTGGCTCGGCCCCCTTGGTTTAGCCATCTTGGTGACGGTCATCGTGCTCTTCGCCCTGGTGATGCGCTCGGAATCCCTGGCTGAGCGGCTTGGTAACGCCGCTAATACGTTGCTGCGGCCGGTAACACGGAGGGTTGCTCGCTTCAAGGATCTAGACGTCGCCGGTCCCATCATCCGGTTCCGCGCGGATATGTCAGATCTCGTTCGCCGGCGATGGAAACTGTTGACGGTGGTTCAAATCGGCATAGCCCTGACGCAATTCCTGATCTTGTACGCGGCGCTTCGCGGCGTAGAGGGGTGGGGAACGGCAGGCACAGACATCCTGAGTGCCTTCGGCGCCTTCGCCGTCAGTCAGATCATGTTGATGGTTCCGATCACTCCTGGTGGCTTGGGCACCATGGATGCATTGATGATCCAACTCTTGGTGAGCGGGGGAACGGAAAAGGGTGCGGCAACGGCGGCCGATCTGGTGTGGCGTGCAACGTCGTACTTCCCGCAGATCGTCGTCGGACTCATCGCGTTGGTGACGTGGTACCGCCGAGCTGGACAGGCGATTGCCACCCGGAGTGTCGGTGACCAACCCTCGGAAGGGACGGGCTAGTGTTTTCCCCGACCCGGTCGTCGCGGGAGGGGAAGCCTTCGGCGGCCGGGTCCTTCGCATTCTTGGGGGATGCCACAGGTGATCACGCGTTTCGTTGCACTCGGTGATTCCTTTACCGAAGGGTTGGATGATCAACTTCGTTCGGATGGACGTCACATGGGATGGGCGGACAGAGTTTCGCAGCAGTTGCCGCTGCGCCAACGCATCGATTCGGTGCAGTACGCGAACCTTGCGATCCGCGGCCGACTAACCCGGCAGGTCGTCGAAGAGCAGGTGCCGGCCGCCACCTCGCTTCGGCCCGATATGACTTCGATCGGAGTCGGTGTCAATGACGTTCTGCGACGCAACTTCGATCTTGACGCTGTAGCAACGGACCTCGAGCAGGCGGTGCGGGCACTGCGAACCCGTGGCAGTGACGTCACGATCTTCGCCTTCGGCGATCCCACTCGACGATCGCAAGTCCTCGGGTCGATTTCGGGCCGGATTCAGGGTCTTCGAACCGCCACCTTGGCCATCGCCCAGGCCTACGGGTGCTCGTTGGTGGACTTTTGGGGGGCCGCCCGCTTCGACGATGAACGCTTGTGGTCGGCCGATCGGCTCCACTTATCCAGCCAGGGACACGCGGTCACGGCGGAGGCGGTCCTGGACGCCTGGGGCCTCGGCGATTCCTCATGGCGCGCTCCTGACAGTGATCTCCCTCGTAACCGATGGGTGAACCGACGCGTTGCCGATGGACGGTGGCTTGGTGCACACGCATTGCCGTGGGTGGGACGCCGGGTCAGGAGGGTTTCCTCTGGCTTCGGTGTCCAACCCAAGGATCCCGTCCTGCGCACCATCCACAACCCCCGTGCATCGCCTCCACAGGTCCCAGGAGCGCTCTTCGATTAGCGCACGTGGGCGACGAGTGTGTCGGCATGAATACCGACACATCGACCGATCGATCACGCCCCGTCACGTTGGGCGACCCAATTGGCATCGCCGCGAGCTTGCCGCACCTGCTGGGTTTCCATCCCGAGGAATCGCTGGTGTGCCTATGGCTACGCAAGGGCACCCTGGTCGTCTCGCAACGAGCGGACCTAGGACCGGTTCACGAGCGCCCGGTCGAGGAGTACGTCGCGGCGTTCATCCAGACGGCTGAACATGTGAAGGCAGATGCGGCGATCTGTGTGATCGTCACACGGAGCGACGAGCACGTGCCGAGTCTGTGTGCAGCCATGCGGACGCACATGCCCGTGCCGTGCCAGGCGATATTGCACGTCCGGGGCTCGCAGGTACGTGATCTGTCCACTGGTCACGGCGAATGGCGATGGATCGACACCAGATCCAGGCAATGGGCGGCGCATCGGTTCCCTGGACCCACACCAGCGTTCTCGCGGACGCGAATCGAGTCCGAGTGCGATGCCGATGCGGGGGCATGCGAGGCGATGGGGGAATTTGAACCGGGTAGCGCGTTCGCTATGGAGCATCTTCGAGATTTCGCAGATGCAGCCGTGCGTCACGGCCGAGTTGACTCGACAACCAAGGTGTCAACAGGGGATCAGCCGATCCCCCCGGTGGACGAACGCCAGTTGCGTGACGCGCTCGCTGATTCCCGTGGCCGCGATTTGGTGCTGGTGGCTGCGGCCCACCTCGCACCCGCCGATCGGGAAGCGCTGCTCCAGACCCTGCTGCGTTGCACTCGGGCTACGCCACCGGGTCAAGCAGGCCATAGTGCGGCAGCCGCCGGCGTCGTGGCCTGGCTGTGCGGGGATGGCGTGCGCGCGAACGTCGCCCTCGAGCGGTGCGTGCTCGATGATCCCGAGAACGTCTTGGGTGCGGTGCTGGACCACGCCGTGTGCACAGGGGTCCCACCGGAGGAATTGCGAGCCTTGTTGGCGGATATTCGGGTGTTGGATATAGTTCCGTCTTAGGTCAAGAGTTCCAGCGTCAAGCCCCGGCTTGCTGGACGGCAACCCTCCAACCGCGGTGGGGTGCTCCCGGTGGAGACCTGGCCCCTGGTGGGCAAGCGCGGGTCTTGCGTAGGGCAAGGCCCCGACTGGATGCGAGGTCGGAGCTCCGTACACGGTTACCGCCTCTCTTCAGTTGCCACCGAGACAACTCGAGCACACAAGGAGAAGACCATGAGCGAAGGCTGGTCCTTCGAAACCAAGCAGATCCACGCCGGACAGTCGCCGGACGCCGC
>CAZWIW010000061.1:0-9685 GCA_964634545.1 uncultured Rubrivirga sp.
ACCCCGGTGGGCACGGTCCACTCGTGCGTGGCGCTGGGGTTGTCCGGGTCGAAGTCGAAGCGGATGCTCTCGTCGTTCGCGAAGGCCGACGGCGCAGTGATCACCAGCGCCCCGAACACCGCGGCGCTCGCGGTGAGCCCGCGACGAGCAAGCCCATGACGGCGCGCGGAACTCAACCCGAAGTCCATGCTCACGATTGTCAGCGCGGTGAAGCTGGACACCAACCGGTGGAGGCCTAAAAACGCGGATTGACGGGTTACCCCCTCACTTGCGCGCAACGCCCATAATGAGGCGGGTGACGACAGCCACCAGCGAACATGCGCAACCGACGGCTGTTGGCGTCTCACGAAATGTCCGAATCGCGATCTTGTTCACGGATGCGCTTGCCCTGATCATCGCCACCACCATTGGCTTCATCACCCGCTTTTCGGTGGCCGAATTGGGCACTTCGTTAACCGGCCCGATCCAGTTGGTCGGCACCATCGCACCGATCCTGTGGTTGGCGGTTCTGATCCTCATCGGGTCCTACGAGCAGCGCGTGGTCGGTTTGGGGCTGACCGAGTACGGGAAGATCCTGCAAAGCGCGCTGTTGATGGTGGCGCTGGTTTCCATTGTGAGTTTCCTCGGCAAATTCGATACCTCGCGCGCATATGTGCTGCTCGCGATTCCGATCGGTACCGCGCTGCTCCTTGCCGATCGGTGGCTGTGGCGCCGCTGGTTGCTGCGTAAGCGCAACCAAGGGCGGGAACTGCAGTCCACCATCGTGATCGGTAACGCCGAGGATCGTGCGCGTATCTCCGAGGCCCTCACGCAGCGCCGGTGGGCGGGCTACAAGGTGGTGGCTGAGTTCGCCGAACCCGCGATCAACCAGACCGATGAATCCGAGGCATCCAGTGCGTGGATGGACGAGCTCATGCACCGGGTTAATTCTGAGCAGATCATGTGCATCGCGCTCGCGCCTTCCTGCGGTCTCAGCGGGGCTGACATCCGCGAGCTCAGTTGGCGTATCGAGGGGCGCGGCATTGACCTGTTGATCAGTTCGGCGCTCGGTGCGGTGACCGGTCCGCGGCTCAGCCTGCGCGTTGCGACGGGTTTGCCGTTCATGCACCTCGATGAAGTTGGTCTCGGCGCCACCAAGCGCGGGGTCAAACGGTTGATGGATATCACCGTCAGTGCGTTCGCATTGATCCTGCTGTCTCCGCTCCTACTGCTTATCGCCCTTCTCGTCCTCATCACTTCGGGCTCGCCGGTCTTCTTCTCCCAGGATCGGGCCGGTCAGCGCGGACAGATATTCCGGATGTGGAAGTTCCGCACGATGGTGCGCGATGCCGATCAACAACGTGAAGCGATGCGTGAGAGCAGTGGCAGCGAAGGTCCCATCGCCAAGTTCGTGGATGATCCACGCATCACCCCGGTCGGGCGGTTCCTGCGGCGCTGGTCCTTGGACGAATTGCCGCAACTGTTCAATGTGCTGCGTGGCGATATGAGCCTGGTTGGCCCGCGCCCGCACCCGATCGACGATGTCGAGCGCTACCGCAGTTCCGATGCCCGCCGCCTGCTTGCCAAGCCGGGTATGACGGGTCTGTGGCAAGTAGCCGGACGATCGGACATTTCGTGGGACGACGCCGTCGAGCTTGATTTGCTCTACATCGAGAACTGGTCGGTTACCGCGGACGTGGCGATCTTGCTGCGCACGGTGCAGGCGGTTCTCACCCGAAGTGGCGCCTATTAGTCCCCACTAGGCTGCAAACGTGCCAGCCCTTCGCCGGAAGAAGACCCCGTTGCCCCCGGGCAAGTACCGGATGGGGGGTAAGCATTTCAAGAACGACGACGCCTTCATCCGCACCGCGGTCCGTGACGTGAAGCGCCTGGAGCGACTTGCCGGGCTGACCCAGAATTCCCGGCTGCTGGACTGGGGGTGTGGGGCTGGCCGCCTCGCCATCGGCATCCGCGAGCACTACAAGGACGGCCGGATATCGGACTATCACGGCGTGGATGTTCAGCCCGACCTCATCGATTGGGCACGCACGAACCTCACCGCCCCGGGTTTTCGCTTCACCTGCGTCGATGTGGCCAACGAGCGGTACAACCCCGCCGGCCTGCCTGATCGCACCCTTGCGGCGGACCCGGGGACAGTGGACGTCTTCTACGCCTACTCCGTCTTCTCCCACATGAACGATGAGGACACCGCCGCCTATCTGAAGTTGATCGGACAGGCGCTCAGCGCCCAGGGCAGGGCCTTTGTCACCTGCTTCGTGGAGGAGGGCGTGCCCGCCTGGGAGGAGAACCCTGAGGGCTACGGCCCGCTGGAATGGAAGGGCCGACTGCACTGCACGCGGTTCGCTCGCCAGCACTTCGAGGCGCACGTGGTGGCAGCGGGCATGGCGGTCGATCGTTTCGTATACGGCAGGGAAACGGACGGCCAATCTTTGTACGTCCTTCGCAAGATCTAGGGGAAAGCAGGGGTGCCATCACCCCGAAATGCCGGCAGGCCCGTTGTCAATGTTCGTCAACTGCCAGATCCTCGGTTAACCTGCCCGAACGCCATAGGCCGGAAAACCCGCCCCCGAACGAAAGGCCTTCCCCATGCGTCGAGCGCTCACCGCCGTCATCGCCAGCGCCGCCCTGATCGGCTCCAGCGCGATAGCCGCCCCCGCGGCCACCGCCGCGAACCCGGTACCGGATGTCCAGTTCGGCATGCATGTTCCGGCGATCGCTAACGGCGAGCGACCGAATGCGAACATCGGCACCATTCGGCTGTGGGACTCCGGCGTTGCCTGGGGTCAGGTGCAGCAGAAGAAGAACTTGTTCTGGTGGAACGGCATGGATGCCGCGGTGGCTAGTGCAAACGCCCAGAACATGTCCATCACCTACGTTCTTGGCTCTACACCGAAGTGGGCGCAAAGCAAGAAGGACCGAAAGAAGGGCCGCTACCCCTATCGGGGCACTGGCGCAGCCAATCCGAAGGCCAAGGACTGGAAGCGCTGGGTGCGTAGCGTTGTGCAGCGCTACGGCAGCAGCATCGACGCTTACCAGATTTGGAACGAAGCCAACCTCAAGGATTTCTACAAGGGCTCACCGAAGCAAATGGCTCGCCTCACGCGCGATGCCTACCGCATCATCAAGGCCAACGATCCAACGGCCACGGTTGTTGCCGCGAGCACCACGGTCCGACTGACCAAGCGTTACAACAAGTTCTTCCCGGCGTACTTGCGGGAACTGCGCAAGCTGAACTGGCCGGTCGACGCTATTTCGGTGCACACCTACCCCAAGGGCAACGGGACACCCGCCGATCGCCTGCGCTTGATCGATCGAGTGAACCGGGATATCAACAAGGCCCGTGTTCCGAACCGAATCGAGTTGTGGGACACCGAGGTGAACTACGGCATCAAGGGCCCGGGCAAGATCCGCGGCAACCGCATTGATGGTCCGTTGGCAGCCGACTGGACCGCAAGCACCTTCTTGGATTCCATCCTGACCGGCATCGATCGCACCTACTGGTACTACTGGTTCCGCCCGGACGGTCGGCTCGGAATCATCTTGGATAACGCTCCCGATGGGGACTTCGGGCGCTTGGGCTACCAGACGGCCTATGACTGGATGGTCAATTCCTTCTACTCCTGCACCCGCGGTGGCTCCGGCCAACCGAACGTGTGCCAACTCGGCGATGCCAGCGACCCGGAGGTTGTCGTGTGGAGCAACGAGGGAGTGGGTACGTACACTGTCCCGGCTGGAGCAACCGTTCAGTGCAACACGCTGAACCAGTGCAACCCCGTTGCCCCCGGAACGCAAATCCCGATTGGTGGTAGCCCCCTATGGTTCGGAAGCCAGGCCAACTACGAGCAACTCCTCGCGCAGCAGCAGGAGAACGCGGCCGCCCGCGCCGCCGTTCAAGCGTTGCCGCAGTAGCGATCGGTGCCGTTGCGGCTTTGACACTTGCGGCCTGCGGCGGTGGTGGTGGGGACGCCTCCGAGGGTGGCGAGAGCGCCCCGGAGACGGCTAGCCCGGAGGTGATCGAGGACCCCAACGCCATCAAGCGTTCGGTCATCGGTTTGCACATCGAGGGCGTGGAAGGTGGCGCCTGGGCGTCTGCCCCGTTCGGTGCGCTGCGGCTGTGGGACAACGGCACCGGCTGGTCCCAGATCGAACTCGAAAAGGGCGAGTTCAAGTGGGACAACCTCGAGGGCGCGTTGGAAAACGCCACGAGCAAGGGGATGACCGACATCCTCTACGTGCTCGGCACCACCCCGGAGTGGGCGGCGCAGGAAGTCAATGAGGACGACTACCCGCAGCCCGGCGCTGCGAGTGCTCCGGCGAACCTCGATGACTGGGACGAGTGGGTTGAGGCGGTGGTCACCCGCTATGGCGATCGCATCAACGCCTACCAAATCTGGAACGAAGCGAACCTCGTCAACTTCTATAACGGCACGCCTGAAGAGATGGCGCAGATGACCAAGCGCGCCTACGACATCATCAAGGCCAACGATCCCGATGCCCTAGTGGTGGCACCATCACCCTCCACCCGGCTCACCGGCTCCTTCGACCGCTTCTTCCCGGAGTACTTGACCGAGCTCGAGAAACTGGATTGGCCGGTTGACGTCTGGACTGTCCATACCTACCCCGACGGTCAAGGCACCCCCGCCGATCGCGCACTGCTGGTGGAGAAATTCACCGATGCGCTGGAAGCTGCCGACGCTCCGGAACTTCCGATTTGGGACACCGAGGTGAACTACGGCATCGCCGGCCCTGGGGATATCGAAGGTCGGGAGATCACCGGAGCCCCGGCTGCCGGTGATGTGGTCCGCACCTACGTGGACGATCTCCGGCTCGGCATCGCGCGGTCCTACTGGTACATCTGGTCGCTGCAGCCGCTGGACTTCCTGGGCATCCAGGCTTTCGCCGGCTCCGATGCTGAGCAAGGCTTTTTCGCTCTCGACAACTGGATGGTCGGCGCGAGTTTCGACGGCTGTGAGGAATCGGGTGGGGCTGTGACCTGCGATTTCAGCCGCGATGGCACCAGTTGGGTGATTGCGTGGGCGCAGGACGGCGAGGCGACGTACACCACCCCGGATAACTCGCAGTTGGTCTGCGATCCGCTAGCCGAGTGTCAAGAAGCCGGCCCGAACACCGAGATCACCCTCACCGAGGTTCCGGTCCGCGTCTACCTGCAGTAGCGGCGCCGGTCGCACTAGTGCCCCGAAATGGAGCCCATGCCGCTCCAACGAGGTCTGCGGGCGGCACACGCTGGTACCTTCGAGGTGTTCGGGGATTGGGAGGTGACGGGCATGGCGCTTAGCGACGAAACCAGCGAAGCCGCCTCACCACCTCGGTCGGGAGACCAGAGCGCAGTCACCTCCGAGGCCGGCAAGGTTGGCTGGTCGGCTCCCAGCAGCCACCGGGACCGCCCGCACCTGCGCCGCGACCCACTGCGGGTGTACGCCACCCGAGCAGTGATCTGGGATCTGGTTGCGGTGACAGCCGCCGCTGCCATCGGCTTCATCCTGCGCTGGACGATCCCTTACAACCTTGACATTTCCGATGGCACCTATGTGTTCTTCGCCGCGGTGGTGGTCCTTAGTTGGATCAGCGTGCTGGTGCTGCGCGGTGCTTACGACACCCGCATCCTCGGCGTGGGCTCTGAGGAGTTCAAGCGCATCGTTGGTGCCTCAGCACTGGTCTTCGCTGCCATCGCGATCGTTTCCTTCGCACTCAAACTCGATCTATCCCGCGGTTTCGTGCTCATCACGTTTGCAGTGGGGATGCTCTTACTCCTTACGGTGCGCTGGGTCTTGCGTGCCTGGTTGCGACACGAGCGCATGTACGGGCACTTCCTGCACCGCACGATCGTGATCGGCTCGGGCAGCGCACAGACCGAGATCGTCGACATGCTCGACCGCGATCCGGTGGCCGGTTTCACCGTTGTCGACGTGATCGATGAACCCCCGGTCGATGTCACCGATACCGAACTCGACCTGTGGCTCGATGAGGTGATGGCCCGCATCAGCCTGGAAGACGCCGACACCGTTGCCGTAGCCGGCTCTCGGGCGCTGGAGCACACAGTTGTCCAGAAACTCGCCTGGCGCCTCGAGGGTCCCCGGGTGGATCTCATGGTCGCCCCGAACGTGGGCGATATCGCTGGGCCGCGAGTCACGATGCGCATGGCCGCCGATCTACCGCTGTTGCATCTGGACGAGCCGCATCTCACCGGACCGAAACGCGCCATCAAGCGCACCTTGGACATCGTCTTCGGCGTTCTGCTCCTCGCCTTGTTCCTGCCGTTCATGCTCATCGCCGCGATCGGCACTTTCTTCAGCAGTCGCGGACCGGTCCTGTACCGACAACAACGCATCGGGCGCGGCGGCGAGATGATCACCGTGACCAAGTTCCGCACGATGTACCAAGGAGCGGACAAGGAGCGTGCGGAAGTGATCGGCACGCCGGATGCGAAGATCTTCGAGCGCTACAAAGCAGACCCCCGCATCACTCCGTTCGGGCGCATCCTTCGCCGCTGGAGCATCGATGAGATGCCCCAGGTGGTGAACGTGCTCGCCGGCAACATGTCCCTAGTCGGCCCGCGCCCGGTCCTGCCCGAGGAACTAGGCCTGTTCGATGACGCCGATCACCGCCGCCACCTCACCAAGCCCGGCCTCACCGGCCTCTGGCAGGTCTCAGGTCGCAAGGAAGTGGACTGGGACGAGCGCATGCGCATGGATCTGGAATACGTGGAGAACTGGTCCCCAGCCCTTGATCTGGTGATCGTTGCCAAGACCGCGAAGGTCGTGATCAGCGGCCAAGGTGCCTACTAGGCCCGCGCAACCCTCATTCCGAGGGCACGTAAACGTAGACTGCCCGGGTGTCAGAGTCTTCCCCGAACCCTTCGCCACAAGGGAATTCCGGCGATTCGGACACAGTCGATGCAAGCCCCTCCAGCGGTCGGACCCCCTTCCTGGCGATCGTGCTCACCGTCGCCGCCGTGCTGCTTGGTGGGTTCGTCTTCTGGCTGCAAGCCGGTCTGGCCTACTCCCTGACTTTGTTCGGTAGCGGCGGGCTTGGTCTTCAGGACCACCTGAGCAAGGCCGCCGATGGCCTTACTGCTGGCGACTATGCAGCGGGTGAAGCCGAGTACCAACTCGCGCGGGAGTCCACGCGGACCCTCGATCGCAGCCTGCAGCTGCCCCAAGTCGACTTCATCGCACGATTCGAGGGAGGCGCCCCCGCGGTCGCGAACTGGCAGCGCGTTGTTTCCGCTGCCGGTGAGATCACCGCCGCCACCGGTGAACTGCTGAGCTTGTACGGGGACCTCTCCGGTAAGAACGGCGCGCAGAAGATCTTCACCGACGGTGCCATCGACCTCGACCGGCTCGAGCGGGTTGCCCCACGGGTGGACACAGTGCTCGACGATCTCGCCCAGGCCGAAGCGAACCTCGAAGCTGTGCAGGCAGGTGGTCGCTTCACCGATTCACTTAACGATGTTCGCGACCAAGCGCTCGCGGAAATGGCACCGGTGCAAACGGCGGTGGAGGTGCTGGTGGATATCGCACCGGTCCTGCCGCAAGCACTCGGTGCCGATGGTCCCCGCCGCTACCTCATCGCGATCGGCAATCAGGCCGAGATGCGCGCCAGCTTCGGCGCACCGCTCTCGCTGCTCATGGTCGAGTTCGACGATGGCCGCATCTCCATCCCCATCAAGGGGCAAACCTCCACCGAACTGTTCCCGCCGCTCAACGCGCGGGTGAACTGGTTCGGCCCCGCCTACAACCCGTTCTTTCAGGGCAACCAGCGCAACCGGCCCTTCGTGGTGACCAACACCCACCCGAGCATGTTGTTCAGCGCCCAGGAGATGGCCGGCGCATGGACCGGCGGCAACTACCCCGAAGTGGACGGCATCGTGGCGATGGACCTCACCGCGATCGCCGCGGTGCTGGAGGCCACCGGCCCGATCGAATCTCCGGTCTATGGCACCGTCACATCCGAGCAGATCGGTGAGATCCTGCTGATCGATGCCTACCAGGAGTTCGGCCAAGACGATGCGATCGCTCGCCAGCAAGCAAACCAGCAGCTCCTCGACGAACTGCTGGGCCGGATCTTGTCCGGCGATGATCTGGTGAACTCCGCACAAGCCATCGCCTCGACCGCGCCCGGTCGACACTTCCAGGTGTGGATGAAGGACCGCCTCCTGCAGCAACTCGCTTTGGATGCGGGTGCAGCCGGCGTGGTCGAAGCACCCGAATTCGGCGACTGGTCCGCGATGTATACCCAAAATGGCAACCAGTCCAAGGTGGATGTCTTCCAGCAGCGCAACCAACTCGTGGTGGTGAATCTCCGCGAGGACGGCAGCGCCCGGATCCGGCAGACGCTCACCTTGACGAATGCCACGCCTCCTGATCGCCCGGAGGGACCACCCGAGCGCATCGGCTACGAGACGAGCTGGCTGAAGAACGCCTACCTGCTCTATGTACCTCGAGCGGCGAGGAACTACCGGGTGGACTACCCGCAGGACTTCAACGTACGCCCGTTCAAAGGACATAGCCGACGTCAACTCGGCGGGGGATGGATCGACGACGGCCTCGGAAACACCATGATCAGAGTGGTGGGCTGGACACCGCCGGGCGGACAGAGCCTGGTGTCCGTCTCCTACGACCTCCCGCCGGGGACCTTCGCGAATAACCAAGACGACGCCACACCCGCAACAGTCCTGACCTACCGACTCACAGCCGAACCCCAAGCTCTGTTCATCGACCCAACGCTCACCGTCCAAGTCACCCCACCGCCTGGATGGGGACCGGTCGTGCAGCCGGGCATGAAGGTTGACGGGGGCACTGCGACCGTCAGCGCGGTGTTGGAAGGCCCACTCGAGGTCGGCATTCGTTTCGAGAGGCGCCCGTGACGCGCATCGGCATCCTCGCCGCGAGCACCGCTGTGGCCATCGCTCTGCTGTGGGTCGCACCGATCGTTGGCCTTATCGCGATAGCGATGCTTCTCATCATCATCCCGCCGTGGGGGAAGACCTACGCCGAACGCGCGGTCATCACCGGGATCGTGATTCTCGGTGCGGCAGCGGTCATCTTCCCGCGCGCCGGCTCCACCCCCGTCGATGCGTTCACCGCCCGCAGCTTCCTGTCCGCGCTCGCGATCATCGCGGTGGCGCTCTACGTGATTCCGCATCTGAGAAATACTCCCCTTCCCAAGCCACGCATCACCGATGTGGCACTCCTGGCGCTCTTCGCCGGCATGACCTACTGGTTCATCAGCGCCTACCTCGGCACGGGTGCAGAGCAACTCCTCAGCGGGTTGTACTTCTCCGGCTGGGACAACCATGGTCACTTCACCACGTTCGCCAACACCTATGTCGCGAACAGCACCACCTGGCCGACCACAGACGGTGCGATTGCCTGGAACCAGTGGTACCCATCTCTGCACACCACTGTGTGGGCACTACTGGAATACGCCGGCGGATCCACCGGCTTGGGCCGGGTAGAGCTGCTCTTCCCCTACATCCAGTGGAACGCCCTCACCTTCGCGCTCTCGATGGTCGCCCTCGCCTGGGTCGCATCCGACCTCGCTGGCCGCTGGGTGAAGGAACACACCTCCAAACGCGCCGCCCAGGTCGCGACACTCATAGCCGCAGCAACCACCGGAACGTGGCTCCTGCTCGGCTCCCCGCAGTTCCTCTACAACTCCGGCT